>NZ_JBEORW010000013.1:30388-127079 GCF_040302565.1 Streptomyces sp. NPDC097981
GGCCGTGAGCTGCTCGGCGGGCTGCGGCTGCTCCTGGTCGGCGGCGAAGCGCTCGACCGCGGCCTGGCCGACCGGGGCCGCGAGGCCCCCGGACCCCCACAGACTCTCCGGGCGGTGTGGCACAGGGAACGTCACACTTCCAGCCGCACCGCCCGGAGCCAGAAGTCCGGAGTACGAAAGACCGCACCGCTCGCGGTCCGTTCCACCGGCAATACCCCAACAGGAACACCCCCCGGTGGACCCGGCACCCCGGAGCCGCCGTCAGTACCGCAGAACCCCCGCAGTACCCGCAGTACACGCAGTGCACCTTCGCGTCGCCTCGGGCCGTCACCCCGGGTCGTGCAGCCAAACGGCGTTTCCCAAATCCCGCGTCTCCAGTCTCCATGCGGGTGCCCCTTTGAACCTTGGGAGTTAGGCACCATGACCCAGTCGTCTGTAGAGCCCAAGACCAGCGCGGAAGAGGCCGGCGACGGCTCTCGTACCCCCGCCGGGCGTTCTTGGCTCGACCGGTACTTTCACATCACCCACAGAGGATCCAACGTCGGCAATGAAATTCGTGGCGGAGTCACGACCTTCATGGCCATGGCGTACATCCTCCTGCTCAACCCGCTGATCCTCTCCGGCAAGGACGTCGCCGGAGACACCATGAGCCAGAAGGCTCTCATCACCGCCACCGCGTTCGCCGCGGCCCTGACCACGCTGCTCATGGGCTTCGTGGGCAAGGTCCCGCTCGCCCTTGCCGCCGGCCTGTCCGTGTCCGGTGTGCTCTCCTCGCAGGTCGCCCCGCAGATGACCTGGCCGCAGGCCATGGGCATGTGCGTGATGTACGGCGTCGTGATCTGTCTCCTGGTCGTCACCGGCCTCCGCGAGATGATCATGAATGCGATCCCGCTCGCGCTCAAGCACGCGATCACCATGGGCATCGGCATGTTCGTCGCGCTGATCGGCCTCGTGAAGGCCGGCTTCGTCGGCAAGGGCTCCGAGTTCGGTCCCCCGGTCCAGCTCGGTTCGGTCGGCGAGCTCGCCGGCTGGCCCGTCCTGATCTTCTGCGTCACCCTGCTCACGATCTTCATGCTCCAGGCCCGCAAGGTTCCCGGCGCGATCCTGATCGGCATCGTCGGCGGCACTGTACTCGCCGCGATCCTCAACGCCGTGGCCGACATCGACGCCAAGGCCTGGCGCAACGGTCCGCCGACCCTGAACGGCTCCGCGGTCTCGATGCCCGACTTCTCGCTCTTCGGCAAGGTCGAGTTCGGCGGCTGGGGCGACGTCGGCATCATGACGGTCGGCATGATCGTCTTCACCCTGGTCCTCGCCGGCTTCTTCGACGCGATGGCCACCATCATCGGTGTCGGCACCGAGGCCAAGCTCGCCGACGACAAGGGCCGCATGCCGGGTCTGTCCAAGGCGCTGTTCATCGACGGTGCCGGCGGCGCCATCGGCGGCTTCACCGGCGGCTCCGGCCAGACCGTGTTCGTCGAGTCCGCCACCGGCGTCGGCGAGGGCGCCCGCACGGGCCTCGCCTCCGTCGTCACGGGCCTGTTCTTCGCCGCCTGCCTCTTCTTCACCCCGATCACGCAGATCGTCCCGGGTGAGGTCGCCTCCGCGGCCCTGGTCGTCATCGGCGCGATGATGATGCAGAACGCCCGCCACGTGGACTGGTCCGACACCGCGACCGCCATCCCGGTCTTCCTGACCGTGGTGGTCATGCCCTTCACGTACTCGATCACCCCGGGTGTCGCCGCCGGTGTCATCTCCTACGTGGCCATCAAGATCGCGCAGGGCAAGGCCCGCGAGATCGGCGCCTTCATGTGGGTCCTGACCGGTGTCTTCCTGGTCTTCTTCGCCCTCCACCCGATCGAGGCGTGGCTCGGTGTGAAGTAAGACCGGGCCCGTGATCAGGACCTGACCCTCCACGCATCCGATACTGGAAACCGAACCTCTCCGAGGAGGCCGCAATGCTGGACATCGCCGAAGAACTGAACCGGTGGGTCGAGCAGGGACGTGACTTCGCCGTCGCCACCGTGGTGGCGGTCGGCGGGAGCGCGCCCCGGCAGCCCGGAGCCGCACTCGCCGTCGACGGCGAGGGCACGGCCATAGGCTCGGTTTCCGGCGGATGCGTGGAGGGCGCGGTGTACGAGCTGTGCCGGCAGGCGCTGGAGGACGGCGAGACCGTCCAGGAGCGCTTCGGCTACAGCGACGACGACGCCTTCGCCGTGGGCCTGACCTGCGGAGGGATCATCGACATCCTCGTCACCCCGGTCCCCGTGGGATCCCCCGCACGTCAGGTGTTCGAGGCCGCGCTGGCCGCGGCCGCCCACGGCGAGGCCGCGGCGGTCGCCCGGATCGCGGAGGGGCCGGCCGAGCTCAGGGGCCGGGCCGTGCTCGTCCGGGGCGAGGGCGGCCACGAAGGCGGTTTCGGGGGCCACCCCGAGCTGGACCGCACCGTCGCCGAGGAGGCCCGCGCCATGCTGGACGCGGGCAGGACCGGTGTGCTGGAGATCGGCGCCGACGGGCGGCTGTGCGGAGAGCCGCTCAAGGTGCTCGTCGAGTCCAGCGTCCCGCCGCCGCGGATGATCGTCTTCGGTGCGATCGACTTCGCGTCCGCCCTGGTGCGGATCGGCAAATTCCTCGGCTACCGCGTGACCCTGTGCGACGCGCGGCCCGTCTTCGCGACGAAGAACCGTTTCCCCGAGGCGGACGAGATCGTCGTCGAATGGCCGCACCGCTACCTGGAGGCACAGTCCTCGGCGGGTTTGCTGGACGGCCGGAGCGTCCTGTGCGTGCTCACCCACGATGCCAAGTTCGACGTCCCGCTCCTCGAACTGGCCCTCAGGCTTCCCGTCGCCTACGTCGGTGCCATGGGCTCCCGCCGCACCCACGAGGACCGCAACGAGCGGCTCCGCGAGGTCGGCGTGACCGAGCTCGAACTGGCCCGGCTGCGCTCCCCGATCGGCCTGGACCTCGGAGCCCGCTCCCCGGAGGAGACCGCGCTGTCCATCGCCGCCGAGATCGTCGCGAACCGCCGGGGCGGCTCCGGCGCGGCCCTCACCGGAGCGCACATCCCGATCCACCCGGACACCTCGAACACCGTGATCGGCAGGATCGGCTCCGTCGCCTGAAGGGCGGCGGGCTCTGCGGCGCCGCTGGAGGAGTCGTAGCGCGACAGCAGGGCGCAACTCCGTGAGGGTTGCGCCCTTTCGCTGTTCCGCCTATTTTACCGGCCGGTAACAGCGCCTTCCTGCAACGGAGTTGAGCGGATGTCCCGGAATACCCGCACCGCACGCACCGCCCGTACTGTTCCCGTACGCACGCTCCTCGCCGGCTGCGTGCTGGCCGCGGTTTCGCTCGCGGCGGGCCCCGCAACCGCTTCCGCCTCCGCCCCGGCCTCCGGTCCGGCGGCCTCCGGCTCCGGCGTCCGCGAGGTGCTGTTCGTCGGCAACAACTGGGAGGGGACCGCCGATGTGCTCGCCTCCACCGGGGACCTCGCCAAGATCGGCCGGATCAACATGATCCCCGACAAGGAGGAGCGGCTCCGGGAGATCTACCTCAATCCGATCAAGCTCGGCTTCTTCCTCGGCATCCGCAACACCGCGGGTGAGGGCCACGACCAGTTCGTGGACGACATGTACACCACCCCGGACGGCACCGCCGTGGTCGCCTCCCGCCCCAGCTTCGCCGACGTCGTCTCGATCGACGTGCGGACCGGTCGGGTCAACTGGCGCTTCCCCGTCGCCGGCTACCGCTCCGACCACATGGCGGTCTCGCCGGACGGCACCCGCGTCGCCGTCTCCGCCTCCACCGCCAACACCGTGCACGTCCTGGACATCGCGACCGGCCGCCAGGTCGGCTCCTTCCCGACGGGGGACAAGCCGCACGAGAACACGTTCAGCCGGGACGGGCGCTACCTGTGGAACAGCTCGATCGGGGACGTGACCTCCGCGCTGGACGCGCCCTGGCTGGACTGGACGAAGGGCGACCGGAAGATCACCGTCGTCGACGCGCAGACCTTCCGCACGGTCCGCGTGATCGACATGCGCGAGCGGCTGAACGCCTTCGGCCGCCCGGACCTGTCCGACGCCGTCCGGCCGATGTCGTTCAGCCCCGACGAGTCCACGCTCTACTTCCAGGTGTCCTTCTTCAACGGGGTCGTCGAGTACGACGTCGCCTCCGACCGGATCACCCGGATCAAGGAGCTTCCCCGCAGCGCCGCCACCAACGCGGACCGCACCACCTGGGTCAACGACTCCCGCCACCACGGCCTGTCCATGAGCCCGGACGGGGCCAGACTCTGCGTCGCGGGCACGATGGACGACTACGCCACCGTCGTGGACCGAGCCACTCTCGCAGAGGGGCCGCTGGTGCCCGCCGACAAGCCGTACTGGGCCACCGTCGACGGGGACGGCTCGGCCTGCGTGATCTCCGAGAGCGGCGCCGACCGGGTCACCGCCATCGACTTCGCCACCGGGACCAAGCGGGTGTCCGTACCCGTCGGGGACCATCCCCAGCGCGTCCGGCTCGGGCACGTCCCGGCCGACTGGACCGGCCCGCGGTAACCGCATTCCGCAGGAGCGGCGTTCGCCCGCCCGGGCGGGGTGCGCGACCCGCCCGGACGGGCTGTCCGCCCTGCCCCGCCGGGATCAGGCCGGCAGGGAGATCCGGGCCGCCGACATGCGGAGAAGGAGCTCCAGGCCCCGGGAGTGAGCCCGGTGGGCTTCGGATGCAGGTCCTCGTCGCGGTAACGGCGTACGCTCCGGTGCCAGTTGAGTACGCCGGCCATCCAGTCCTCCAGCTCCCGCACGTACGCGTCGAGCGAGGCGCGCTCCGTGCGGCCGAGTCCGTGGTCCTCGTACAGCACCGGCAGCTGGTGGTCCCGGATGTGCTCGAACTCCCTGGTGCGCTGCACGAGCAGGTCCGCGACGATCCCGAACGCCTGGGGGTAGCCGACGCCGAAGAAGTTCTGGGTGACGAGGACGTGGTTGTGGACCCCGCCCTCGACCTCGATCTCCTTCTGGTACGAGTGGAGGTCGTTGACGATGCACCCGACGTCCGCGGCGGCGCTCTCCAGCGAGCGCATCACGCCGTCCCGGTAGACCTCGGGCGGGACGCCGTCGCCCTCGTGTCCGGACCTGGCCAGGAACATCGTCGGGTACGCGCCGAACGTGAAGCGGCGCATCTCGGCGTAGTCGACCGGGTCGGGAATCCGGTTCACGACGGCGTTGCCGGTCTCCCAGACCCAGCTGTCCAGCATCCCGGTCATGTGCCCGCGGAACTCCGCGCGCATCGCAGCGCTCATCCCGGCGACGGTGCGGGCCCACAGGTCCTTCAGGCTCCGTTCCATCGCGGTGACCGGCTCAGGGGCATCGGCCGGGTCGACCGGGATCATGGAGATCAGCCGGTCGGTCGCCGCCCGGGCCGCGCCGGGTGACTTCGGGCCGCCGAAGACCTTGGGGTAGTAGTCGTCCGCGTACGTGCCCCAGGCCAGCCACTGCGCGCTCAGGCTCAGCGCCTCGGGCGTGGCGTCGGGGTCGATGCCCGCCGAGCACAGCGCGAAGTCCATGCCGACCAGCTTGGCCTCGTCCCAGATGTCGGAGCCGGGGTCGCCGGGCTGCGGATGCAGCAGGCCCATCTCCCGGCACCAGACCGCCAGTTCCCGGCGGGCCCGGTCCAGGTGCGGACTGAGGGTGAGCGGGAACGGCAGGTGGAACTCGGGCAGCAGCGAGGGGCCCACCTTCTGGAACGGCACGTGCGTGAAGCTGCGCCGACGCATGTCCATGGCGCGCGGGGTGAACAAGGACCGCAGGTCGAGTGCGGCGGAACCGGGACCGCTGGGCATGAAGGGCAGCGTGAGCGGGGCGGCTCCCCGGGCCTCCTCGTTCATGTAGCGGCTGGAGACCATGTGCCATTCGTGGCCGCCCGACTGCCAGTCCTGGAGGCCCTTCGCGTACGCGAGGACGGACGCCGTCTCGACGGGGCCGAGCCCATGCCGGGCGGCGAGCGCGGGCACCTCGGCGAGGGCCGTGTGCTCGAACTGCTGGAGCCGCGAGGTCAGCAGGTCGTTCGACAGGTCGGCGGCCTCCTGGGTGGTGCACTTCAGGAAGGTCTCCAGCACCAGGACGGC
This sequence comes from Streptomyces sp. NPDC097981, assembly GCF_040302565.1. Lineage (NCBI taxonomy): Bacteria > Bacillati > Actinomycetota > Actinomycetes > Kitasatosporales > Streptomycetaceae > Streptomyces > Streptomyces sp. NPDC097981. Next base: position 36,510 of record NZ_JBEORW010000013.1, read on the forward strand.
GTTGGAGAGTTCGCCTTCCTGCTCGACCTCGCGCTGGTAGGAGAAGATGTCGTTGCGGATGTGCACCGCGTCGGCGAAGGCGTCGCGCAGCACTTCGACCGGACGCGCGTGCGCGACCCGGGCCGGCACCTCGGCGGACACGTACTCGACCAGCCCGGCGGACCAGGGGGCGCCGCCGACCTTGCGGCGCATCGCGATGTATTCGAGCGGGTTGGCCACACGGCCGATGTTGATGTTGTGGAGCTCCCACATGGACTCGTTGAGGAGGTTCCGCGTCGACTCGGAGAATCGTTCCCGCCAGTCCATCGACATCGCGGGCACGGTCCGCGACCACAGGTCCTTGAGGCCCGCCTCGACCGGGTTCGCGGGCTCGGGGAACCCGTCGGCGAGGTCCATCGGCATGAAGGCGGCCAGCCCGTCGAGGTACTTCTTCGCGCCCTCGCGGTCCAGGGTGCGCTTGTAGACCTCCAGGAAGTGGTCGTCGAAGAAGAACACCCACACGTACCAGTCGGTGACCAGGTCCAGCGCGTCGCCGTCGCAGTCGGGGTGGGTGTACGAGCACAGCAGCGCGTAGTCGTGCGAGTCGAGGTCGTTCTCGTCCCAGACGCCGGACCCCTCCAGCATCCCCAAGCCGCGGGCCCACTGCTTGGTGTGCGTTCTCGCGGCCTCCAGGCGGGGGTTCAGTCGCGCCGGATACGGTACGTAGAAATCCGGCAGTTGAAACGGCTGCGTCACGGCGGGCGGGCCTTTCCGTCCGAGGATGCGGGGGCCCTGGCTGCGACCCCCGCACGAGATCAGCAGTGCCCTACCCCCGTGGCCGCGGGGATACGGGGGAGTTCACCGCTTCAGGTGACGCAGGAGCCGTTCCGTGGCGCGGGGGCTTGGCGGGGGATACGGCCACTGCTTCCGCGCCCCCGCGCCCGCCCCGCCGCCCCCTCCGAGGCCATGCGCCCGAAGACCGGTGGCATGTGTATTCGGCATCCACCACTGCCTCGGAGCGCCGCTCGCCCGCCTCCAGGGCGAGATCGCCCTCACCCGGATCATTGAGCGCTTCCCCCGCCTGCGGCTGCACGAGACGCACGAGGCGCGGTGGCAGCCCAACCCCCGCCACCGCGGCCTGCTCAGCCTGCCCGTCCGGCTCCGGCGCGGACTACTCGGCCTCGCCCTCCAGGTTGCCCTCCGTGTCCAGGTACACCTGGCGGAGGGATTCGAGGATCTGGGGGTCCGGCTTCTCCCACATGCCGCGGGACTCGGCCTCCAGCAGACGCTCCGCGATGCCGTGCAGGGCCCAGGGGTTGGCCTCCTCCAGGAAGGCGCGGTTCTCCGGGTCCAGGACGTACGTCTCGGTCAGCTTGTCGTACATCCAGTCCGCCACCACGCCCGTCGTGGCGTCGTACCCGAACAGGTAGTCCACGGTCGCCGCCAGCTCGAAGGCGCCCTTGTAGCCGTGGCGGCGCATCGCCTCGATCCACTTCGGGTTCACCACGCGGGCGCGGAAGACGCGGCTGGTCTCCTCCACCAGGGTGCGGGTCTTGACCGTCTCCGGGCGGGTGGAGTCGCCGATGTACGCCTCCGGGGCCGTGCCCCGCAGAGCGCGCACCGTGGCCACCATGCCGCCGTGGTACTGGAAGTAGTCGTCCGAGTCGGCGATGTCGTGCTCGCGGGTGTCCGTGTTCTTCGCGGCCACCGTGATCCGCTTGTACGCCGTCTCCATCTCGGCACGCGCCGGACGGCCCTCCAGGCCGCGGCCGTACGCGTAGCCGCCCCACACCGTGTAGACCTCCGCGAGGTCGGCGTCCGTACGCCAGTCGCGGGAGTCGATCAGCTGGAGGATGCCGGCGCCGTACGTGCCCGGCCGCGAGCCGAAGATACGGGTCGTCGCGCGCCGCTCGTCGCCGTGCTCGGCCAGGTCCGCCTGGGCGTGGGCCCGGACGAAGTTGCCGTCCGCCGGCTCGTCGAGCGAGGCCGCGAGCCGCACGGCGTCGTCCAGCAGGCCGATGACGTGCGGGAACGCGTCCCGGAAGAAGCCCGAGATGCGCAGCGTCACGTCGATGCGCGGACGGCCCAGCTCGTCGAGTGGGATCGGCTCCAGGCCCGTGACGCGGCGCGAGGCCTCGTCCCATACCGGCCGGATGCCGAGCAGCGACAGCGCCTCGGCGACGTCGTCACCGGAGGTGCGCATCGCGCTCGTGCCCCACAGCGACAGGCCGACGGAGGCGGGCCACTCGCCGTTGTCCGTGCGGTAGCGGTTCAGCAGCGACTCGGCGAGCGCCTGGCCGGTCTCCCATGCGAGGCGGGAGGGCACGGCCTTCGGGTCCACCGAGTAGAAGTTGCGGCCGGTCGGGAGGACGTTGACCAGGCCGCGCAGCGGCGAGCCGGAGGGGCCGGCCGGGACGAAGCGGCCGTCCAGGGCCGAGACCACGTGGGCGATCTCGTCCGTGGTGCCGGCCAGGCGCGGGACGACCTCGCGGGCGGCGAAGTCCAGTACGGCCGCCACGTCCGCCGAGTATCCGGCCGCGACCGAAGCCACCGCCTCCGGGGCCCAGTCCGCGTCTTCCATCGCCTGGACCAGCGCGCGGGCAGCCTCCTCCGCCTCGTCCGCGGTCGTACGGGTGGCCGCGGACTCGTCCAGGCCGAGCGCCTCGCGCAGGCCGGGCAGGGCCGTGGTGCCGCCCCAGATCTGACGGGCGCGCAGGATCGCGAGGACCAGGTTGACGCGGGCCTCGCCGGTCGGTGCGCCGCCCAGGACGTGCAGGCCGTCACGGATCTGGGCGTCCTTGACCTCACACAGCCAGCCGTCGACGTGCAGCAGGAAGTCGTCGAAGCCGTCGTCGTCCGGGCGCTCCTCCAGACCCAGGTCGTGGTCGAGCTTCGCGGCCTGGATCAGCGTCCAGATCTGGGCGCGGATGGCCGGCAGCTTGGCCGGGTCCATCGCGGAGATCTGCGCGTACTCGTCGAGGTGCTGCTCCAGGCGCGCGATGTCGCCGTACGACTCCGCGCGCGCCATCGGCGGCACCAGGTGGTCGACCAGGGTGGCGTGCACGCGGCGCTTGGCCTGGGTGCCCTCGCCCGGGTCGTTGACCAGGAACGGGTAGATGAGCGGCAGGTCGCCGAGCGCTGCGTCGGGCGCGCAGGCCGCCGACAGGCCGGCGTTCTTGCCCGGCAGCCACTCCAGGTTGCCGTGCTTGCCCAGGTGGATCATCGCGTCGGCGCCGAAGCCGCCGTCCTCGGCGCGCGCCTGGATCCAGCGGTACGCGGCCAGGTAGTGGTGCGAGGGCGGCAGGTCCGGGTCGTGGTAGATCGCGATCGGGTTCTCGCCGAAGCCGCGCGGCGGCTGGATGAGGATGAGGAGGTTGCCGCGGCGTAGGGCCGCGAGGACGATGTCCCCTTCGGGGTTGGCCGAGCGGTCGACGAACATGTTGCCCGGGGCCTCGCCCCAGTGCTCCTCGACGCTGCCCCGCAGCTCGGCGGGGAGCTCGGCGAACCACCGCTTGTAGTCGGCGGCCGGGATCCGGACCGGGTTGCGGGCCAGCTGCTCCTCGGTCAGCCAGTCCTGGTCGTGGCCGCCGGCCTCGATCAGGGCGCGGATCAGCTCGTCGCCGTCGCCGGAGACCAGACCCGGGATGTCCTCGACGGGGCCGAAGTCGTAGCCGCCCGCGATCAGGGTGCGCAGCAGCTCCACGGCGCTGGCCGGGGTGTCGAGGCCGACCGCGTTGCCGATGCGGGAGTGCTTGGTGGGGTACGCGGAGAGGACGAGCGCGATCTTCTTGTCGCGGCGCTCGATGTGCCGCAGCCGGGCGTGCCGGACGGCGATGCCGGCGACGCGGGCGGCGCGCTCGGGGTCGGCCACGTACGCGGGCAGGCCGTCCTCGTCGAACTCCTTGAAGGAGAAGGGGACGGTGATCAGGCGGCCGTCGAACTCGGGGACGGCGACCTGCGTCGCGGCGTCGAGCGGGGAGAGGCCCTCGTCGTTGTCCTCCCAGGCGCTGCGCGAGCCGGTCAGGCACAGGGCCTGGAGGACCGGCACGCCCAGCGCGGCCAGCGCGCCCGCGTCCCAGGACTCGTCGTCGCCGCCGGCCGAAGCGGTGGCGGGCTTGGTGCCGCCGGCCGCGAGGACCGTGGTGATGATCGCGTCCGCCGACTCCAGTTCGGCGATCAGCTCCGGTTCCGGGGTGCGCAGGGAGGAGACGTACAGCGGTACGGGCGTGCCGCCGGTCTCCACGATCGCGTCGCACAGGGCGTGCACGAAGGCGGTGTTGCCGCTCATCTGGTGGGCGCGGTAGTACAGCACGGCGATGCGCGGACCGTACGGGCGTACGGGGGTGCGCTCCAGCGGGCCCCAGGTGGGCGCCGCGGTGGGCGGCTCGAAGCCGTGGCCGGTGAGGAGCACCGTGTCGGACAGGAACCGGGCCAGCTGGTCCAGGTTGGCGGGGCCGCCGTGCGCGAGGTAGCCGTGCGCCTCGGCCGCGATGCCGATCGGGACCGTGGAGGCCTCCATCAGCTGGGCGTCCGGGGCCTGTTCGCCGGTGAGGACGACCACCGGGCGGGTCTGCCCGGGGGCCAGGAGCAGGTCGAGGCCGTCCTGCCAGGCGCGCAGGCCGCCGAGGAGGCGGACGACGACCAGGTCGACGCCGTCGAGCAGTCCCGGGAGGTCTTCGAGGGGAAGGCGGGAGGGGTTCGCGAACCGGTACGGCACAGGGCCGTCCGCGGCGGCGCGGGCGCTGAGCAGATCGGTGTCGGACGTCGACAGCAGCAGGATCATGCGGCGGCAGGCCTTCCTCGGGGTTTCCGCGCCCCGGGCAGTTTGGACGGCGGGAGTTCCTGACTCACCCGGCGGAATGCTCTGCAGGGTTCACAGTGGCGGGACCGCGCCGGAATCGCACCGGGCTTCCTCCCATGTCGCCGTCCTCGGCGATGGCGGGCCGTGTGGCGCCGCCGGTGGTCATCTTAGGTGGCGTTTTCCCTGGCCGGGAGTGGGGGTGGCGCGCGGGCGGGAGCACGGCCGGCGGAGCCCGGCGCACGCCGGCACCCGGCGCGGGCGCAGCTCCCGGGCCCGCGGGGTGCGCCGGCTTGGCGCGGGCGCGCGCCGGAACCCTGTGCCGTCCTGGTGTGCCTGCGCGCATTCGGCGCCGGGCGCCGCGTCGCGGGCGCGGCGCGTGCCTTTGCGCCGCCCGGTGCGCGGCTCCACATCGCGGGCAGGTTCGCCGCGCAGGCGCGAGCCCGGGCGCGCGCCGCCCGGTGAGCCGGCGCATACGCGGCGCGGGAGGTCAGGTCATGGGCGCGGATGTCCGGCTTTGCGCCGCCCGTTGCCCGCGGCTGCACCTCGCGCTGCCTTGCCGGGCAGGAGCCGGCCCGGGCGCGTGCCGCTCGGTGGGCCGGCGCGCATCGGGCGATCGGTGGGTCCGGGGCCGCGGGTTCGGCTTCCCGCCATTGCCGCGCAGCCCGGGCCTCGGGCCGCTCGGTGTGCAGGCGCCTCCCCCGGCGGCGCCGGTCAACTCACCGGCCGCGGACGCCGGACCGGGTGCTCCGGGCCCCGTGCCGCCCCTGCGGTGGTATCCGGCCAGGTCGGGCCCGAAGCGGCGGGGTGGTGACGGCCACAGGTCGGGTCGCCGTAATCGTGGGTATGCTCGCCGCCATGCCGCCCCAACCCCCTTCCGCCGCATCGCGGGACGAACCCGTCATACGGGATCGCGGTGACGCCTGCCCCGGTGCGCTGCGGCTGCACGCGGCCGACGACGGGTACCTGGCCCGGGTCCGGATTCCCGGCGGGATGCTCGATGAGGGCGCGGCCCGGCTGCTCGCCGATGCCGCGGACCGGCTCGGCGACGGGCACATCGACCTCACCTCGCGCGGCAACGCGCAGCTGCGCGGACTCGGTGCGAGCTGCGGCGGCGAACTGCAGGCGGTGCTCGTCCGCGCCGGGCTGCTGCCCGCGCCCACCCACGAGCGGGTCCGCAACATCGTCGCCTCGCCGCTGACCGGTCTCGACCGGCGCGGCCTGCCGGACGTGGCCCCCTGGGTCGGGGAACTGGACCGGCTGCTGTGCGCGAGCGCGCCCGCCGCCGAGCTGTCCGGACGCTTCCTGTTCGCCCTCGACGACGGCCGCGGCGACGTGACCTCGCTCGCCGCGGACGTCAACCTGGCCGCCCGGGACGCGGACCGGGCCCTGCTGTGGACGGCCGACCCGGCGGACGCCGTGCTCGTGGCCACCGCCGACGCGCCCCGGGCCGCCCGCGTGGCCGCCGAGTACTTCCTCGACGCCGTCCGCGAAGCCGGCACCCGGGCCTGGCGGGTCTGCGAACTCCCCGCCGAACAGGCACTGCGCTCCGCCGAGTTGACCGCCCGTCTGGCTGCCGCCGGGATCGAGGCCCGCGCCGTGCGGGATACCGCCGCCCCGCACGGCCGGGCCCCCGAGCCCGGCGTGGTCGACGGCCCAGACGGCCCCGACGGCCCGCACGGCACCGCCGCGCTCAGCGTGCTCGCCCCGCTCGGCCGGCTGACCACCGCGCAGTGGCGCCGGCTGGCCGGCCTCACGGGCCGCTTCCGCCTGACCCCCTGGCGCGGGATCGTCGTCCCCGGCCTGCCCGCGGGCACCGCCGCCGACGCCCTCGCCGTCCTCGCGGACGCCGGCCTGATCACCGCCCCCGACAGCCCCTGGCGGTCCGTCACCGCCTGCACCGGCCGCCCCGGTTGCGCCAAATCCCTCGCGGACGTACGCGCCGACGCGCAGGCCGTCGTCGAACGGGCGACCGGCCCCTCCCCGAGCTCTTCGAGCAGGGGATGCCCCATGCCCGTGCACTGGTCCGGATGCGAACGCCGGTGCGGACACCCCCGCGGCACCGCATGGGTGGACGTGGTCGCCACCTCCGCCGGGTACGACCTCTCCGCGCCGGGCCGCACCCCGCGCCGCGGCGTACAGACCTCCGAACTTCCCGCGGCCCTCGCGGACGCACGCCGCACCACCTCCCACGACGCAGCGAAGAAATGAGCGAGTACACAGTGTTCGAGTACGAGAAGGACGGCGCGGCGATCTACCGCCAGTCCTTTGCCACGATCCGCGCCGAGGCGGACCTCTCCGGGCTCCCCGCCTCCGTCGCCCAGGTCGCGGTGCGCATGATTCACGCCTGCGGAATGACCGACCTGCCCCAGGACCTCGGCTACACCCCGGACGTCGTGCTCCGCGCGCGTGCCGCCCTGTCCGCCGGCGCGCCGATCCTCTGCGACGTGCAGATGGTCGCCAGCGGTGTCACCCGCAAGCGACTGCCCGCCGACAACGAGGTGATCTGCACCCTCTCCGATCCGGCAGTGCCGGCCCTCGCCGCGAAGATGGGCACCACGCGCAGCGCCGCCGCGCTCGAAGTCTGGCGCGACCGGGGCCTGCTGGAGGGCTCCGTGATCGCCGTCGGCAACGCGCCGACCGCGCTGTTCCGGCTGCTGGAGATGATCGAGGAGGGCGCCCCGCGCCCTGCCGCCGTCGTCGGCGTCCCGGTCGGCTTCATCGGAGCCGCCGAATCCAAGGACGCCCTCGCCGCGCACTCCTCGGACCTGGACCACCTGATCGTGCGCGGCCGGCGCGGTGGCAGCGCCATCGCGGCAGCCGCCGTCAACGCGATCGCGAGCGAGGAAGAATGAGCACCGGAAAGCTGTACGGCGTCGGGCTCGGTCCCGGCGACCCCTCCCTGATGACCCTGCGGGCCGTCGAGGTGATCGCCGAGGCCGACGTCGTCGCGTACCACAGCGCCCGCCACGGCCGCTCGATCGCACGCTCCATCGCGGCGAAGCACCTGCGCGCCGACCACATCGAGGAACCGCTGGTCTACCCGGTCACCACCGAGACCACCGACCACCCCGGCGGCTACCAGGGGGCGATGGAAGAGTTTTACGAGGCGTCCGCCGCCCGGCTGGCCGCGCACCTGGACAACGGCCGGACCGTCGCCGTGCTCGCCGAGGGGGACCCGCTCTTCTACGGCTCGTACATGCACATGCACAAGCGGCTCGCCGACCGGTACGAGGCCGAGGTGATCCCCGGCGTGACCTCGGTCAGCGCCGCCGCCGCCCGCCTCGGCACCCCGCTCGTCGAGGGCGAGGAGGTGCTGACGATCCTGCCCGGCACCCTGCCCGAGGAGGAGCTCACCGCCCGCCTCGCCGCCACCGACTCCGCGGTCGTCATGAAGCTCGGCCGCACCTTCCCCGCCGTGCGCCGCGCGATGGAGGGCAGCGGCCGCCTCGCCGAGGCGCGCTACGTCGAGCGCGCCACGATGGAGGGCGAGCGGACCGGCGTCCTGGCGGAGACCGACCCCGAGAGCGTCCCGTACTTCGCCGTCGCCGTCGTGCCCAGCCGCATCGGAAACCCGGGCAGCGTGCCGTCCGGGCCCGGCGAGGTCGCCGTGGTCGGCACCGGGCCGGCCGGGCCGCTCTGGCTCACCCCCGAGACGCGGCGGGCACTGGCCGATGCGGAGGTGCTCGTCGGGTACACCACGTACCTGGACCGCGTACCCGTGAAGCCGGGCCAGATCCGGCACGGCTCCGACAACAAGGTCGAGTCGGAGCGCGCCGAGTTCGCGCTCGACCTCGCCCGCCGCGGCAAGCGTGTGGCCGTGGTCTCCGGCGGCGACCCGGGCGTCTTCGCCATGGCCACCGCCGTCCTGGAGGTCGCCGGGCAGCCGGAGTACAAGGACGTCCCCGTACGGGTCCTGCCGGGGGTGACCGCCGCCAACGCGGCAGCCGCCGCGGCCGGGGCCCCGCTCGGCCACGACTACGCCACCATCTCCCTGTCCGACCGGCTCAAGCCGTGGGAGGTCATCGCGCAGCGGCTGCGCGCCGCCGCCGCCGCGGACCTGGTGCTCGCCCTGTACAACCCCGGCTCGCGCAGCCGGACCTGGCAGGTCGCCCAGGCCAAGGAGCTGCTGCTTGAGCTGCGTTCGCCGCAGACCCCGGTGGTCGTCGCACGGGACGTGGGCGGCCCGGAGCAGTCGGTCCGCATCCTCCCGCTCGGCGAACTGGAGCCGTCCGAGGTGGACATGCGCACCATCCTGCTGATCGGGTCCTCGCAGACCCGGGTCACGGAGCGGCCCGACGGCTCCCGGGTCACCTGGACCCCGCGCCGCTACCCCTGAGCGGGCGGCGGTACGACGAAGGCCCGGGGCGGTACGCCGCCCGGGCCTTCGGCCTTCGCCGGTCTCTCTGGCCGGAAGAAGGGTCGACCAGCGGGCGCGCGTTCGCCAGACTGGCCGGGTGACGACACCGCCGGCCTCTCCTGCCCGTCTGCGCGCCGTCCTCTTCGACTCGGGCGGCGTGCTGATGCAGCCGATCGGCGGCCGTTGGAACCCGCGGGCGGACTTCGAGCAGACCGTGCTCGCCCACACCCCATCGATCACACCGGAGCAGTTCGCGGCGGCCATCACCGAGGGGGACCGCTTCTTCGCCGACTCGCCGTCGACGCCCGACTACGACGACTACCACCGGGTGCTGCTGCGCCACCTCGGGGTGGAGCCGACCTCGCAGCTCCTCGGCGACCTGCGCCGCGAAGTCCCTCCGTCCGTGCTCCTGGAGACGTACCCGGACGTCGAGGAGACCCTGGAAGTGCTGAGCCGCCGGGGTGTGCGGATGGCCGTGGTGTCGGACGCCTGGCCCGACCTGCCCGCCCTCCACGCCGGGCTCGGGATCGGCCGGTTCTTCGAGGCGTACGCGATCTCCGCCGTCCTCGGCTGCACCAAGCCGGACCCGCGCATGTACCGCCATGCCAGCGACGCACTGGACCTCGCTCCTGCAGAGTGTCTGTTCGTCGACGACGATCCGGACCTGGTCGCCGCGGCGATCCGTCTCGGCTACGCCGGACGCGCGCTGTGCCGGGGCCCGGCCGTCTCGGACGTGCCCTCCATCGCCTCCCTGACGCAACTCCTGGACTTCTTCTGACACACCCGGGACGGTCCTGCGGCGCCCGCTCAGGTGCGTCGTGCGAGGCCGTGACCGCGCAGCCAGTCGGCTGCGGCCGCCGCCGTCGCCGTCTCCGGTACGCCCTCCGGGACCGGGGGGCGGCGCACGACGAGCACCGGGATGCCGGCTTCGCGGGCCGCGGTCAGCTTGGGGGCGGTGGCCGAGCCGCCGCTGTCCTTGGTGACCAGGACGTCGATCCGGTGGCGGGCCAGCAGCTCCCGCTCGTCGTCGAGGGTGAACGGGCCGCGGGCCAGCAGGACTTCGAGGCGCGGCGGCACCGGCGCGTCCGGCGGGTCCACGGAGCGCACCAGGAACCACGGGTCGGCCAGGTGCGCGAAGCAGTGCAGCCCCATCCGGCCGGTGGTCAGGAAGACCCGGCTGCCGAGCCCGGGGAGCAGCGCCGCCGCCTCGGCGAGGCCGTCCGCGAAGGCCCAGGCGTCCCCGGGCCCCAGGGTCCAGCCGGGGCGGCGCAGCGCCAGCAGCGGAACGCCCGAAAGCTCTGCTGCCCGGGCCGCGTTGAAGCTCATCCGCTCCGCGAACGGGTGGGTGGCATCCACCAGGTGGGTGACCCGGTGGGCGGCGATCCAGGCCGCGAGGCCCTCCGGACCGCCGAACCCGCCGATCCGCGTCCCGCCCGGCGGGAGTACCGGGGAGGCCACCCGTCCGGCGAGGGAGGTGGTCACCCGGTACGGGACGGGGTCTGCGGAGCCCTCGGATCCCCCGGGCCTGGCGGCGGCCAGCACCTCCGCGAGACGCCGGGCCTCGGTGGTGCCGCCGAGGATCAGGACGTGCGGGCAGGCGGGGACCGTACCGTCAGCAGACATGCCGGTCGCGCTCGGGGGAGTACAGGTGGCTGTCGCGGAACTGCTCGGCGCCGAGCGTACGGCCCACGATGATGACCGCGGTGCGCACCAGGCCCGCCCCCTTCACCTGGTCGGCGATGTCGGCCAGCGTGCCGCGCAGGATCAGCTCGTCGGGGCGGCTGGCCATCGCCACCACTGCGACCGGGCACTCGGCCCCGTAGTGCGGAAGCAGTTCACCGACGACCCGGTCCACGTAGCGCGTGGCCAGGTGCAGGACCAGCAGCGCGCCGCTGCGGCCGAGCGTGGCCAGGTCCTCGCCGGGCGGCATCGGGGTGGCCTGCTGGGCGATCCGGGTCAGGATCACGGTCTGGCCGACGGTGGGGACCGTCAGCTCCCGCTTCAGTGCGGCCGCCGCCGCGGCGAACGCCGGGACGCCGGGCACCACTTCGTACGGGATGCCGGCCGCGTCGAGCCGCCGCATCTGCTCCGCGACCGCGCTGAAGATCGAAGGGTCGCCCGAGTGGAGCCGTGCCACGTCCTCGCCCGCCGCGTGGGCCCGTACGCACTCGGCGATGATCTCGTCGAGGTTCAGCTGCGAGGTGTCGACCAGGCGGGCGTCCGGCGGGCACTCGGCCAGCAGTTCGCGCGGGACCAGGCTGCCCGCGTACAGGCAGACCGGGGCGGCGGCCAGCGTCCGTGCACCGCGCACCGTGATCAGGTCGGCGGCGCCGGGGCCCGCACCGATGAAGTACACGGTCATATCGTCTGATCCTTTTCGTTCCGTGCGGTCGCTTCGGTGTTGTCCTGTGCTCGCGGCCGGGGCTTGGCCACGGACCACTGCGTGACGGGCATCGCCTGCCGCCAGCCGGTGAACCCGCCGACCGGCACCGCGTGCGCCACGGCGAGCTTGACCAGGTCGCCGCCGTGGCGACGGTAGCGCTCGGTGAGGACCGCCTCCGACTCCAGGGTCACGGTGTTGACCACCAGCCGGCCGCCCGGGGCCAGCGCCGCCCAGGCCGCGTCCAGCAGGCCCGGCGCGGTCAGCCCGCCGCCGATGAACACCGCGTCGGGGGCCGGGAGCCCGGCCAGGGCCGCGGGAGCGGCACCGGTGACCACGCGCAGCCCCGGCACGCCGAGCGCCGCCGCGTTGCGGGTGATGCGGGCCGCCCGCTCCTCGACGCGCTCGACGGCCACCGCCCGGCACGAGGGGTGCGTCCGCATCCACTCGATGCCGATGGAGCCGGAACCGCCGCCGATGTCCCACAACAGCTCACCGGGGGCCGGGGCGAGAGCGCACAGGGTCGCGGCCCGGACGTGCCGCTTGGTGAGCTGGCCGTCGTGTTCGTACGCGGTGTCGGGCAGGCCGGGGGTCGCACCGAGCCGCGGGACCCCGCTCTCCTCGTCGCGGCGGCAGTCCACGGCCACCACGTTCAGCGGATCGCCCGGCGCGCGGTCCCAGCCGTCGGCCCGGCCCTCGTACGTGTCCTCGCGCTCGGAGCCGAGCTGCTCCAGCACCCGCATCCGGCTCGGGCCGAAGCCCCGCTCCCGGAGCAGAGCGGCGATCTCGGCCGGGCTCGCCGCCCCGGCGCTGAGCACCAGCACCCGCCGGCCCTCGTACAGCGCGGCCGCGAGGCGGGCCACCGGGCGGCCGACCACCGTGACCACCTCGGTATCCTCCACCGGCCAGCCCAGGCGGGCACAGGCGTACGACACCGAAGAGGGATGCGGGTGGACCCGCAGGGCGTCCGGCCCGAGCTCCTGCGCCAGGGCCCGGCCGATCCCGTAGAACATGGGGTCGCCGCTGGCCAGCACGGCGATCCGGCGGCCCGCGTGCTCGGCCATCAGCCTCGGCACGGCCGGCCGCAGCGGGCTCGGCCAGGCCACCCGCTCGCCTGCGCACTCGCCGGACGGCAGCAGGTCCAACTGCCGCGGCCCGCCGATCAGCACCTCGGCCTCGATCAGCGCGGACCGCGCGGCGGCGGTGAGCCCGGTCCAGCCGTCGGCACCGAGGCCGACGACCGACACAGGCATGGGGGGCGGTCCTGAACTCACTGCGCGGTACCTCGGGAACGGTAAGGGAAGCGGGTGGACCCGCAGCCTACTGGCCGGGGGCCCAGCCCCCGGCTCCGCCCCCGAGGAGCGGGAGGTCTACCCTCGGTAACCCCGGTGGGCCCCGCCTCACCGCACCGTCGCGAGGGAGCTCACATGCCTGGCTGGAACGCCGAGAACATCCCCGACCAGAGCGGCCGGACCGCCGTCGTGACGGGTGCCAACAGCGGTATCGGCTACGTGGCGGCGCGGGAGCTCGCCCGGCGTGGGGCGGACGTGGTGCTGGCCTGCCGCAGCGCGGTCCGCGGCCGGGCCGCAGTCGTACGGCTGCGCGCAGAAGTCCCCCGGGCCGAGGCCGAGTTCGCGCCGCTGGACCTGGCCGACCTGGCCTCCGTACGGGAGTTCGCGCAGGCGTACGGACAGCGCCGCCGCTCCCTCGACCTTCTCGTGAACAACGCGGGCGTGATGGCCCTGCCGCACGGGCGGACCGCCGACGGCTTCGAGACCCAGTTCGGGGTCAACCACCTCGGCCACTTCGCGCTGACCGGACTGCTCCTGCCCCGGCTGCTCGCCGCGCCCCCGGGAGCCCGGGTCGTCACCGTCTCCAGCGGGTTCCACGCGCTCGGCGACGTCGACCTCGACGACCTGAACAGCGAGCAGGGCTACCGGCGCTGGATCGCGTACGGCCGCTCCAAGACCGCCAACCTGCTCTTCACCCACGAACTGGCCCGGCGCCTCGGGTCCGCCGGCTCCGGGATCGTCGCGGCCGCCGCCCACCCCGGCTACGCCTCGACCAACCTGCACGTCGGGGCCTCGCGGCAGGAGGGCCTGCGCCCCATGTCGCGGCTGCTGGGGCTCGGCGCCGCCGTCCTCGCCCAGCCCGCCGCCTCCGGGGCGCTGCCCACGCTGTACGCGGCCACCGCGCCGGGGGTGCGGCCCGACGAGTTCTTCGGACCGCGGCTCGGCTGGCGCGGGGCGCCCGTCCGCTCCCCACGGGCGAAGTGGACCCTGGACGACACGTCCGGCGAACGGCTCTGGGCGGCCTCGGAGAAGCTCACCGCCGTCTCGTACCCCTCCCTCGCCCGGTGACCCGGTCCGGTCCGGGCGCCCCGTCGTGAGCCCGTCCGCCCCCGGGGTGCCTCGGGGCGCCCCGGGCGGGACCTGATCCGGGGTGCGGCCGTCGCGGGAGACTCGGCGCCATGGACGACACGGACAACCACCCAGAAGCCCACGATCACGCGGTGGTCCTCGGCGCCGGCATGGCAGGGCTGCTGGCGGCGCGGGCGCTCGCCCAGAGGTTCGCGCGCGTGACCGTGGTGGAGCGGGACGAACTGCCGGACACCGGACCGGCCTTCCGGCCCGGCGTGCCGCAGTCCCGGCACGTGCACGTGCTGTGGTCGCGGGGCCTGGAGCTGATGGAAGGGCTGCTGCCCGGGGTGACCCGCGAGCTGCTGGCGGCAGGGGCGGCCCTGATGGAGTCGCCGCGGGACTTCCTGTGGCTGAGCCCGGCCGACTGGTTCCACCCGGTTCCGGGGTCCCGGATCCTGATCGGCAGCCGCGAGCTGATCGACTGGACGGTACGCCGAGAGGTGCTGCGGGACGACCGCATCACGGTCCGCTCCGGATCGACGGTGACCGGACTCGTCGCCGGACCGGACGGGCGCTCCGTCACCGGCGTGCGGCTGCGCGAGGGCGGGCCGCTGGCCGCCCGCTTCGTGGTCGACGCGACCGGGCGGACCTCCCGCGCACCGGCCTGGCTCGCCGCCCTCGGCCACCCGGCCCCGGCGACCACCCGCTACGACTCCCATCTCGGCTACTCCAGCCGCTACTACGAGATCCCGCCGGATCCGGCCCGTCGCTGGCAGGGGATGTACGTCCAGGGCCGCCCCGACAGCCCGCGCGGGGGAGTACTGGTGCCCCTCGACGACGGCCGCTGGCTGGCCACCCTGATAGGCAACGGCGAACACGCCCCGCCGACGGGGGACGAGGAGTTCCTCGCGTACACGCGCAGCCTGCGCACCCCGGCCCTGTACGACGCCCTCCGCGACGCCAAACCGCTCTCCTCGCCCACGGGATTCCGCAGCACCGCGAACGAATGGCGCCACTACGAGCGCCTCGACCGCTGGCCGGCCGGATTCGTCGTCCTCGGCGACGCGGCCTGCCGGTTCAACCCCGTGTACGGGCACGGGATGACGGTGGCCGCCCTCGCGGCGGATGCACTGGCCGGCGCCATCCGGGGTCTCGCGCCCCGCGAGATCGCCGGTGCCGCACGGCGGATCCAGCGGCGTACGGCCGCCGCCGCCGACGTGGCCTGGCAGATCGCCACCAGTGAGGACATGCGGTACCCGGAGACCGAGGGGCCCCCGCCCGACCGGGCGACCAAGGTCCTGCAGGCCTACATGTCCCGGGTGATCGTGGGCGCCAACGCCGACCCGGAGATCTCCCGCCCCTTCTTCGGGGTGCTCTCGCTGTCCGCCTCGCCGAACACCCTGCTGAGCCCGGGCACGGTGATCCGGGTCCTGTCCAAGTGGCGCCTGCCGACGATCCCGGAGACCACCGCCTACCCGCCCCACCACCCCGGCCCGCCGGACTCCGGTTCCTAGGCGGTCCCTGGGATCCCGGGGCCGCGGCGACGGACCGCTCGTACACGCCGCGGACCCCGTCGTCGAAGCGGCTGCTGTACGAGGTCACCTCGTCGCCGCCCCCGTCGCGGCCGCCGATCACGCCGATCAGGGTGTGCGCGTCGGTCAGCACCGGACCACCGCTCGTGCCGTCGGGTACGTCCGCGCAATCCAGCCGCAGCTGCGTGGGCCCCGCGGCGCGGGCGGTGTTGAAACACTCCACCGGGTACTCGGTGTCGTTCGGATAGCCCACGACACGGGCCGGGGCCGGCAGTTCGGGCCGGAACCGGATCGCCTGGGCCCCGGTGGCGTCCTCCAGCCGCTCGCCGGGACGCCCGGGCCGGCGCATCCGGAGGAAGGCCACGTCGTGGTCGGGGTCCTGGTCCTCGGTCCAGCGGGGGTCCACGTCGATCCGGGTGGGCACCCAGATCCCGTACGGGGCCCTGCCGTCCCGGTAGCCCGGGGCGAAGACGAGGTTCGTGCGGAAGCCGAGGCCGCCGCGGTACACGCAGTGGGCGGCGGTGGCGATGAGGTCGCCGCCGGGGGAGTGGACCACGGCGGCCGAGCAGTGGTGGTCGGGGTCCCCGTCGTCGCCGGGCGAGAACAGCGCCCCGATCGCGGGCTCGGCGGCGGCGGGCCGGGCGGCCAGCGGGTCGGAGGGCCGCCAGCCGCCCGACCGCCAGTGCACGCCGGCCGGGGGGCCGTCCGTACGCTGCGCGGCCGGGCCCGGTGCGGCGGGATCCGGGGCCGGATCCCGCCGCACCGGGACCTCCGGCGCTCCCCCCTCCGCCTCTGCTTCCGCTTCCGCCGCCGGAACCTCCCGCGCCAGGCCGTCCAGCACGGCCGCCGCCGCCTCGTCGGCCGGCTCGGGGTCCTGTACGTAGCTCCCCTCCGCGGGATCCCCCTCCGCCGCGTGCGCCATGACGCCGCGCAGCTCCCACAGGTACCCGGCGCCCCCGGCCAGCGCCGCGCAGGACACGCCGACGAGCAGGGAGACCCGCAGGGCCCGTGCGGCCCGCCGGTGAACCGTGGTGAACATGTGGCACTCCCGCCCGAAAGCCCCGATCGGCTCCCTGTTCGACGGGCGGCACGTCGACAGGAGTTCCGGAATCGGAATGTGTCCGTCCTCACAGGAGGGGGTCCGTCATCCCGCATCCTTCCGTTCCTCGCCCAACTCAACGACTCTCCAGGCGAATTGACAGATGGCACACCGACGGGGGCGGACAGGTTCCGAAGGGACGGGATCGCGGAACCGGACGAAGGGTGCGGCCCGGCAGCAGCCCGCGGCCGAGTGCGAGGACCCGGTCGGCGATCCCCCCGACGAGCGCTGCGCGCATGCGAGAGGGGTGCGGGGCGCGGCTGCCGCCAGGTCGGTGCCGAGTGACGTACATCCGCCTGCGGGCCCGTGCCGGGCGTTGCCGGGCCGTTGCCGGTGCGGGGGCGGCGTCGTTGGGCAGCGGGGCGTTTCCGGAGCGCGGGGCGCCCCGAAGGCATACCGGACTCGTGGAGGGCGTACGACATGGACAGGACCCCCGAGGGTGTGAAGACGGTGCACCTCACCGCAGAGGTGTACGGGTACCTGGTGGCCCAGGCCGAGCCCCCGAGCCCCGTCCAGGAGCAGCTGATCGCCCGTACGCGAGAACTCGGCAGCCCGGCGCAGATGCAGATCCCGCGCGAGCAGGGCGTCTTCCTCACCCTCCTGGGCAAGATCGTCGGGGCCCGCCGGATCGTCGAGGTCGGCACCTTCACCGGCTACTCCACGCTCGCCCTGGCCGAGGGTCTGGAGGCCGGCGGACGGGTCCTGGCCTGCGACGTATCCGAGGAGTGGACGGCGCTCGCCCGGGAGGCCTGGAAGGCGGCCGGGGTGGACGACCGGATCGACCTCGTGATCGCCCCGGCCCTGGAGACGCTCCGGGCCCTGCCCCAGGACCCGGTGATCGACCTGGCCTTCCTCGACGCCGACAAGCCCGGCTACTGCGCCTACTGGGACGAGCTCGTGCCGCGCCTGCGACCCGGCGGGCTGATCCTCGCCGACAACGTCCTGTACGGAGGAGAGGCGGTGCGCGCGGATGCGGAGGGGAACGGCCTGGCCATGCGGGAGTTCAACGCGCACGTGCGCGCCGACGAGCGGGTCGAGTCGGTGATGCTCCCCATCGCGGACGGCCTCACGCTCGCGCGCAAGCGCTGAACTCCCGAGGCCGCCGGGGCGCCGGCGCGTCGGGGCACTGGGGCATTCTTGGGCGACAACCGCACCCCGAGGAGCCCCAGTTGACCGTCCAGCCCGCCGCCCAGCCGGCCGACCCGCACGCGCACCGCCGCCACATCGGCTTCGGGCGCCTGCACAACTTCCGTGACCTGGGCGGCTACCGCTCTGCGGACGGCCGCACCGTCGCCTGGGGCGTGCTCTACCGGGCCGACTCACTCGGCAAGCTCGCGGGCGACGACTGGGAGCGCTTCCTCGGGCTGGGCATACGTACCGTCATCGACCTGCGCTACCCGTGGGAGATCGAGGCCAAGGGCCGGATCCCGGAGGCCGAGCGGTTCACGTACGCCAACCTGAGCATCGAGCACCGCCCGTACGACCAGGCCGCGATCGACCCCGACGTCGACCCCTGGCGGTACCTGGCCGACCGGTTCGCCGAGGTGACCGAGGACGGGGTCCTGGAGATCCGCCAGGCCATCGAGCTCATCGCGGCCGGTCCCGGCCCGGCGGTCTTCCACTGCACCTCCGGCAAGGACCGCACCGGCCTGATCGCCGCATTCGTCCTGACCCTCCTCGATGTGTCCGAGGAGGAAATCCTGGCCGATTTCGCGCTCACCGAGCTGGCCACAGCCCGCCTCACGGCCGACTGGCACGCGGCCAACCCGGGCCGCACCATGCGCTGGCCCGCGTACGGGCGTGCCCCGGAGACGATCCTGTCCCTCGTCCTCGCCGACCTGACCACGCGCTATGGCTCGGCGGCGGACTATCTCGCCGCCCGCGTCGGGATCACGCCCGCCACGGCGGCGCGGCTGCGGGAGCGCCTGCTGCGCTGATCATGGCCGGAACGTTACGCCAGTCAACTCGACTTGCACGCTTGCCAGTTGAAGCGGGTATCTCAACAATGCGCATGACAACCGGAGGATCTTCGGTTGCATCGTCATCAGAGGGGAACCCCCACATGAACAAGCCTCTCGCCGGCGCCCTGCTCTCGCTGCTCCTGATAGGAGCGGCGGCAGCCCCGGCCGTCGCGTCCGCACCCCAGGACAAAGCCGCGCCTGCCGTCACCGTGAACTTCGCGGGGACGGTCGCGCTCAGCAACTGCTCAGGCTCCGTCGTCCGCGCCCCCGGCTCCCAGCCGACCGACCCCGCGCTCGTGCTCTCGAACGGACACTGCCTGGAGACGGGCTTCCCGGGGCCGGGCGAGGTCGTCAAGGACCAGCCGTCCAACCGCTCGTTCACGCTGCTGGGCGCGTCGGGCTCGCGCGTCGCGACGCTGCGGGCCAGCAAGATCGCGTACGCGACGATGACCGACACGGACATCTCGATCTACCAGCTCACCAAGACGTACGCGCAGATCCAGAGCCAGTACGGCATCAGCGCGCTCACGCTCAACGACACCCACCCGGTGCAGGGCACGGGGATCAAGGTCGTGTCGGGCTACTGGAAGCGGACCTACAGCTGCAACGTGGACGGGTTCGCGTACCGCCTCAAGGAGGGCGAGTGGACCTGGAAGGATTCGGTCCGCTACACCTCGTCCTGCAACACCATCGGCGGCACCTCGGGCTCCCCGGTGATCGACACGACGACGGGCAAGGTCGTCGCCGTCAACAACACGGGCAATGAGGACGGCCAGCGCTGCACGGACAACAACCCGTGCGAGGTGGACGAGAGCGGCAACGTCACCGTCCGGCAGGGCATCAACTACGCCCAGGAGACGTACATCATCGTCCCCTGCATCGGCGCGGGCAACAAGATCGACCTGAACCGCGAGGGCTGCGTCCTTCCGAAGCCGTGACGCGACCGGCCGTCCGCCCCCCCGGGGGGCGGACGGCCGGCGTACCCGCGCGGCGGCGCCGCCCGGGATCCGGTGGGTCGATGGCCCGCGCCGCCCTCAGGATGTGCCAGCGTTGACCGATGCAATCCGCCCACGGTGTCCTCACACCCTTCCTGCACAACGAGATCGGGTACCTGGAGAAGGCGCTCCGCACCATCGCGGTCTACGTGCTGATCCTGGTGCTGCTCCGGATCGTCGGCAAGCGCCAGCTCGCCCAGCTCAGCACCTTCGACCTGGTGGTCATGCTGCTGCTGGCCAACGTGGTGCAGAACGCCGTGATCGGTCCGGACAACTCGGTCGTCGGAGCGGCCTTCGGGGCCGCCGTACTGCTCGCCGTCAACACCGTGGTGGTCCGGGCGGCGGCCCGCCACGAACGGCTGGGCCGCCTGCTGGAGGGCACGCCCACCACCCTGGCCCGCAACGGCCACTGGGAGACCTCCGTGATCCGCCGCTGCGGCCTGCGCCGCGCCGACCTGGACGCGGCGGTCCGCCACCAGGGCGGCGACGACGTCACGGAGACCTCGGAAGTCACCCTCGAACCGGGCGGCACCCTGGTGGTCCAGCTGGCGGAAGCGGAGCAGTCGGCCGACAAGGCGGACATCGCAGCCCTGAAGGCCTCCATCGCCACCCTGGAACGCAAACTCGACGACCTGGCGGCCGGCAGACCCCTGAAGGGCCCATCGTCGCGCCGTTGGCGATCGACTCGTCATCGGGGTGGGCGTGTACGAAAAGCAGCCGACGCCCAGGCCGTGGGGACCCGGGACGTGTCATCGAGCACTCCTGTGCGGTAGGCAACCGAGCGCATGATCGCGCCGAAGTAGATTTCCAGCATGTCGGACTACCTCTCGCGTACCCTCGCCGCCTACGGGCACAGCGTTCACAAGTACGAATCCGCCACGAAGGGCATGGTCCCGGACGCCGAAATGGACATGTTCCTCCAGCTGTTGCCCGACCCGGTGGGTCCGGTACTGGACGCCGGCTGTGCCTTCGGCCGCGATACGGCCCTGCTCACGGCCAGGGGCCTGGCGGTGACCGGCATCGACCTGAGCGAGCCGTTCCTCGCCCGGGCCCGGGAGCTGCACCCCACCCTCGACTTCCGCAGCATGGACGTGTGCGCGCTGGACTTCGCGGACGGCAGCTTCGCGGGCGTCTGGTGCCAGGCCACGCTGCTGCACCTCAAGGACGAGCACGTGCGGACCGCCCTCGGCGAGTTCCACCGGGTCCTGCGCCCCGGCGGGGCGCTGTTCGTCAGCTTCAAGGAGGGCCAGGGCGAAGAGGAGATCGTCGAGTCCTTCAGCGCCGACGCGGCCCGCTTCTTCCGCTACCAGACCGTGGACCGCGTCCGCGCCATGCTGGAGGCGGCCGGGTTCGCCGATCCGGACGTACGCGTCGTCAACGAGCTGGAGCGCTACGGGCCGGGGCACCGCGATCTCAACTGGTTGTCGGCGTACGCCCGTTCCTGACTCCCCTTCGTGCGAGGGCTACCGTACGGGCGTCAGCGCTCCGGCGGCGCGGGCCGCCAGCCGGGCCACCCGGTCCGCGGCCCGCACGGCCCCGGCCGCGTCGACGCCGGTGAACGCGATCCGCACCGAGCCCGGTTGCCCGTCGAACGCCGAACCGGACCCCACGTGTGCCCTCGCCGCAGAGGTCGGTCCCGGGGGAACGCCCGGACGGCGGGTGCGTCGCGGTTCGTCGGCCGCATCACGCCCGGTTGCGGCGCGGGCGGGCTCTTGACAATTGGTCATGCTCCTGACTGCAGTGGGCACTGCGCCACTCCCACGAACGGCACCACACCCCGAAGGGAAGCGATCAGCGCATGACCAAGCCCGAGAGTGCGGGACACGACTACGACGTCGTCATCAGCGGAGCCAGCCTGGCCGGCAGTGCCGCGGCGATCCTGCTCGCTCGACGCGGTGTCCGCGTCGCACTGCTGGAACGCCGCTCGGACCCCGAGGCGTACAAGGTGCTGTGCACCCACTCCCTCACGGCCAACGCACACCCGGTGCTGGACGAGCTCGGCCTCATACCCGCTCTGGAGAAGGCGGGAGCCCTCCACAACGACGCCCGCTGGTACACCCGCTGGGGGTGGATCGAGCCGAGGGCGGCGCCGTCGGGCCCCGAGCTGCCGTACGGGTACAACATTCGGCGCAGCACCCTCGACCCGCTGATCAGATCCCATGCGGCGCAGACGCCTGGCGTCGATCTGCTCCTCGGCCACCAAGTGACCGGTCTGGTCCGGGAAGCCGGGCGAACCTCGGGGGTGTGCGCATCGACGCCACAGGGCGGGCGTGAGATCCGGGCCCGCCTGGTGGTCGGCGCCGACGGCAAGAACTCGGCCGTGGCGAAGTTCGCCGAGGTTCCGGCCCGGAGTTACGAGAACGCGCGGTTCGGCTACCTCGCGCACTTCCGCAACCTTCCGCTGCACGGCGGGATCGGCCAGACCTGGTTCCTGGAGCCCGACATGGCGTACGCGTTTCCGAACGACGGCGGGGTGACGGTCCTCGCGGTGCTCCCGGACAAGAAACGGCTGCCAGCCTTCCGGGAAGACCTGGAGGGCAGCTTCCTCTCGTTCGTCCGCGCCCTGCCCGAGGCGCCGCCCATCGACTCCGCCGAGCGCATCACCAAGATCATCGGTACGGTCGACTACCCGCTCATCAGCCGCGAGCCGACCGCGCCGGGCGTCGCGTTGATCGGCGACGCCGCCCTGACCAGCGATCCCCTGTGGGGAGTGGGATGCGGGTGGGCTCTGCAGTCCGCGCACTGGCTGGCCGAGGCGGTCGCCCCGGCCGTAACCGGCCGGGGCGACCTCGACCGGTCGCTCGCGGCGTACGCACGCACACACCGGCGCCGGCTGCGCGGCCACCAGTCCCTGGCCGTCGACTACGCCAAGGCCCGTCCGTTCAATCCCGGGGAGCGGCTGATGTTCTCAGCGGCAGCGCGAGATGAGTCGATGGCGCGGCACATGTATCTGTTCGCAGCCCGCCTGATCGGTCCGCTGCGCTTCTTGAACCCCATGGCCCTGGCCAAGGCTTCGGCCGTCAACATCAAGCATCGCGGGCCGGCTGCGCCGACCGCGCACCAGGCACACACAGAGTCCTGACCGGCTCCGCTCCCACGTCGCCGACGCGCAGGTCGGCGCCGCGCACGAAGGCACGGACGTGGTGGGTCCGGGAGGCGGTCAGGCCGGGCGCGGGAGGTACGCGAGGCCGTGCGCGCCGGGCTCGCCGAGCTTGGCGATGTCGAGCCGGGCCAGGCGCTCCAGCGTCTCCAGGTCGACGATGTCGACGGTGGACGAGATGACGCAGGCCACGTAGGCGAGCCGGCCGTCGGGGGACGAGGTGATGGTCAGCGGGAAGAGGCCGACCTCGACGTCGCCCAGCTGCTTGCGGGTGTCGGCGCAGAACACGGCGAGGCGGCCCGGTGCGTGGCGCCCGAGTCGGGAGGCCGCGTCGGGTGCCATGCGCACTTCGCCCGCGAGCAGCCTGCCCGTCGAGGTCAAGTGCACCGGCAGGACGATGTCCCCTGTGGGCAGGGTGTCGACGACGGCCGCTGTCCGGGTGTCGATGACCCGGATTCCGGTGGGCGGCCGTTCCTCGGCGGTGCCGGAGAAGTTGCCGTAGGGCGCGGCGACGAAGACATGCGCGCCGTCGGCGGAGACGGCGAGGCCCTCACTGCCCGGTACCTCGACCTTTGCGGTGAGGGTGCCCCGTTCGAGGTCGACGACCGACACGAACGGGGCTTCCTTGTTGGTGGCGTAGCCCGTCCGCCCCGCCGGATCGATGGCGAACCAGTGCGGGCCGGGCGCGTCCGTGTCGATCCTGCCCAGGGGCCGGCGGGTTGCCGTGTCGATCACCACGACAGCGCCGGGCCGGTCGTGCGAACTCTCCACACTGACGTAGAGGCGGCCGCGTACCGGGTCCAGCGCCAGTCCGTGCGGCCCGTGTTCCGGGGCGAGGTCGACGACCTCGACGATGCGGCGGGTGTCGGGGTCGATGACGGCCAGTTCGGTACGCCGGCCGCCGTTCGCGTGGTAGTAGCCCGAGTGGTACGTCAGGGTGCACCACAGCAGTCGCTGCGTCGGGTCGAAGCACAACTCGTGTGGCTCGGCAGGGACTCGCACATCGCCGAGGTGTCGGTCGGAGGCGGCGTCGAAGAACGAGACCGTCGGTCCGCTCTGACTGACGACGGCCAGGACGTCGCCTTCCCGACCGGCACGGGGGGACTGCTGCACAGCGGCTCCTCGAAAGAAGTGAAGGGAATGCCACGCGTCTTCGCGGGCATCTCCACTCTCTGCGCCGGAGGATGCCGCGGCAATGCAAAGATTGACACGCAATCATTGACTCAGGCGTAAAAATGCAGCTCAGGAGGCATTGATGGATCTCAACCTGCTGCGAGTCCTGGACGCCCTGCTCCAGGAGAACAGCGTGACCCGCGCAGCGGAGCGCCTGGGCACCTCGCCCGCGGCGGTCAGCCGTACCCTGGCCCGGCTCCGCCGTGCCGTCGGCGACCCGCTGCTGGTCCGGGCCGGCCAGGGGATGGTCCCGACCCCGCGCGCCGTGGAACTCCGGGACGAGATCGGCGTGTTGCTGCGCGGCTGCGACAACGTCCTGCGGCCCGGTCCCGGTTTCGATGCCGTGCATCTCCAGCGCACCTTCACGGTGCAGGCCGCTGACCTGCTGCTGGTGGGACTGGCGGGGAGCCTGACCGAGCGGATCCACGCGGAGGCCCCGCAGGTGGACGTCGTCTTCCTGCCGGAGTCGGTGGAGGGCGGCCCTGGGCTGCGGCAGGGCTGGGTGGACGTCGAACTGGGTGTCCTGGGACACCTGGACCCGGAGATCCGGACCCGGCAGCTCACGCGGATGCCGCTGGTCGGCATCGCCCGCAGCGGTCATCCCCTCTTCGACGGGCGGATCGACGCCCGTCGTTTCGCCGCGGCCGACCACATCGGCATCTCCCGCCTCGGCAAGCGCCTCGGGCCCATCGACCGCGCGCTCGCGGAACTCGGGCTGCAACGCCGGACCGCGGTCGTCGTGCCCAGCCACACGAGCGCGATGATGCTCGCCCGGGACACCGACCTCGTCGCGCTCAGCCTGGCCGACTGGCTCCCCGACACCGTCACCGCCATGGGACTGCGGACGTTTCCCATCCCCCTCGACCTGGCACCCCTGGACCTCGGGATGGCCTGGCACCCCCGCAACTCGACCGATCCGGGGCACCGCTGGTTCCGCGAGCACCTGGCGGCCGTCGTCCTGGCCCCGCCGGGACCGGGGACGGCGGCCGCCCGCACCGCCAGCTGACTTCCTCAGCGGCGGGGTGGGCAGCCGGGTTGCCGGCCGACGGTGAACAGAGCCGTCGTCGATCCGCCATTCCTCAACGACGCGTTTCGGAAGCGGCCTGTACGAGTGGTATTCGTCCCACCTACCCTGCGGCGTCATGGAGTTGACTCGGAGGGCGATTCTGCGCGGTACGGGAGCCGTACCGCTGGCCGTGGCCGCCGGTGGGCTGGCGGCTGCCCCGCCTGCGCTGGCGGCACCGGGTCCGTTCCGGTTGGCCATGAAGACCAGGCCCGCGAGTGGCCGCAGCTGGGCCGATGCCAGTGACGGCCTGAGGGCCAGGCTGGAACATGCCGGGCTGGCCCAGGTGCTCGCGTCGGCGCGATGGAACGGTACGGGTTCCGCACCCGGGTCGGCGGTCACTCGATCGTGTCCAGCGAGTACACCACCGCCACCAGCGGGCGCGCCGCCCGCTGGACCTGGCGAACTCGGGGTACATCGCCGACGGGGATCCGGTCGAGGGCTGGAGCCTCAGGACCGAGAGGGTGCAGGGGGCGGTCAGCGTGACCAGTGGTGCCTACTACTCCGCCAACACCCGGCGAGCACACCCGAACGACCCGCCGCTTCCGGGGCAGCTGTGGATGCAGATGCCCCGCGGCTCTGCGCCCCGGAAACACCGCCGCCTTGCCGTCGGCCCTGAGGACCTCAGCTACGACCCTGCCCAGGTCCCGGCCCGGGGGTGGCCGCGGCCCTTGCCGAGGCGCAGCGGGAAGTCCGCGCACTGACGGCCGCGGAACGGGACGAGGAATACGCCTCGCTGGCAGCCGAGGCCGACTGCCCGGTGCCCGCCGGAGCGGCCCGCGGCACGGTCCGCGACAGTGGGTCCGCCCGTGCTCCGCGGCTTGCACCCGAACACCCCTTCCACTGGGCGCCGTTCGTCCACATCGGTACTCAGGAGGCCGTGTCATGACCCTGCGCGCGGTACTGATCGGCGCCCAGACCTTCGGTCTGTCGGGGGTGCACTCCGACGTCCGGCTGATGGAACGGGTACTCCGCGACCGCGGTTTCCGGGACGTCCGGACCCGGACGGACGACGGCGCGCGGTACCACTCCCTCGTTGAGACGCTCGACGGGCTGGAGAGGGACACCGAGCAGGGGGACGGGGTGGTGCTCTACTACTCGGGGCACGGCGCGATGCACGAACGGCCCGACGCCGCGGAACGAGCCCGTGCCCGCCGCTCCCCCTATCTGCACTACCTCGTGCCCACAGACGTGGACGACAGCAGCTCCGGCGAGTTCCGGGGCCTGCTCGTCGAGGAGCTGACCGCCACCGTCCGCAGGCTGACGGCGATCACCCCGAACGTCACCGTCATTCTGGACTGCTGCCATTCGGGTGGAGCCGTACGCGACCCGCGGGTGGCCGTCCGGGCCGTCAGCCGGGACGTGCCCCTGGACGCGGCCCTGGTCCGAGCCGACCGGCTGTCCCGGGAGCTGCCGGCGCCCGACCCCTTCGTCGTACGACTGACCGCCTGCCAACGGCACGAGCAGGCGTACGAGGCTCCGAGCCTGTACCGGCCGGGCGAGCGGAACGGGCTGACAATTGCCGCTGCTGCAGCGAGGGCGCCGCCTGGTGGTGCCCGGCGGCGCGGTGCTGGGTCTGGCGCAGGACGACATCGTGGGACTGGTCGCGCCGGGCACGGCCCCCGCCGAGGCACCGCAGGCCAAGGTCACCGCGATACGGGGCGCGGATGCCGAACTGGAGTCACCCCTGGATCTGCCGAAGTCCCCAGAGTTCCTCGACTCCCCGGAGGCCGGCGTACCGGGCCTCCGTGCGATACCGGTGCGTACGGCGGTCCGGCGGTACCTGGCCTTCGACGGGGACGGGCCGTTGTCCCGCGCCCTGCGCTCCGCTCTCCCCGGTTCGGTCGGACTGGCGGTGGCGGGACCGGTCGCCCCGCCCTTTGCCACGGTCCGCACCTCGGAAGACACCGTGGTGGTGGTCGACCCTGCCGGTCTGGCCTTCCGCCCACCGGTCCCCGACGACCCCGACCGCTGCGGGCACCTGCTCGCCCTGTTGGAGGACCTGGCCCGCGGCGAACGCCTTCGCGCACTGCCCGGCGCCGGCGGCGCGGCGCACCTGGACGCCGACGTGGAGGCCGTGTTCGAGCGCCGACGCCATGGCGGACCGCCTCGGCCTCTGCGCTCCGGCGACCGGCTGTCGGACGGTGACGCGTACCACGTCCAGGTCGTCAACCATGCGCCGGAACGGCTCTTCGTGTGGCTGTTGGACGTCGGGCTGAGCGGGCGCACCGCACTGGTGACCGATGACGAGCCCAGCGGCTGTCTGCTGGCCCCGGCTCGCCGGGCACATCGGCCGGGACCCGGCGTCTGGAACTCCGGCTGGATCGACGTCTACTGGCCGTCGGACGTCCCGTACGAAGGTCCCCGTCCGGAAACCCTGACCCTCCTGATCGGCAACCGCGAGACAGACCTGTCCTCCCTGGCCTCTCCCGACGCCGGAGGACGCGCACGGCCGCGTTCCCTTCCGGCGGGCCTGGAGGCCGTCGCCACCGAAGTCCTCGGTGGCGTACGCGACTCCGTACGCCCGGGCGGCGGCTTCCGCTACACAGTGCTGCGCTGCGACACGGAGGTGGTGCCCCGCCATCCGGGCGGGTGAGCGCTGCTGCGCCGCTGTTCGGCCGAGGACCGCGAGGGCGTCGGTTCCGATGAGGATGCCCGGGGGAGGCCGGCGTAGCCGGTGGTGCGGGCGGCTGCCCACGCCTGCGGCGTGGAACGGCGCCGCACCCACCCCTTGAGTGTGGCCCGCTCCTCATCCGACAACGTCAACTCGGCCTTCGGCCGCCCCGTCCGTGCCATTCCGCAAGCCTGCACATCTGAACGGAATTCCTGACTCGGAAGACTAGGGATTCGGGGAGGCCGGCATGCCGATGAAGGCGGCGATCGCGGCGAGCGCGGCGAGGGCCCCGCACGCGAGCCATACCGAGTCGCCCATCAGGGCCCACGCGGCGACACCCGCCGCGGGTCCCACGGCGGAGCCCACCCCGAACATGGCCTGGGAGGCGCCGAGGTACCGGCTCCGGTTCTCGGGCGCCGCAGCCAGCGCAGGGTAGGCGGTCATGGTCGGGGAGCCGATGATCTCGCCGACCGACCACACCACCGTGGCGGCCACGAGCCCGGCGACGCCCCAGGGCAGCGCGTACGCGGCGAGGCCGCCGCCGACGGCGAGGATTCCGGTGACGGTGGCGATCCTGGCCGGCCACCGCTGCACCTTCCGGGTCACCACCAGCTCGCACAGGATGACGATCAGGCCGTTGACGGCGACGAGGACACCGTAGACGAAGATGTCGAGTCCGCGCTCCCGCACCGCGAGCGGGAGCGTCGACAGGTACTGGGTGTAGACCGCGGAGAAGCCGAGGATGGCGAGCAGGAACAACACGAAGCTCCGGTCGCCCAGCACCGCCCGGTAGCCGCCCGGGCCCGCCGCCTCCGCCTCGGGGGCCACCTTCGCCCCGGCCGGGCCGGTGGCGGCCGTGGGCCCGGGGCGGTCGCGCGGCAGGAGCCGGCCGCCGAGTACGGCGACGCCCAGGGCGGCGGCCGCCTCCGCCCAGAACAGCAGGGTGTACGAGTGGGCGACCAGGGCGGCGCCGATGAGGGGCGCCGCGGTGGTCCCGATGTTGGTGGCGAGGCGGTACATGGCGAAGACCATGACGCGGCGCTGCTCGCTGGTGAGACGGCTGACCAGCTCCGCCGAGGCGGGCCGGTAGACCTGGCTCGCCGCGCCGGTGCCGACCGCGAGCAGCAGCATCACCGGGTACGACGCGGCGTACAGGAAGGCCGCCGTGAGGGCCGCGTTGGCCGTCATCGAGGAGACGATCGAGGCCCGGACACCGATCCGCCCGACGAGCCAGCCGCCGAGGAGGATCCCCGCCACCGCGCCCGTTCCGTGCGCGGCGAGCGCGAACCCCGCCTGCACCTCGGGGTATCCGCCGGCGACCATGTAGAGCACGAGGAACACCTGGAGGAAGCCGCCGAGTCGGTTCACCATGATTCCGGCGATCACCGCCTTCACCGGCAGGGGTGCCTCGCGCCAGGTGAGTACGACGCCGGCCGCCTCGGCATCGTCGGCGCGGGTCGCCCCGTCCACGCTCATCGCGGGGCCGGGACCGGCTCGGCCGCTTCGAGGCGCACCGCGTCCTCGGCGGCGTCGAGCGTCGCCCGGCATTCCTCGGCGGTGACGGCGGAGGCCACGAGCATGGCGTACCGGCCGGTATGTGAGGCGGGCGGGAGTTCCAGGACGTGGCCGGGCTGTGCAACCACGCGGGCGATCCCGATGCCCGCGGGCAGCCGGTCGCGGTCGATGGTGACGCGGCCGACGACGGTCTCCACCTCGGGATAGAGGAAGCGTACGGCGGCGGCCCCGGAGCGCGCGGCGCCCTGTTCGGGGCGCTGTCCGAGCGCCAGGCGGGCGGCTGCCAGGCCCGCGTCCCAGCCCGTGGCCAGCAGTCCGAGGTACGAGATGAAGTCGCCGCCGCTGCGGGCGTTGACCTCGACCAGGGCGGGGCCGCGCGCGGTGAGGCGCCACTCCGAGTGCGTCCAGCCGCGGGTGATGCCGACGGCGGCGTGCACCGTGGTCAGGGCGCGCAGCAGCTCCGGGTCGGCCAGCAGCGGGTCGGAGGCGTCGACGCCGTGTCCCACTTCCTCGAAGTTGGGCGGCGGGCTCAGTTCCTTGCGGGCGACGAAGAGCGGGGTCACCTCGCCGTCCCAGATCAGGGCGTCGACGCTGATCTCCGGACCGTCCAGGTACTCCTCGATGAGCACGGGCTGTTCGAAACGCTCGCGCACCTCGACCATGGTCGTCCCCCGGATGGCGGGGAAGATTTCGGCCAGTTCCTCGGGGGTGCGGGCCATGCGCGTGCCCGTGCTGCCCACGAGCGCCCGGGGCTTGACCACGACCGGGTAGCCCGTCTCCGCGGCGGCCTCGTACGCCTCGGCGAGGGTGGACACCGGGGTGGAGCGGGCCTGCGGGCCGCCTGCCTCGGCCACCGCGAGGCGGGTGAGGTGCTTGTCGCGGCAGGTCAGTACGGCTTCCGGGGTCAGCCCCGGAAGCCCCAGGGCGCCGGCCACCTTGGCCGCCGGAAGGATGCGGGTCTCGTCCCAGCACAGGATCGCGTCCGGTGCCACGGGCAGGGCCGCCTCGATCATGCCGTCGGCGTCCAGGGTGTCGACGCGCGTGTGCCCGGTGATGAACGGCGCCTCCCAGCCGGCCTCGCGGTCGGAGAAGAGCCAGATCCGGTGGTCCCGTGCCACGGACTCCAGCAGGTGACCACGGGTTTCCTGGTCCATGGGGCTGATCAGGACCAGCAGCGGGGACGAGGACTGGGACGAGGGCTGGGACGGGGACGGGGAGGGCATGGCACGTGAACCTTTCGGCCGGGGCGTATCGGCTGGTCAGTCTGCTGACCAAGAAATGTGCACGCCAGGCCAGTTGACCGGCTCGCCACCGGACCAATCCCGATCCGGCTGTAAATTCGTGACGACCGCTACAAACAGTAAAATTTGGGGGGACAACATGACGTGGCACGTCATAGTGGAGGTGCGACGCGACACCCCGGAGCCACTCGGCTCCCAGATCGCCGACCAACTGCGCAGACAGGTGGAGCAGGGACGGCTGACGCCCCGCTCCAGGCTCCCGTCCAGCCGCCAGCTCGCCCAGGACCTGAAGGTGTCGCGCAGTGTCGTGGTGGAGGTGTACGAAAAGCTCACCGGAGAGGGCCTGCTGGAGTCGGTCCGCGGTTCCGGTACGCGGGTGGCGGCCCACGCCGACACCCGGATCAGGAAGCCCGTGGTGCTGGTCGACCGGGCGATCCCGCCGGTCCGGTTCAACCTGCTGCCGGGCACGCCCAATGCGGCCACCTTCCCGCATCGTGAATGGACGGCTTCCTACCAGCGGGCCGTGAGCACTGCCCGCTACCAAGGACTCGGCTATCCGCCGCTGCTCGGCGTCGAACAGCTGCGTACGGAGCTCGTCGCGTATCTCGGCCGGGTCCGCGGTGTGCTGGGGCATCCGGACAACACCATGGTGACGGGCGGGTTCGCGCACGGTCTGGGCCTGATCTGCGCAGCCCTGAGCGAGCTGGGCATCGACAGGCTGGCGGTCGAGGACCCCAGCCATGACCGCCAGCGCCAGTTCGTCGAGGAGAACGGGATCCGGACGCTGGCCGTGCCGGTGGGGCCGGAAGGGGTGGAGATCGAGCAGCTCTACGCCAGCCGGGTGCGGGCCGTCCTGGTCACGCCCTCGCACCAGTTCCCGCTCGGCGTGCCCATGTCGCCCAAGCGCCAGCAGGAGCTGGTGCGGTGGGCACGGGACACCGGCGGCTGGATCATCGAGGACGACTACGACGGCGGGCTGTGGCTGGAGCACCGCGGTCGCCACCTGGCGCTCCAGCCCGCCGATCCCGAGCGGGTCATCTACGCCGGCACGGCGAGCAAACTCCTCGCTCCCGGCCTGCGGTTGGGCTGGCTGGTGCTGCCGCCGGCGCTGACCTCGATGATGGAGACGATCCGGGTCAGGCGCGACCTGGGCGGCGACGGCCTGATGCAGCTGGCGTTCGCGGACTTCCTGCGCAGCGGCCTGCTCGACGGGCACCTGCGCAAGATGCGCACGCGCTACCGGGCCCAGCACGGCATGCTGACACAGGCCGTGGAGCAGTACCTGCCGGCCGCGACCCTGGTCGGCCCCGTCGCCGGGCTGCACGTCGTCGCCGCACTGCCGCCCGGCACCGACGAGGAGCGCCTCGTCGCCGAGGCGCTCCAGCGGTCCGTCCTGGTCAAGGGCAGCAGGGCGTACTACGACGATCCGGCGACGGCCCGGCCCGGGCTGGTACTGGGGTACACAGCCCTGGGCCGGTCGGGCATCTCCGAGGCGATCCGGCGCATCGGGGAGGTGTACGCGCAGCAGTCCGACGGGACGCGGCCGACGGACCCCGTCAGTTGAAGGGGGAGAGCGCCGGACGGGACCGGATCCAGGGGCTGAGGACGGTGCTCGGTCCGGAGCGGTGCTGCGGAAGCAGTGACCGGTCCGCGTCGAACAGCCTGTCCTGGTAGAAGCTGCGCAGGTACGGGGCTCCCGAGGTGCCGCCCGAGCCCGTGGCCTCCGTGGGCAGGTAGCGCAGAGCGACCCCGTAGTGGATCTTCCGCCAGGCGAACAGCTCCTGGTCGAGGCGGTGGGCCGCATCCAGCACCCGCCGCCCCGCCTTCTCCGCAGGCACCCACCGCAGCAGCTCCCGCAGTGGTTCGAAGTCCGGGTTCTGGTGCATCAGGAGGTAGGCGTTCTCCGTGGCTTCGGCGAGCGCCTCGGCCTTCTCCGGGTGGACCCCGAGCAGGTGGATGTGCAGCAGCTGGGTGGGGAACGCCTGGACGGCGCTCGCGTCGCCCGTCGCCTCCCGGAACCCCTGGAAGTGCTCCACGGGCATCGTCCTGCGCATGACAAGTAAGGCCTCGGTCTGGGCTGCGGCCAGGTCCGCCGCGCGCCCCAGGCACTCGGCGGCGTACTCCCACCGCCCGCCGCGCAGCCACTCGGCGGCGGACATCACTCGGGCGAGCACCCCCCATGTGGTGGCCTCGACGAGGTGGATCACCCGCAGGAAGGTGACCTCGTCGTGCTGCGTGGTCTGGGGCAGCACGGCCAGGTGCTCCAGGACGTTGGCGGGGCCGTGCGGCGTGAGCACGTAGTCCCGCCAGTGGCGGGGCGGTTCGGGCGCGGCGGGGCACAGCGCGGGCGCGCGGCCGGTGCTCAGGGAGACCAGCGACCCGAGCCGTGCGATGCGCTCCGTCAGCTGCCCGTCGGAGGGCAGGGCGTCCTGTGCCCATTTCTCCGTTCCGTCGACGGTGCGCTGTTCGTAGGCCCGCCAGCTCTCGGCGGTGGCGCGGATCGTCTGCCAGCAGGCCCGCTCGACGGCCCCGTCCGGGGCGTGGCTGCGGGTGCCGAGCACGTGGTTGAGGAGCCGTACGTTGCCGTAGGGCTGGTAGCGCTTGCCGCGCCGGTCCAGCGGTCCGCCGCCGCGCGAGGCGACCTCCTGGGGTGCCTCGCCCTCGGGGAGGGTCAGTTTCCACTCGGCCTGGAAGACGAGTTCGGCGAAGCGGAGCATCGTGTATTCGCTGCGGCTGAGCCGGTCCCGGTCGAGGGCGAGGAGAGCGACTGTGTCCTCGTATGCCTCGGCCATCCAGGCGCGCAACGCGGGGTCGAGTAGATCACGCCCCACGGCGCGGGCGTTGCCGACGTAGTCGGTCAGGTCGAAATCGAGTATGGCGCGCAGAGTGGCAGTGGTGCGCATCGTGCAGTTCCCCCCAAGATCGCTTGCGGCGCTCATGAGTTACGTGGTGCGGCGGGTCGGCGGGGCCGCGGGTCACTCGCAGAGGGCCGCTGCCGAACGCGGAACGGTCTCTCCGTGCATCGGGAGGCGGCCCAGGACCTCCAGGCGGCTCTCGGTCTCGGCCGCCAGTGCCCTCGCCGTGTCGGCGAAGTGGTCTTCCAGCTCGTCCCGGGTGAAGCCCGTCCGGCTCCCCTGCCCCCCGTGCGCGTGCGGTCCCCCGGCCGCATACGACGTCCCCTCGGCCCTCGTCACCATGGGCAGTGCCAGCCAGGCCTCGCCGAGCCGGTCGTTGACGAACGAGGCCGCGGCCCGCGCGGCGGCCATGTACCGCTGCGGGTACGGTCCGACGACGTCGGTCGCGCCGACCATCAGCAGCTCCGCGACCCGCCAACGCTCGAACTCGCCCTCAGTGAGCACGACTTCGGCGGGGAGGGCTTCGGCGGGGAGGGCTTCGAGCTGCCGGGCCAGCGACGCCAGTGCCCGGACATCCGCGGGCCGGTAGAAGTGGGTGGCCTGCAGGGTGCACCCCGCGGCGATGAACCGGGCCACGACGGCGCGCTGTTGCTCGGGGGTGCCCGAGAGGCGGACGTAGACGCCGCCGACGTACTGGCGCTGCCAGCGGGCCGTGGCCGCGTACACGTCCGGATGCCCGCCCGTGTGCCCACCCGCCTCCGGCTCGCCGACGCATATCAGGATGCGCCGCTGGTGCCGGCTGGGCAGGGGCTCCTGCGAGAGCTCCTCGCAGCCGGCGCCCGGGAAGCCGGTCGTGCCGGTCACAGTCTCACCTCCAGCACGTCTGGGACTGCTCCGGCGTCCTTGAGGAGATCGCGCAGCAGCCGTACGGCGCCGTCGAAGTCCTCGGCACCCAGGCCGGGCGCGTCGTACACGGTGAAGACCAGGTGCCGGGAGTTCTTGGTGACGCTGGTCCGGCGGTCGGGACCCTGGAGGACGGAGGCGACGATCGCGGCCCCGTCCCGGACGACGGGCTCGTCCTGGGCACAGGTGACGGTGGAGCGGAAACCGGCGAAGGTCTCGCCCTGCGCCGCCCAGTCGAAGTGCAGGTCGCCGTCGATGGCGTCGGCGTCCTGGACGCCCATCAGCACGCCGCTGGTCAGCTCGGCGTACAGCAGGGCATCGACGGCAGGCCCGATCACGGGCAGTCCTTTGCGGCGGGCCGTGGCGATCTGGCCGGGCAGCGGACAGGTCACGCCGTGGGCGTCGAACCACCGGGCGTAGACCTCGGCGGTCTTCGACGCACGCTCGAACACATCATCGGACTGCAATGCCAGTTCCTGGCGCCGCAGTTCGAGCAGGGTGCTGAGAGCCGCGGTATCCACCGCTGCCACGACGGCGGCGAAACGGGTCAGCTCGGCCGCTCCGGACGGCTTCTCGCCTGCGCTCAGTGCTGGGGCTTTCAAAGGGGTTCTCCGGTTCACTTGCCGGGCGCATCTCGCTGATCATTCCAACAGCCGGACGCGGCCCCCCCAAGTCCACCGGAGACTGTGCAGTCCAGGCCAGTCCCACTATGTGGACGGATGGCACCACGAGTCGACCGTCGACTGCCAGTGGCCGGCGTTCACGGCAGGACCGCCGGCCCCCGGGGCGACGGCTGGTCCGGGACGGTGGTCGTCTCCAGCAGGTTGCCGTGCCGCATGTGCCGGAGACGGGGTGCGCCGGTCGCCGCGGGCAGGCGGGCCTTGAGGGGCGGCGCGCAGGTGAGCGCTGCGGCGCAGGCGCCAGACCGGGACATCGCTGATGGAGGCGGCGGTGTCCGGCTCCCGGAGCCGGGTGGCTTCGGCAAGCAGCTCGACGGGCGGCCTCGGTTTGCTGGGCGTCGTGCTTTTTGGCATGCCAGTTGGCTGCTGTGGTGGCGGCGAAGAACGCCATGTCGGTGAGCATGGCGGTGGTGGCTCCGCCCTCGCCCCGGCCCAGTGCGGGCCCGCTGTGGACGAGGTCGTGTGCAGCCTGCCGGAGGGCTCCCCGTTGCGGCACATTCTCCCCAGATCCTCCCCAGGGCCCTGGAATAGCGGCACCACGACCTTCGCTGGCACGAAGTTGATCAGCGATTCCGATCTGTCGGCTACAGCCAGTCGCGCTTCTTGAAGATGACGTACAGGCTCACGCACACCGCTGCCATCAACAGGATTGCGAAGGGGTAGCCGGCCGCCCAGTGGAGCTCCGGCATCGTCTCGAAGTTCATGCCGTAGATCGTTCCCACCAACGTGGGTGCAAACAGGATGGCGGCCCAGGAGGATATCTTCTTGAAGTTGTCACCCTCATGCCGCTGACCTGCGGAAACCGGCCCGATAGGTCCTCTGACCTGCGACGATCCGCCTTTCGGGCCCTTTCGCTGTGCTACCCGTTGATGCGCCCGATCCTCCCCAGCCGCTCCCCAACAGGGCTTCGTTCTCCCCAGATTCTCCCCAGATGCAGCCCGTTCCCGTCGCGGCTGGGAGGGAGCTCCGGAGGGGCATGTGAGAGGGGCTGCGCACCGCGTCGGGTCGGCCGCTGCGTCGGGGTCGACCTTGCTCCGCTCGCGAAACCGATCCCCCGCGACTGCCTTGGGCAATCTGTTGGGATCGTCGATCACGAAAAGATGGCAGGACCACTCCCCGGGCCAAACAGCGTACAACCTGAACTCGTCGGCCACCGCCCGCTCGTACGTCGCGCGGTCGGTTCTGTGGGCGGCGCTGCCGTCGTTCGTGGGAGACAAGCGAGGCCATGTGCTGCATCGTCTGCACCTGCACCGTCACCTGCTGGTGAGGGACAGGTCACAAGGTGTCAGGCCATGGGCCAGTTCACGCCCCGCCCGGATAACATCCTGGTGGGGCGCCTTGATTCGACAAAGGGGGACAGTGGACCTTTCCGGCAGACTCGTCAAAGCCAAGAATCTCCTGATAGCGGGAGAAGCCGAATCAGAGGTCCCCGACGTCATCGGGTACCAGGACGTTTGGCACCAGTGGGAACGCGGCTACCGTGAGACGCTGGAGCATGCCATCGAAGACGGCGAGTGCGGCCCGGACAGCACCAGCATCATCGACTTCCCCAAGACGGATCTGACAGTACGGCCGGTAGCCCGATTCTCCACCCGAGACCGGCTTATCTACGACGCTCTTGTCTTCACCATCGCCGATCAGATCGACCGGCATCTTCACCCCGATGTCTCCAGCTACCGATGGGACCGCTTCAAGGGTGAGCCCAAGGGATGGTGGCCCAACTGGCAGTCCTACCGGGCGAAGTCGCTGCAAACTATCCGCTCCGACACTTCGCTCAGGGTTGCCTACCTCGACATCGCGGCTTTCTATGAGCACATCGACGTGGCTATCCTCGGTGACGATCTAGAGGCGCTCGGTGGCGACGGTCGGGCTGCCGGCCACATCACCGACTTTCTCACCCGGTTTCAGACCATCAACCACGCTTGGGGCCTGCCTCAAGGGCCGGACGCCTCTGGCATACTCGCCAATCTCTACCTCGCCCCTGTCGATTCCTACCTGGCCCAGAACAGCGCCCGGTTCCTGCGCTACTCCGACGACATCAAGGTCTTCCACCCCGACTGGAGCGAGCTGCGCGATCTATTCCTCGGCGTGAACAGTCAACTGCGCTCCAGAAGGCTCGCTATCTCGTCCAGTAAGACCGTCATCCTCGACCCCCAGGACGCCCGGGAACGTGAAACCGACATTCGGCATGACTCCCTCGCTGGTGCCATTAGATACGGTCGTCCGCGCGCTCGGGATAATATCGTGACCTACTTCGAGGAGATTTCCAAGGAGGGAAAGTTTAATGGTAACCAGGTCCGCTTCATCCTCGGTCAGCTCCGCTGGCTTAGAGACGATCGCGCGGTCGGCTGGTGTCTGGACAATCTCACTCGTCTCCCGCACGCCATCACGCACGTGTTCAAGTACCTTAACGCGGCTAAGTCTAGATCCCCGGAGGTCGAAAGCGCCCTGGTTCAGTTTCTGCACTCCAGCCACAGCGCCGCCCACCCTCTGATTGAGCAGCGTGTCCTGCGCTACTTCATCGCCATGGGCTTCAAGGATGAACGAGTGAAAGAAGCGGCGTGGGCTGTTCTAGGGGACCGTAACAGGGTCGACTATACCCGCGAGTTTGCCGCTCGCTATATCGGACAGAATGCATCTATTGCCGAGGGGCAGTTGCTGCGCCATCGATTCGAGGGGGAAACCAGCGCTGCCGTCCGGCGCGCCGTACTCGTCGCATTGTACGAGGCTGGCTACCTCTCCACCCGCTACCGCAATGAGATCACGGCCTCCATTCCCGGCATGGTATGGCTTTGCAACTTCCTTGCTACTGAACCTTACATAAGACCGCCCCGGATTGGACCCTATGTCTACTTCTGACACGCAGTTCGAGAGCGTCAAGACTGAGCTGAAGCGCATTCATGGCAACTGCCTCTACAGCGCCCAGGGTTACTTCGAGGCGGCTAAGAGTGCCGAAAAGTGGGGGCGGCTGATGGTGTTCATCCCTGCCTGTGTGACCGCTGTCTCCAGCTTCCTGGCCGCGGTCAAGGTCGGCCCCGGAGTGTTCTTCAGTGGGCTCGGCGCCGTTGCCGGAGCCATTGCCGCCACCGCAGCCTTCTTGGGCTCGCCGAAGAAGGCCGCTGATCACCTCGCGTCTGCTCGTGCCTACACCGCACTCAAGCACCGCGCAGACACCGAGATCAGCCTCATGACCGAAGCCTCCGACCTGGCTGTGCTCGAAGCCAGAACCCGAGAGCTGAGCGCAGACTATGTACGCATCACCTCCACCGACACCCCAATGGGGAATAGGTTCTACGACAAGGCGCGCCAGCGGATACAGCAAGGCTCGGCAGAGTAACAGCCGCCGAGCACACCGAAGGTCCCCATCTGGGAGGCTGGACCCCAACCGGCTCCCACGACACGGCGACGGTCTATGAAGCATCAACGGTCTGTCCCGTAATCGATCACAGCCCCGGCCGCCTTGATGCTCCGGCGATGACGGTAGCGCTTGCGGGGCATCGGTTCGGCCGTTGGCCGTGGCGGATCCGGCTCCGCCACGGGCGGAGTCAGGTAAGCCGGTGGTGGAGGGGGCCCGGCTCGCATCTCCTTCCGACTCTCTGCGGCGACCTGGATGACGAATTCGGGTGCGTGATTCGGCGTCGGCGTACCGTGCTGGGGGTGACGGATACGAATCGAGAAGATGCTCTGACGGCAGTGCTGCCTAGCCTGTCCGACGCGTTCGGGCTGGGCGCGGTGAGTGATCGGCGGTTCCTTGCCCACGGCCTGATGAACCGGAACTGGCGGCTTGTGACCGCTGCTGGAGTGTTCGCGCTCAAGGAGATCACCGATGTTCCTCTGCCGCAGGTCCGCAGGAACCTTGCGGTCCTCGTGGATCTGGCTCGCGAGGGCATCCCCGTGCCGGGGCCGCTGAGGGCGGCCAACGGTGAGCTCGTGGCGGAAGTCGGTGGTCACGGCTACTGCGTCCTGCCGTGGGTGGACGGTGAGCACCTCCAAGGGACGGATCTCCCGCTCGACCAGGTGCGCGATCTCGGTGCTCTGCTGGGCCGCCTCCACGAGGGCTTGCGGCGGCATGGTCCCGGCCCGGTCCCGGAGCAGGCGCCGGTGGCGAAGGTCCGTGATGTGGCCGAGGCCGACCGTGCGGCTGCTGGTCTCCTGAGCCGCTTGCCTTCCGCTCCGGTGACGGACTTCGACAAGGCCGCCGCCGAGGCCCTGCACGAACGCCGCGGCCTTCTCGCGCGGTACGCCGATGCCCGGCCGGACGGCGAGGTGCCGACCGGGCCCTACGGGTGGACGCACGGCGATTTCCAGTACCGCAACCTGCTGCGCCGGGACGGCCGGGTGGTGGCGGTCCTGGACTGGGACCGGCTCGGTGTCCGTCCGTACGGGGAAGAGGTCGCGCGGACCGCGCAGGTGCAGTTCGGGGTGGGTGGTGCCTTCGACCTCGACCGTGTCGCCGCATTCTGTTCCGGATACCGGTCAGTGATCGATCTGTCCGAGGGTGACCTCGTCGATGCGGTGAAGCGGCTGTGGTGGAAGCGGCTGACCGACTTCTGGCAGCTGGAGTTCTACCTCGACCGCCAGGACCCTGCCTTCGGCGAGATGTTCCTGACGGACGAGGCCCTGCTGAACTGGTGGACCGACCGCGCCGACGAGGTGCAAGCCGCCTACGGGGCCCGTTAGCCGGCGGCTGCTGCCGCCGGGATGAGTCCGGCGGCAGCCAACTCGGGCAGGCACGGCCGGACCAGCGGCGCTGCCCCGGCGCGGGCCCTCGCGCCGAGGCCGGTCCGGTCGGCCGACTCGATCGCCTGCAGCCAGCCGTCCACGTCGTCGGGGTGGAGAATCACTCCGCCGTCCCCGACCGCCTCGGGAATGCCGCCGCGGGACGAGCCGATCGTGGGGACGCCGTGGAGCCCGGCTTCCACGATCACCCGGGGGAAGGCGTCCTCGACCTGGGAGGGCACGAGCAGCAGGTCGTTCGCGGCGTAGATCGGGCACATGGCGTAGGTGCGGGGCACCCAGTGCACGTTCGGGTACGCGTTGAACTCGCTGGCCGTGTCCCACCAACCCTCGACGAGGGTGAACCGGCGGGCGGGCGGGCAAGCGGCGGATCAGCTGGTGTAGGAGGGCCGCGCCCTTGGCGGGTATGGGGTTGACCATCAGCACGCCCCCGCGGCTGCGACCGATTGTGCCGCGCCCCGAGACGAGGACGGTCCCCGTATCTTCGGCTGGCGCGAAGGGCGGGTAGAAGACGACCACCTCCGTGTCGGCGTGGGCCTGGGCACGTCCAGCGACGAACTTCGACGTGGCGAGGACGACGTGAGGTCGGCCGTGGAGGACGCCCATGCTGTTGGCCGAGACCGAGTGCAGCCATCCGGCGACCCGGGAGGACCGGCGGGCAAGCGAGGCCAGGTCGGCCGCCTGTTCCGGCGAGGTCACCACCAGATCCGGCCGGGCCTCGGTCAGGAGGCCCTTCAGCGTCGCCTCCACCCTGTCCTGCGGCACGGCTCGGCACGAGACGCCGTTCCACCGGTAGCGGACCTCCCTGTCGCCTTCCTCCCACACGGTTCCGTGGGCCTGGAGGTGTGCGCGCAGATGGCCGATCTGGGCGGACCCGTTCCAGGGGGCCTGAGGGCTGCCGAGGTAGACGACCTGCCACCCGGCCCGGACGATCTCCCCACGGGGCCCATAAGGGCTTGATCTGTGGTTCGCTTGCGCTAAGTCGATCAAGCTCGTGGGGTGGGGCGCTACAGCCAGTCGCGCTTCTTGAAGATGACGTAGAGGCTGGTGCAGACGACGGCCATCAGGACGATGGCGAAGGGGTAGCCGCCGGCCCATTTGAGTTCTGGCATGTCTTCGAAGTTCATGCCGTAGATGGTGCCTACCAGGGTGGGGGCGAAGAGGATGCCGGCCCAGCTGGAGATCTTCTTGAAGTCCTGGCCCTCACACCGTTGACCTGCGGAAATCGACTGGAGAGAGGCTCTGAGCTGCGGTGATCCGTCTTTCCGGCCATTTCGCCCTGCTGCCCTACGCGGTCGATTCTCCCCAGCCGCTCCCCAACGGGGCTTCATTCTCCCCAGATTCTCCCCAGCGGAGGCTGCCTCGGAAGGAGGATCGCCGCTGGTCGGGACCGTGATCCGCGCGTCAGGACAGGCTACGCGACGTAGTGGTAGCGGGGTAGGAGCAGGCGGCCGCAGTCTGCCGGGCGGTGCTCGCGGTTGGGTGCGACGGCTCGTTCACAGAGAGAACAAGCCCTCCTGGATCCCGCCCGCCACCACCGAGCGTTCGGGGTAGAAGAGGCCGAGCAGCATGAAGGTCCTGGGATGGGCGGCGATGTTGCCGACGAAGAGGTGTACGGCGCGCTTCGGGGTGACCAGTCGCTCGTACCAGCGCTCACGCAGTTTCTCGCGGACGTCGGCCTCACCGTACTTGCGCAGGAACTTTCGGTAGGACTCGCTGGCCTCCCAGTCTCTCAGCGCCATGTCGTGGCCGGGGCAGTTGTCGTCCGAGCATCGGAAGGCGTAGCGGAACTCCAGGGGAACCCACTCCAGGCGGCGGAGGTCCTGGTCTAGAAGGTCCATCTGATCGGCCACTGCAGCTTTGGAGGCAGGCCAAGGCTCAGCGGGAGCGAGCCGGAAGCCCGTGATCTCGGCCGGACGGAACACGCCGAGCGAGGTCCGGTTCGTCTCTTGGTCACGCTTGATGCCGCACAGCGAGGGCGCGACCAGCGGCTCCACGTGTGCGTACCGCTGCCGCCAGCCGTCGGAGGGCGGTA
Organism: Streptomyces sp. NPDC097981; assembly: GCF_040302565.1. Lineage (NCBI taxonomy): Bacteria > Bacillati > Actinomycetota > Actinomycetes > Kitasatosporales > Streptomycetaceae > Streptomyces > Streptomyces sp. NPDC097981. Next base: position 77,890 of record NZ_JBEORW010000013.1, read on the forward strand.
TCCGGTCGAGCACCTTGAGGGTGTCTAGATTCGGACGCAGGCTCTCCGGGCGCCGGTCGCCCTGATGCGTCCGGACGTCGACCTCGACGACCGAGTACTTGGCGAACTGTGCTTGCGCAGCCAGTAATCGGAAGGGGACCGGGAAGAGCCGTACGTGCTGTGGTTCTCCCTGGTCCAGTCGTATGCCGGCGACGCAGCTGGTCTCCCGATACTTGGTGGACAGTTCGGGATAGGTCTTGACGGTGATCATGATGCGTGCGCGCTGCCATGCTCCGGTCACGGCGTCCCCCTTCGCCCAACACCTCGTCAGATTGGACGGGGACTGCCGCCTTGGACAAGGGCGCGTGCGGGGTAAAGGGGCGAAGTCAGGCCAACGGCACCACAGGTACCTCGATGCGCTTGCGGACCGCGGTCAGCACCACATGGCGGTGGCAGCGGCTCTCGTCCTGCTCGAAGCACAGCACCGCTACGCGGGACAGGCTCGCCTGCTCGGTCAGCCGGTCCAGGTCCGCCTGGGCCTCGTCGGACCGCAGCAGGCTGCGGAAGCGGGCCCGGCCCACGCCGAGGCGGCCATCCCAGAAGGGCGCCCTGTTGTCCTTGGGGTTGCCCAGGGCACGGAGGTGGATGTACTCGATGCCGGCCTCGGCGAGTGCCTGTCCGAGGCGGGTCTTGCTGAAGCCCGGCTTGCGGCTGATCGGGGTCAGCCGCACGTCGGCCACGACGTCGATCCGGCTTTCGACGAGGGAGGCCACGAAGGAATCGATGTCCCGTCCCTCGTAGCCGGCGGACCACAGTCCATGTGTTGGCGTGGTCGGACGGAAGAGGTCGTCCAGGGAGACCTCCAGGGCCGCGGCCAGCGCGCCGATCGTGAAGAAACCTGGCTGGATCGCACCGCCACTCTCTACCCGGGCGAGGGTTCTCGGCTGGACTCCGGCCTCCTTCGCCAGCCGCTCGCGGCTCCAGCCTCTGGCCTCCCGGAGGGTTCGTAATTGCTGGGCCAGGGCCCGGGCCCTGGCGTGGTCCGGTGTGTACTCAAGAGGGGGCGCAGCCATGGGCCGTGATACTAACGTTCCCGGGCCAGGCGCTTCCACGGTGTCGGCCAGCTTCACCCCGATCGGTCGGCGGCCGTGGTGAGAGGCGGTCCATGGTGGCGACGACACCCTCTCGACGGCTGGGCCGATGCCGGATTATGCATCGGTGCCGCAGGCTTCCTTGAGGATCTCGATGCTCTCGCGGTCCGTTGGTTCGGAGCGTCGGAACTGGGGATGGCCAAGGTCCATCTGCAGTGCGGCGTGAAGTGGCGCGGGGTAGCGGGTTCGGTCGGACCACGAGAGTGCCTGGTGGCTGAGTCGGGCTGCGGCGACGGCGAGGGCCTCGCGCTCGTATCCGCGGTGTGTGTACATGGGAGTGATTTCGCGCGTGGTCATGCTGTACCAGGGAGAGTTGAGCTCGTTTTCTTTGCGCTCGTCAGCGTTTTTTGACGCCTTGCCCGGATCCGCGCGCCAGCGGGTCTTCCACTGTCCGTGGCGCTTCTTACCGTAGTTGCGGGGCTCGGTGAACAGGAACCAGGGATGGCCTTCGGGACGATCTTCCGGGTAGTAGAGGTCGCTGGAGGTCTTGAGCGGCTTGGTGGTGCCGCTTTTCAGCTTCTCGGTGACGGATACGAGTCGCGGCATCTCGGCCTGCGCGCAATTCATGCGGATGATGCTGACGGGGTTCCAGGAAGCGGGCAGGCCGCTCCCCGGAAGCCACAGGCGCGAATCGTCCGGGTCCGGGGTGAGGCCCTGCTTGTTGTTGTGCAGGCCCGGCCACACGCGACGGCTGGCGTGGCCGTCGATCATCAGTGCGTACGGGAGCCCATCGAGCTCGTCGCTGAGGTCTTGGAGGGCGGTACGGACGTCCTCGCCGGCCTGTGCCCAACGCTGCATTTCACCTTGGCCGTCCTGCGTGTGCAGAGGGTAGTTGGAGGCATGGAAATTGCTCTGCGCCCGCGCGTAGTGCTCCCACTGCGGGTGGATGTTGCTCCAACCGAGCATGCGCCAGGTCTCGCCGGCCCTGCTGGACGGGATCACCGCGGTGGCGGTGATGATCCTCTTGGGCTGTCCCTTGTACTTGCGATCGGTGGCCTGCTTGCGGACATGGATGCCCACAAAGGCCATGCGAGGCACCGGATAGGGGTCGTCTTCAGGGTAGAGAGCACGCTCGAACCGGTCGTCGATCACGCCGCATGATCGGTACAAGTCCAGCTGGCCCATGTAGACGCGGTGGTCTTCGAACGCAGCAGCGGGCTTCTTGACGGTGCTGAACGTCTTGGTGAACGGGTCGTAGGTGCGGCCGACCAAGAACTGAGACGGCACTGCGGCCTTTGCGAGCTCCCGTACTACCTGGTGTTTGGCGTCACTCTCGGCGAGGGCGGACTTCACCTCGGCGGGCTTCATGCCTTCGTGCTCTTCCCCGCGGACGGGGAGCTCCGTCTCACACCAGGCCGCGAGGAGCACGCCCGGTTCCGCGAACTGGCTGAGGAGGGACTCGGCGTCCGAGGCCCTCTCCTTTCCAGGGCCGTGCTTCAGCAGAGTCTCGGCGTTGCAGAAGACTGCCTCGATGCCCTCCGCGAGAGGCGTGGTGTCCTTTCCGGTGGGGTCGGGGTCGATGTGTTTCGGATCGAGGCCATAGGGGTGGGCGAGACCATGGATCATGCGCGTGAGGGTCTCGTCCCGGTACCAGAGACACAGGATGCGGAGTTTGGTGTAGCTGGCTGCTTCGATGGAGCGCCGGATGCTGTCGGGCGAGGGATTGCCGATGAGGTCGATGTAATCCCCGTCGCTCTTTCGCTTCTTCTTCTCCTTCTCCTGCATCGAGGTGGCGGGTTCGTGGGGCCGCTTGCCGAAGACGTTCCCCTTCGACTTCAGCTCCAGCAGAGAGACGGTGTCGCCGAAGGCGCGCCGGATCTGGTCCTGGAGAAGGGAGAGCTGGTAGATGCCGGCGCCGGTACCGACGGCGAAGGAGTCCGTTTTGGGCATGGTCGGCCGGATGGTGCCGGGCGCGGGTGTGAGGATGTCGATCCTCTTGCCGTCTTCGTCCCTGAGGTTCAGGCGGTGGCGTTCGTCGACAACGCGTTCCTCCAATGCCGTGAGCGCTGTCCGGTCGGCGTCGAGTTTCGCCAGGATCTCCAACGCGTGCTTGTTCGCCTCGCGCAGGCCCCATCCGTCCAGAGAGAGGGACAGCAGGGGGCGCTGCGTTCCTTGATCGAGCAAGGCAGTGCGAGCGTGGACCACGGTGTTGTTGACGCGGCGGATGTGTGCGTTCAGGTTCAGGACGGGGTTGGGCTCGGCGGTGTAGGTGGCCATCTTCACCGAGACGCGGGACATGGCGTACTGGACTTGCGCCCTCGTAGGGTCCTTGGGACGGGCGGTGGCAGCTTCACTGAGATTGACGGGGTGGGCCAGGGAGGCGAAGAGCGGGCCGATGGGGTGGTCCCATGCGATCAGGTCGCCGTCGCTGTCGGGTTTGTAGTACACGGCCGCGGTGTTGGTGGACGGCTGCCAGTCGACGATGCGTTCCTTCGTCACGCCGTCCTTCGTCTCATACGGCTCACGGATCGGCTCCACTTCCGTGTCCAAGAGGGGTTCAGCGGCCAGCCTCTTCGCGATATGCCACTTCACCGCCTGATAGGCCCAGCTGTCAGGGCTAGCTGGCCTGCCGTCCTGCTGGGCGAGGATGTTCTCGGCGAGGCTGAGCGACTGCGGCGTGACGCCGGCCACCAGTTTCGCCAGGGCGGGCTCGTCCATGAACGGGATCTCGTCGAGAGGGACCTTGCGGACGATCCCTTCCAGGTAGGTGAAGACGTTCTTGAGGACGCCGGGTTCCACGGGGCTGAGCGTCACCATGAACGCCAGGTTTCTGTCCAGGTACACGTACCCGTCGGTGATCTGCTGGAGAACGGTGACCGCGATGGAGTACGGAATCAGGAAAGGGTCGGAGTCCTGTACCCCTGCGATCCGCTTGCTGTTGCGGGTGGCCGTGCTGCCCAGGTCGCGCCAGGCTCTGCGCGTCGGCGAGTGGTAGTCACCGAAGTCCCAGACCAGGGCGGTCATGCCGTCCAGGAGCTGTGGGGTGCACTTGATCGATGTGGTGTGTGCGGTGAGATCCCGCTGAGTGCTGCGACGCCCCATGGACGGTCTTACCTCTTCTCTCGGCTTTTCTGCCGGGCAGGGAAAGCAGCCCCCACCTGCACCCGGGAGGGCAGGGGCAGATGTAGGTCGTTCAGAGCATCTCGCGATCGAGTCCTGCGTAGGTGAGAAATGCCTGAAGTGCTTGACCGTAGAGCTCATTCATGATTGAGCGCTGCTCGGGGTTCCAGTCGGCGTAGATCTGCTTGATGATCGTGGCCAGGTCAGAGCTGAACTTCTGGTCGTGGATGGCGTGGTCCACGATGTGCAGGGTCATGTCGGTTTCGCCGCGGCGGGCTCGTCCGGCGAGCTGGATGAGCAGGATGAGCATTCCTGCGACGAGTTCTTTGCGCAGGTCGTGGTCCATGTTGGAGAACCGGGCCGGGGAGCGGAGGATCTTGGAGAGTTGCTTCCAGGAGGCTTCCCCGGCGCTGCGCAACTCGGCCAGCGGGGTGTCGCTGCCGCCGACGGGGAGGGTGTTGATGCCGGCGGCGTTGACGCTCGCGTGCATCCAGTCGGTGTCCTCGATGCTGAGGACGGGCCGGACGCAGAGGTAGATGTCGCGGACGGCGGAGCGTGTGCCTACGACGATATTCAGACCTCGTCCGATGACAGCGAGGGGGGCGATCAGGATTTCCCCGCGGTTGGGGAAGTCCTTCAGTTCTTCGCGGACCATCCTGTCCACGTGAGGAGGCAGGTGCTCCTCGTAGTTCTGCTTTTCTGCCTTCTTCACGAGCAGGCAGACTCGGTGGTTCAGACCGTCGGCTTGCGCCACTCCGGAAGCGAGGTGGGCGGCCTGCTCGTAGGAGTTGACGGTGAGAATGACACGGGCTCGCTCCGGCTCCCGTTTCTCCAGGTGGGTCAGGCGTCGGGCGAGCTGCTGCTCGTAGAGACCCCGCCCGAGATCTCGAAGGGCGTTGGGCTTCAGTTCCGGTGGCAGACCACCGATACGCATCGCGTCGCCGGCGCCACTGCGTACGGGGGTTGCGAGGGTGACGATGGATTCGGGGCGTGTATCGGGCAGCCACCATCGCACCGGGGCGTGGATGTGCTCTTGCACGGCCTGCGGCAGGTAGGCGGTGGCCGACAGTCCCATGACGGGCCGCTGCACGCCCGCGGTCAACAGCGATGTGAGGCCGCCTAGTTCGGAAACGAACGTATGCGGATCGCCTCCGAAAGACCGGGAGAGGAGCTCGGCTTCCTTCTCTTTGTTGTCCATGCCTTTGACCTGGTAGCCGTGGATGGAGCGGCCCAGCATCGCCAGGGGGTACAGGGTGGCCACCGTGCTGCTGCGCATGGTCTCAAGGATCTTGCGGACCGAGCCCAGGTCCAGGTAACGCAGGGTCTGTGCCTGCGCGCGCAGTTCGTCGAGTGCGCCGTCGAGTTCGCGCAGTACCGTCCGGGTGACCAGCAGGTTGATCACAGCAGCCTGCCGATGCGCGTCGGGCACGAGCCCGAGGAGAAGCTTGCGCATCTCGTCGCGGGTGTCCGTGAGGTGGTCCTGGCCGCGCTGCGCTGTGAGCGCGATCAGGGCGGTCCGAACGGCGTCCCAGTCCGCGCCTTCGGGGAGGTCGAACTCTTCCTCGTCCGGCTCGGAGCCGTACCAGCGGGCGGGCATGATCTCGTTGAGGAAGGCGAACAGCTCGGGCGGGATGTCCTCGGCCGCAGTCGCTTCGGGGAAGAGGACCTGGAGGATCTCGCGGTCCCGTGAGTGGGCCAACCGCCAGCCGGTGTTGTCGCGGCCGGCGCCGTCGGGGCCGTCCGTTTCGTTGCCGGGATTCAGCTTCAGCCCACGTCCGGAGCAGAGCCACAGCAGCAGCATCTCGGCCATGAGGCGGGCATGGCTGACCGGTGAGACGAGCCCCATCTCGTGGACAACAGGAAGGTTCTTCGCGTCGGAGTCGATCTCCCGCAGTGCGGTTGTCCTCTTCCGGGAGGCGAGAGTGATTTCCGAAGTGCAGCGGCTGATCGCTGCTGTCTGGAAGGCGTCGATCTCGTCGATCACCAGGGCATCGCAGGCGCGCAGGGTCATCTCCAGGACGCTCATGCCCCGGGTGCCGCGCGCCTGACCGCGGAACTCCTGCCCGTCCAGCACGACACCGATGCGAGTGCGTCCTTCGAGTAGGTTTGCGTGATTGGTGACGATAACAGCCGCGTTGGTGGCCCGATAGAACTGCTGAAATTTGCCGCACGTCGGTGCGAACGGGCAGGTCAGCCGGTTGGAGCCGCTGGCCTCTGAGGTCAACGAGGTGCAGTTCTCTTCCCCGTAGGGGTACAGGGTGGGCGGGTCCATCAGCGCGCGCTGTGCGCATCCGGTCGACAGAAGGCCGATGTCCGTCCTGGCGCGACGGTCCCACTCGTCGATCTGGGTGGAGGTGCCCAGGGCTGCATAGTCCATGGCGCGCCGGTGCATGCTTGACGGGGACATCAACGGCGTGCAGTGAGTGGGCTCGGTGAGACGTTTGATCTTGTGGAGATAGGTCAGGTCGTTGTTGATGTCCCAGGCCATCTCCAAGGTGGCCCGGACGTCTGTGACGGCGAGAGCGATGCGCCGGTCGTTCAGAGCAGCCCATGAGGCCAGAACCCTCACCAGGACGGTCTTGCCGCTTCCCGTGGGAGCGTTTAGCAGCTGCAGATCGCCGGCAGTCAGGTCGAGTTCGGTCATCGCGCCCGTCGTCGTCTTCATGCTCTTGAAGAACCGCTTGAGCACCTTGTGTAGGTAGCGGACACTCTTGTCCTGCCCGCTGAGCGTCTTGGCGACCTCCAAGAGCTGCTCCACGGTCGGTGCGACCCGGTCACGCGGTGGCCTAGTGTGCACCTGAGGCAGGAACTCATGTCCGGGTGCTTCCCGAAAGTCGGGCGTGGCCGGGATGAAGATCTCCCTGCTGGTCGTGCCGTGCTCCGGGCCCAGGTAGGCAGTCCTCGTCTTCAGCTTTCCCGGGCCGGCGAACGCCTGGGCCTTGGGGCGCTTGCCGAAGGTGAAGAAGGGGCCGGTGACGCGTTGTACGTAGCCGAGAAAGTCACCCCCCATCCGTGGGATCGCTGCGTCCGCCAGGTGTGGATCTCCGGGCGGCAAACGCAGCGAGCCTCCAGAGCGGTCGGCGATGTCCGGTTCTGATGACAGGACTCCGAGCATGGCGAGCACCGAGGTCCGGAGTTTCTTCGGATCCGTCCACTCCTGGGCCATCAAGGTCATGACCTGACGGATGAGGTTTCGCTCACTGGTGGGCAAGTTCGCCCATTCGGACCAGGCTTGCGGCTTTCGGTGCGCGAAGAACGTGGCTTCCTCGAAGCCGGCCAGAACGTGTCCCTCGTCGTCCTTGCGTGGGAAGTAGTGGGCGGCCAGCGCAAGTGCTCCGGCGAGGCCGGCCTCCGTGCCCGTCATGTCGCCGCTCATGCCTGGCCCCCCTTGGCCTGGTTAATGACCATCTCCAGGTATTCCGTCGCGGTCATCGCCGCTTTCATGCTGTGTCTGCGGCACACCACATCGAGCTGGTCCACTTGCTCCCTGCGATGGTCGGGCACCACCAAATACTCGGCGCCGCCTCGGTCACCGCCGTCCAGGTCGAGTTTGCTGACTAGATGGTTGGACCAGGTGTAGTCCTTGAAGTCGGCCATGAACCGGGGTTCATCGTTGTCGGCATGAGTGATCCACAGGTCGCACTGATCCCCGTTGGGCCACAGGTGCGACGTCCAGGGCGTGCCCTCGAGGCTGGCCGAGACTGCTCGATGCAGGGCCAGCTCGGGAAGTCCGGGTACCACGGTGTATCGCCACACGGGCCGCACGAGCACGACCGTATCCGCCACCGCTCGGGCCTCCGGCACGAGCGGAACGGCACCGGTCCACAGCGGGGCGAAGCGGCCCGACGGCACTCGGCACTCGAACGTCGGGTGCAGCTCGGGTGCCGTTTTCCGGCGAGTGGTCACGACGAACTCATACGACGCGCCTGTCTCATCGTGCCAGGGGTACAGGCAGCGTACTTGGCCGCGGATGCGCCCGCTGGATCGGTCTGTCGTCACCTTCATCGGCCACTGACAGGCCGGACAGGGCCACCACCAGCCGCTGTACTGCGCGTATTGAGCGATAGGGCGGTAGAAGTCGTTGGCCCGGGAAGGCAGGTTGAGGGTAGCCAGATCCTTCCTCGGCACGGTCGGGTTCTCGACCAGCGTCCTGCGGTGCCTCTCGTAGAAGGGGCCCTTGATCGCGCTGAAGACGGACTCTTGGCTGTACTCGTCATCCAGCTTGGGCTTGGTGACCTGGCCGCTGAACTTCCCGACCTTCTCCGCGGCGCGCATGACACGCTGAGCCTCGTGCCGGAAGTCGAAGCCGTCCTCGGTTGCGACGCCGTCGCTCTCCAAGAGCCGTACGCCGGCGAGCTCCTCAGCGTTGATCCACTTGGGCAGCAACCGCTCGAGGGACCCTGCCCGTTCACCGGTGAGTCTGCCCATCAATTCATCGAAGGGGATGTGGTGTCCGGGGCCACACGCGGCCATCAGAATCCCGTGGGCTTCCATAAGGCGGTCCAGACGCCGGGGGCCAGTCAGCTCCCCGGCGGCCACCGCGTGTTCACACACCGCGAATGCCTTGACGATTTCCAGCAGGACATGGGTCTGCTGGACCGTGGTCGTGTCTCCGTGTCGCATCATCGGTGGGGAGGCTACGACACCCCACTGACAATGGACCTTGGTGTCACTCCATCGGATGATCAGGTGAACATTTTTTCGATCGAATCAATGTCGACGCTTGGATACAAAGACCGGTAGGTGTCGATGTGGTCCTTGATATGGCGTCCTCCGGAATCGGTGAGGAACCAGCGGTAGGGTCCGTGGTCCGCTCCGTCAGGGAGACGTAGAACGATGAAACCGCGGCTGGGTGTGCGCCCGTCGGGGCTCTGACCGACGGCAAGGTAGTGCGGTCCCCGTCCGGCGAGGCTGCCGTCCACACCTTGCGTCCCTGCCCGCGCGACACGAACCACGATTTTCCATAGCCACGGCGACAGTAGTGCTGCGGGTGGTGTTGGAACCGGCGTAACCCCGAGCGCTGCGCGTGCGACCGCTCGGCCATGCCGCGTCATCTCGACGCGTGTACGTGGAACCTCTCCTATGCCATCGACATACAGGCGGTCCCGGTAGACAGTGATCAGCCCCCGTCTCTCCAGCGCGCTCACGGAGGATCCGGCCCCCGGATCGTGAATGTCGGCCTCCCGGAGCCGCTCTTGGATACGGGTGAAGCCGACAAGGTCGGCCGGGGCACTGAGTGCCAAGGTCAGCCGTCGCCATGCTGCAGCCGGCTGCTGGACCGCTCCCGCATAGCGGTTTCGGCGCTGTTCCTTTTCCTCCTCCTGATCCTGGTGGAAGATGCACGTCAGGTAGCTGCGCTGCCGCTCGTTGAGCTCACACCAGGTTGTCAGTGCTCTCCCGGACGCGTTGCGAGGTCGACGAGTTGGAAGCTCGGGGGCCGCGTCGTTCGGGCGCGTGCGGCGCCAGGCATCGATGACTACGCGGTCAGGAATTCCGTAGACCTGGGCCAGCATCCGTGCCACTCGGCCTTGGGTTTCGGGCGACAGCCAAGTCCGCCCGCGCACCAGGCGGCCACACTCAAGATCACGCACTTTCTCAGCGCTGATGTGCAGACCTTGCGATGCTCGCTTGCGGCGAAGCAGCGAAGCGACCTCGGCGGTGCTCATACCCGCCCGACGGCGCAGATCCTGCAGCGTCTCGGTCCCCCGTTCGCCTGCAGTCAAATCTTGCGCATCACAGCGCAGCACCTTCAGTAGACGCCCGAAAGTTCGGTCGCCTACAGCTTGTGTTCCGGCCTCCCAGCGGCGTACGGACGCAGGTGAGACACCAGTGGCTTCGGCCAGCTCGTTCACGCTCATACCTCGGAACCCACGCTGCTGCTTCAGAGCCTGAGGGGTGAGGGACTGTGCCATGCCTCCCAGCAAAACGCAGTCGACGGGCCGGAGCAACCACCATCCAGACTCGAACGCTATGGAGGTTAGGCGCCCGATCTGGAGATCGCGCCGCTGCGACCAGCAGCTGCAGTGCGCCGTTGCCGCAGTTCGACGGATTTTCTGCTGAGCCTCAGCGAGCACCGAGCTTCACGCTGAGACAGTCGTTCGAGTCCACGCCCACCCCAGTCAGTGTGAAGGCGATGGCGCCGTGCTCCGGTCCGACCAGTGCCCGCATGGCAGTGCAGCGCTGGCCGGCGTCGCCACTACTCGATCACCACTGAGTCGCTGCGGTCGGCGGGGTCTTCTTCATCTGATGGGGAAGCCAGATTGGTGCCTCGAGACGGTAACTACTGCCGGATGTAGGTGAGTCCGGGTGCGCGGTCGAGGTCGAGGGCAAAGCGGTCCACCTGGTCGGTGTTGGTTGGCATGGTGAGGGTGTGGCCGTTGCCGACGTAGGTGCCAGAGCCCGTGGGGGTGAGCTGGTCGCATGTCCCTCGGCGCCACAGGTGGAGAGTGTCGGCTCTGCGGGTGAGGCGCAGGCTGCCGGGTACTTGGTCGCAGGTGAAGGTGCCGACCTCCGTGTGCTGGTCGCGGTCGTTGGGCGCGGGCTGGTCTCGTATGGCAGTGCTTGGGGTTCGTTCCCGGGCTGTTGCGCGGACGAGGGCCTCCTTCGGAGCCAGGGTCGGCTGTTGGTGCAGGTCCCTGAGGATGGCGGCGGTGACGTGGTCGGCCGAGAGCCCGGCAGTGTTGGACAGGGCGATCACGCGTAGCCCTGATGCTTCCACGTGGGCAGCGGCGGAGAAGCCCTGTTCGTGGCCGTAGTGGAAGACGGCAATGCGGCCGGGGCGGGCGTCGGCGTAGAGCCCGGGGCCGTAGAGATAGGGCTCGTGGTCGCTGGGCTCGTAGGCGACTGTTTCCTGCCAGGGGAGCTGGTGGGGGTGCTGCCAGTGCTGGTGGAGGTGGGTGAGCCAGCGGTCGAGGTCGCCGGCGGTGGTCCATAGGGTTCCGGGGCCGGGCAGGGTGACCGGTGCTTCTGTGTGCTGCCAGCCTTGGTGAATGGCCTGGTAGGCGGATGCGGCTCTGGGGATGACCTGGCGCGGGTCCGTCTTGAAGTGGGTGGCGTGCATGCCGAGCGGGCTGAAAATGCGGTGCCGGGCGAGGTCGGGCAGCGTGGTGCGATGGACCGTTTCCAGGATCTCTGCCAGGAGAAGGTAGTTGGTGTTGCTGTAGAGGAAGCGGCCTTCGGGGACGGCGCGCTGATCCTGGCGGTAGGCGAGGGTTCGCAGGTCGTCGGCCGTGTAGTGGTCGAGGTCCCGGAAGCCGGCGAGGGAGAGCAGGGACTCGGCATCGCGTATGCCCGACCGGTGGGTGACCAGGTCCGCGACGGTGACATCGCTCATCTTGAGGCGGGGCAGCAGGTCCGAGGCCCGCTGGTCCAGGCGCAGGAGATCGTCACGCGCAGCGAGCAGGATCAGGTGGGCGGTGATCTGCTTCGCGACCGAGCCGACGTTGAAGGTGGTGTCCGGTCCGATGGCCAGACCGTGTTCGAGGCTGGCCAGACCGGTGTGGAGGAGGGTGGGCTCTTCGTCTGGCCGGTGGGCCAGCAGGGACAGGCCGGGCTGCTCGTCGCGGGGCATGTTCACAGGGCGAGGGCCTGGTGGTGGGCGGCAGCGAGGCGGTGGCTGAGACCGTCGTCGCTGATCAGCTCCAGCGCGCGGGCGTGATCGGTCGCGGTGCCAGCCAGGAGGCTTCGCTGCTGATCGAGGTAGGCGACCAGGAACCGGTGCAGGTCTCCCGTGGTGCTGTTCAGCGCGTGGGCGGTGAACAGCATGGTCAGCGGGAACGCCCAGCAGGCGTGGAGGAAGCCGAATGCCGGCCGCATCGTCTGTTTCCACGGGGAGTGGAAGCGTGCGGCGTCGCTGATCTTGCTTCCCGTCGCGGCGAGGGCGTCGTTCAGCCAGTTGTGCCCGGCCTCGTGGATGAGGTCCAGGGCCAGGACGACCGGGTCGTCGACGTGGTCCATGAAGACCGTGCCGGGCAGGCGGCTGATGGTCCAGCTGTCGAGGGTCTCGCCGAGGTTCTTCGTCCGCAGCAGGCATAGGACGACCGCATGCGCGGCGAGCAGGTCGCCGAAGCCCGCAGCTGCGGCGCTGGCGTAGGCGTCGGCCGCGAGGTGGCACAGGTGGGGTTGGGCGGGTTCGGTGCCGGGGCCCAGGACGTAGTAGGGCGTCTCGGAGATCGCGGATCGGGGCAGGTCGGCGAGTGTGGGCGCGACGACCACGCGGGCGCCGACCGCTGTGGGGACGGAGGCCGTGGTGGCACCCGCGCCGGGGTGGGCGACGTACCACTCGAAGGTCGATGCATCGCCGGCGCGGGCGGCGGCTTCGGCCCCTTCGAGGGCGTGGTGGGCCAGGCAGTAGTCAGCCGCCGTACTGGTACTGGTCTGAGGCTCCTGGACTTCGGGGCGGATGACCGCGTGGATTCGCTGCGTGCGCTCGTGATGCAGGCGGTCGATCGGCGGGAGGTCGAAGAGGTCGGCGAGGGTGTGCATAAGGCGGCTCTCCTGTTCGATGGTGGGCCCGGGGCCGGGCCGCAGGTGCTGGCGGCCCGGCCCCGGGGGTCTTCACCGGCGGCGCTCAGAGCGCCGAGCGGCTAAGGGTGTTCAGGCGGTGGTGGTCTCCGCCTCGGCCGCCGGCCAGCCCTCGGCCGAGACGCTGGAGGTGTGGGCGGTGGTACGGACGGTCTCGTCCTCGCCGCGCAGGTCCTCGACGTTGGCGAGGAAGTCGGCGATGCGGTCCTGGTTCATGAGGTGTTCCGCCTTTCGATCTCGGTGGCTTCGGCTCGTGCGCTTGCACTGCTGCGGTGCCGGCTAAGGGGCGGAGATCTCGCCCTGGGCATGAGGGCTCCCTCGCGTTGTCAGCGCTGGTGCAGGTCGGCCTCGGTGCGGAGCGCGATGCGCAGGTCGTTCATGGCGGGCCGATCGCCCACGCCGTCGGACAGCGCCGCGGTCACGACGCCGCGCAGAGGCTCCGGGATGAGGGACAGCTTCGTGTGGCCTGCCAGGCGGGGGATGTCCGCGCACAGGTAGCGGTAGACGAGGACGGCGAGGCTGAACACGTCGGCTGCCGGGGTGGCCTCGTGGTAGCCGGTGAGGTACTCCGGCGGCCAGTGGACCTCGGGGCCGCGGTGTTCAGGCCCGCGTGGGGTGGACAGGCGGCGGGCGGCTCCGAGGTCGGTGATCAGACCCCGGTCCTGCTCGATGAGGATGTTCTCCTGGTAGACGTCGCGGTGGACGATGCCGCGCTGGTGCAGGTTGTCCAGGCCGTCGGCGACGTCGGCGAGGATGCCGAGGCCCTTGCCGGTGTCCTTCGACGAGGCCATGAAGGTCCGGAAGTTTCCGCCATCGCAGTGAGGCATGGTGTACCAGTCGAACCGCTCCGAGCTGCCCTGTTCCAGCAGAGGGACGATGTGATCGGTTCCTCCAGCGGTGGCGGTCAGCTCCGCCTCGTGGCGAAAGTCTTCACGGGTGAGGGCGCGTTCGGTTTCGGTCATCTGCGCGTACCAGTAGAAGCCGTACGCGGCGGGCTTCTCGCCGGGGTCGAGCTCGGCCAGGACGTGGTTGCTGCCGAAGCCCGCCTTCAGCACGACGTCCTCCTGGCCGGGGCGGCTCGCTCTGACCAAGGTGCTGGCCCGAGTGAACGCGAGGAGATTGCTGATGCGCCAGCCGTCCGCGCGGAGCTGATCGAGGACCCAGGCTGCGGGATGCATCGGGTGCAGGTTCATCGGCTCGCTTTCTTGTTCGTGGCCGTGGGACTGCCGGCCAATCCGAGGTCCTCCATGCAGCCGCCGACCAGGGCTTCGAGGTCGGCATGGGTCGTGCAGGGGTGCTTCAGCACGGGAAGGCCAGTGGCCTTGGTCCAGGCGTCGGCGGCCTCGTTGTAGAGGTCGGCCAGCCGAGTGGCGGTCTCGCGCTGTTCGGTGAAGCGGCGCTCTGTCGTACGTCGAGTGATGCGGGCGTGGCAGACGTCGGGCTCGGTGGTCAGTAGAACGGTCAGCTGCGGACGGGCTTGGGCTTGCTCGGCGAGGCGCTCGACGTACGCGTCGACGGGTTGCTGGTGGAGCAGTGCGAGCAGGCAGGCGGTGGAGAGGGTGAGCCGGTCGGCGAGGACCGGGCCCGCGGTGAGGGCGGTGGCGATGTTGAAGCGGGCGTGCAGGGACAGGTCCTGGGCGGCGGCCTCGATGGCCTCTTGCTCGTCACCCGCTGTTCCGGCCCGCAGGCGGATCAGGGTCCGGGTGGCGGAGTGGGAGAGCCAGGAGAACTGGCCGATGTGGCTGAGGGGGATGCCCTCGGCGTGGGCGGTGGCCAGGAGCCGGTCGCGGAGGGTGCTCTTTCCGGCGCCGGCTATGCCTTCCAGGGCCAGGAGCACGCGCTCACCCCACCGTGATGGGCTCGGCGATGAGCCAGCTGATGAACTTGGCGACCCGGCCCGAGGTGACCGGCAGGGTTCCATGCGCGAGCTGGGAGCCGTACAGCAGGGCCGTACCGGGCGCCGGGGCGACGCTCCAGCGGGTTCGGGGCATGTGCTGGAACCAGGCCGCGGAGTTGTCGGCTCCGTCGTGGGTCAGCCACATGCCCTCCGCGTAGCCGTTCGAGTCGGCGTCGGGGGCCTTGCCGTTCCACAGGCGTTCGCTGGAGGCGGTCTCCACGTAGAAGTCGCCCCCGGCATCGGCCTGGGTGATCACGACGCTGATGCCGGCGATCTGGCGGGGCCAGGCGAGCGGGTCAGGGGCGATGCCGTCGAGGTGGCTGGTGATGTGCTGGCCCACGCCGTACTCGACGTACGTCCACGGGCGGCAGTGGGTGACTGAGGGCATGACGCGGGACAGCGCCGGGCGGGCGCGTTCGAAGGCGTCGCTCAGGAGCTTGTCGGCGGCCTCGGGGATCGAGGGGATCTCGATGCGTCCGATCGGCTCGTAGACGGCCATGGCCTCTTCGGGGCTGTGGCCGGGGATCTCGTGGATGGAGGTACGGCGCTCGTCCCCGAAGCGGCTGGTGCCGCCGCCGGTCAGGACGTCGGCCATCAGGTCGGCGAGGTGCCCCCTCTCGGTGTGGCTGAGGAAGTTCTCGATGCTTCCGACGCCGACGGTCTCGGCAATGTGGATCACTTCGTGGTTCCCCCTTGCTGGAGCACGCGATGGATGTCGTTCAGGTCCGTGCAGTGGTTGAGCCAGCTGACGACCGGGCTGCGGGTGGCGGCCAGCGGGTCCTGCCACAGCGCGAGGAGCTCTCCGGTCAACGGCAAGTCCCTGCTGTCGGGCATTAGGCCAGCGTCAGGTGCCTCGGCCTGGGCCAGGCCACCGCACGAGGCCCCGTGCTGCTGGGTGAAGACGAGCGCGACACGAGTTGCGGCCGTGGTGCGGCAGGCCCGCACGAGGGGGTCCGCGGGCAGCGGCAGGCCGTACGCCCGGTGCTCGGTGACCGTCCATGCCTGGGCGATGGCGGCGCCGGAGGCTGCGACGCGGCAGACCGCGCAGCACCGGCGATCGGAGTCCGGGCAGAGGAGGAGGTGCTCGCCGACGGTGGTCGCGATTTCGTCGAGGACCGCCCAAGCGGTACTGGCCAGCACGGCACCGACCTCTGGCTGCCCGAATCCCTCGGTGTCCTTGTGGTTGCAGCAAGGCTCGCCCGCTCCGGGCTGCTCGCTGGCGACGAGAGCGGGTTCGATGAACAGGGTGTGGAAGTAGGCGATGCGTCCCAGGAGCTGGTGAATGGTGACCGTGTCGCCGGGCTTCACCGCAGCACGCCCTCGGGGGCTTGCGGCAACACCGGCAGCGGGCAGGCGCAAGCGGATTCGGCCTTGGGACGTTCGGCGTCGAGGGCTGCGGCCAACACAGCGGCGGCCTCGTTCAGGCGGGCGAAGTATCCGTCCCACCCGTGACCTGAGCCTGGATCCAGGCTCAGGTCGAGGACCGGGGTGGTGGTGCCCGTGTTCTCGCACGTGAGCTCTGAGCGGCCGACGTTGACCTCGACGCCTTCGGGGAGGAGGGCGCTCGCCAAGGCCGCGGCCCGGCACAGGGCCGCGGCAGTACGGGCGTACTCCTGGCGGTCGCGTGGGAGGAGCCCGATGCGCAGCCCCGTGGGAGCCAGGTCCGCGCCGGTGTACTGGTGGCCCTGGCAGCTGTCGTACGTGACGAGCCCCCAGGCTCGGGTGACCGTGTCGACCAAGGGCCAGGCCCTGGGTTCGATGGCCGCCCGCCACATCGGGTGGGCAGGGGTCAGGTCGTCGGCCTCTTGGATGCCCGCGAGGCCCACGGTGTTGATGTTGCCGTGCTCACTGGTGTGCAGCCTGACTTCGCTGCCGACGAGGTCGGGAGTGTCCCAGCTGGTCAGGAAGGTGTTCACGTCGCGCATGCTGTTCGGGGTGCGCGGGCGCCAGCGCAAGCTCTGGCACCAAGCACCGACGGGCTGCGCGGGCTGGGCCAGCAGCGCGGCGACGCCGTCGATCATCCGCATGCGGTAGTCGCAGTACGCGTCGTGATCACCGGCCGGGTCCTGGCGCCAGCGGGTGGCGATGCACCCTCCGCCGCAGGTGGTGCGGTAGTCGCAGGTCGTGCACTTGTCCATCAGGGCTTTGCCCTGATCCAGGAGGAGGGAGTCCTGCTGGGCGCGGACCACCTCGTGCTCGTCGGCCGTGGACTCCAGCTGGGTGAGGCGGGCCTGGGGCCAGGGAAGTTCGTCGCAGCTCCCGAGGCGGCCATCGGGGTAGAGGGTGAAGACGTGATCGCACTTGAGGTCGGAGAAGTGGCAGAAGCCTGTCGTCAGACCCCGTAATCGCCGGATCGTGGAGACGGCTGGTTCGAGCTTGATGCGGGCGAAGTATCCGGCCGTGATCCAGTGAGAGGTGGCGGCAAGGACGAACTGGGCGTACTCGTCGGGATGGATCGCCCAGGCCGGGCCATCGGCTGCGTTCACGGCAGCCTGCTGAAGCAGCCGGCTGGCCGACTTGCGTCTGCTCGGCAGGGCCGTGGAGCGGCGGATCGTGGAGTCGAAGCAGGGTACGAAGCTGATCGCGTTGACCGAACCGAAGCCGGCGAGGTGGTCCAGCACATCTTCGGCGCGGTCCAGCACCGCCGGGGTGACCGCGGCGATCACACCGACGCTCCGGCCCCGCTCTGCGAGCAGTTTCAGGGCGGCGGCGACGCGCGGATACACGGGCTTGCCGTCGTAGCCGACACGCCAGGCGTTGCCCTGGGCGTCCCCGTCGAGGGAGATGCCGATCCGGAGGTCCGGGCAGAGGGTGTCGAACATGTCGAGCCAGTCGGCGTCGAGGAGGACGCCGTTGGTCTGCAGGCTGACGCGGACGACCTGCGGCATCCCGGCCAGTTCCGAGAGGATCTCGCCGATGTGCTCCCGCCCCGCCGTCAGGGGCTCGCCGCCGTGGAGCTCGACGGCGAGCTTGCGGCCCTTGAAGATGTCGGCCAGGCGCCTGATCTGGTCGGCGCTGACCCGGGCACCCCCAGGGGCCTCCTTGCGCTTCTCGTAGCAGTAGAGGCAGTCGATGTCGCACGTCTCGCCGCGCGTCTTGACGATGACCGACACCGCGGTGCCGGTGTCATCGGCGTCCAGGCCCCGGTAGAGCCCGTCGATCGTGTGGCGCTGTTCTGTGCTGAGGTTCATCGGCTGCCCCCTCCTATGCTGCCCTGACCGGATGACTGGCTAGTCGGACAAACGCCCCAGCAGGGCGCCCTGGCCGGACTGGAGAATGTGCGCGGCCTCCAGCGGGATCCAGAAGCACTCGAAGTGAGTCGGCTCCTGCTCGCCGTCGTGGTCCTCCTGGCTCATCCACCGCTCCGGGGTCGGCTCGGTCAGCTCCAGGTGGAAGACGTGCCGGTGCTGGATTTCGAACCGGTACGGGCTGATGTCGTACTCGGCCTCGCCGAGCTTGCGGACGATCTTGAAGTCCGACAGGCCGGTCTCCTCGCGGGCCTCGCGCAGAGCGGCGGCCTCCGGGGTCTCACCGGGGCGGATGCTCCCCGCAGGGACCTGGATGCCGACCTCCTCGTAGGAGTAGTCGGTGTGGCGGAACACCAGAAGGCGCCCGTCGCGCACGACGTAGACGAGGACCTTTTCCTTCGTGACCTTCTCGGGCATAGCGAATACCTCCACTTGGTACAGGAGCTGATTCGTGGACCCGGCCCAATGGAGGACCGGGGACGACATGTCCGTCGGTCGACCGTGATCGGCCGGAGTCCGGGGGAAGCCCATGAGTCTAGGCCCCCAACTTGCTCTCAAATCAGCGTTATTCAGTCGATCAGATGACCTGCGCAGGGCCTGCCGGCCGCCGCGACCGCGGTCCGACGCTTGGCCCTCGTCCGGGTGTGCGACGACGAGTCGGCTGCCGATGTGCGAACCTTCGTCACCGCGCGATCAGCCACTTCGCTGGCGCGACCGGAGGGCAGTCGCTGATCGCGTCCGCTGTCCTGATCCGCCATTTGACCACTCGGGCTGTTGGGCAGGTCGAACTCCGCCCAGCAGCGCTTGCCCGTCGCCGTCAGATCAGCACCGTGCCGGTCGGCGAGCACGGACACGAGATACAGACCGCGCCCAGACTCGGTGCTCCAGCTCAAGGCTTCCGGCTGCGGCAGCACCCTCGCCGCGTCGTGCACCTCGACCACGAGCACCGGCCCCTCCTGGCAGAGGCTCACCGTGACCGACCCCGACGCGGTGTGGCGCACGGCGTTGGCGATCAGTTCGCCGGCCGCCAGCTCGATGCCGTCCAGTGCCTCCTCGTCGAGCCGTATGCCCCAGGAACGAATGCCTGCGACGACGCGGTGTCGCGCCTGCTGGGCGCCGGCTGCCGAGTGGGCAACGGTGAACGCGAGCTGGTGGTGCGCTGCCATGAGCGGGCCTCCTGAGCTGCCTGGCTTGCGTAACCACGGCGGAGTATCGGCCTTGCTGGGCCGCTGTCTTGCCGGGGCGAAGACGAAGTGTTCCCGGCGGCTTCTGCCTGAACGAGGCCCTGAGCAACGCCGAACGCGGCCCTTTCGTGCCTAACCGATGTCTATTCGCCGTCCGCCTGGAATTTCTGGACAACAGATCTTCGATCGGCGGCTGTTGATGTCTAGCGTGGATGCCGGACAAGGACCCCGGCATGAGGGAGCGGCTGTGGAGCCATCAGGACCGACCCTCTTCCAGACCCTGATCAACCAGCGGGGCTGGCAGGACTACCAGGTCTTCAAGCGGCGGTACGAGCAGGCGGCCAAGCAGTTAGCCGAGCTGGAGGGCCCGCCCTCGATCGCGACGGCGACGATCGAGAAGCGGCAGTTCTTCCGGTACGCGCACGGAGAGGTCCGAACCCCGCAGACCGTCGGACGCCGCGTCCTCGAGTTCATGTTCCCGGGCATCCCGGCCGCCCGACTCCTCGGGCCCGCGGAGTCCAAGCCGGGTGTCTCACCGCACCACCCGACGGCTGACGACCGCAATGCAGTGGATCCATCCGAGTACGGCCTTGAAGACCTCGTCATGGCGGCGGCGAACGAGTCGGCGCAGTTCGCGGCCAGGGCAGAGAGCAGCAACGTGGGACCGCACACGCTGGAGCAGCTGGAAGCTGACATCCGCCGCCTCGTCATGACGTACCCCAACCGGCCCGTCGGGCCCCTGTTTCGAGAGGTACGTGCCCTGCGTGACCGCGCCTTCGAACTACTCGAAGGACGTCAGCCACCGCGGTACACCTCTGATCTCTACGTAGGCGCCGGTGTCCTGTGCGGCGTACTGGCGAATGCCAGCTTTGACCTGGGCCGCTATGACGCGGCCGAGACACAGGCCCGCACCGCCTTCCTGTTCGGCGAGCTCGCGGGCCACAACGGACTGCGTTCCTGGGTGCGCGGGCTCCAGGCGCTCATCGCGTACTGGGACGGGCGCCCGGTAGACGCCGTACGCCTCGCCGACTCGGGAAGCGCGTTCACCCCGGAATCCGGCACGGCGCAGATCCGGCTGGAGAGCATCAAGGCGCGTGCCTTCGGCCAGCTCAACCGGGCTAGCGATGCCTTGGCGGCCCTCAGTGCCGCCGACCGCCTACGAGAACAGCTCGTCGAAGGCGACGAGCTGCCCGGCGGGATGATGGCCTTCCCCGTCGAGAAGCAGCTGTTCTACTCCAGCAGCACGCACTTGTGGCTGGCGGGCACGCAGCACCTCAGCGACGCCGAGGCTCGCGCCGACGAAGCGGTGGAGCTGTTCCAGTCCGCGCCTCCTGAGCAGCAGAGACTTGGTGAGATGTCCCTGGCCCGTATGGACCTGGCGATGGCTCGGCTGGGCCGAGGGGACATCGACGGAGCGGCGACCCAGATCCACGCGGTCCTCGGGGTCAGTGCCCGACGCCGCACAGAGAGCGTCGACCGCCGGATCGGCCACTTCAGCCGTCAGCTCGCGCTGTACCCCGGGGCCGGATCGCCTGCCGCGATCGGCCTCCGTGAGGTGATCATTGCTCATCAGGAACGCATGCCCGCTCAGCTCCCGCCAGGAGGCAGCCAGTGACGACCGTGACCCTCTTGCACCCCGGCGCCATGGGCGCGGCGGTCGCCGCCCAGGCCGTCGCCGCAGGCCACGAGGTGCTGTGGGTGCCGGAAGGCCGAAGCGAGGCGACCCACCGGCGCGCGAAGGAAGCTGGCGCCATCGCCTGTGACTCGCTCGCCGAGGCGCTGGAGCGCAGCGAGATCGTCCTGTCGATCTGTCCGCCGCAGGCTGCCGAAGACGTGGCAGCCACGGTCGCCGGCCATGCCTTCGCCGGCGTGTACGTGGATGCCAACGCGATCAACCCTCAGCGCATGCAGCGCATCGCGGAGGAGATCAGACCCGGCGGCACGGTCCTCGACGGAGCGATCTTTGGTCCGCCGCCCGGCGGCCAACGGGCTGCTCGTCTCTACCTGGCTGGCGAAGCCCAGGCCGTGGACACGATGGAGCCCTTGTTCAAGGACACCGCGTTGCACGTCCGCCGCGCGAGCGGCAGCGTCGGCTCCGCCTCCGCGCTGAAGATGGCGTTCGCCAGTTACCAGAAGGCCGCCCGAACCCTTGCCGGTGTGGCCCACGCGCTCGCCGATGCCCACGGAGTCGGCGACGAGCTCACGGCCGAGGCGCAGACGATGGCGTCCAACATCCTCTCCGACCCCGGATACCTGCCCAGCGTGGCCGCACGCGCCTGGCGCTGGGCTCCGGAGATGGAGGACATCGCCGAAACGCTCCGCGCCGCCGGGTTGCCTGTGGATATGGCCGAAGCGGCGGTCGCGGTCATGGCTCGCTGGGAAGGAGACAAAGACCACTACGACCTGTCGGTCGCAGAGGTCTTGTCCCATTTGAGGGAACAACCTGCTCGCTGAGTGGCGGCCGTCTCAAAACAGTGGCGTGGTCGTGGGCCGACTGCTGCCCAGAGGCAAAGAGGAAGCCGAAGATGTGGTTGAACGGGGTGGTCTCGTGCGGCTCCGGTTGCCCGGTTGCCA
This sequence comes from Streptomyces sp. NPDC097981, assembly GCF_040302565.1. Lineage (NCBI taxonomy): Bacteria > Bacillati > Actinomycetota > Actinomycetes > Kitasatosporales > Streptomycetaceae > Streptomyces > Streptomyces sp. NPDC097981. Next base: position 99,506 of record NZ_JBEORW010000013.1, read on the forward strand.
AGCGGTTCTTCCTGGCCTTGGCGGCAGCCGCAAGCATCGCAAAGGATCGCTGGCCGGGAGGGTTCCTGGCAACTGATCGCACGGTGTTGCTCGCCCGCTCACGCTTCGCCACATCCCGGTACCCGAAAGCCGAGCGCCCTGTGGGTCGAAGCTGCAGCGCCTACGCCCAGCAGGGCCGCCTGGCCGACGGCTACCAGGCCCTGCCGGATCGCCGAGACCTGCCCCGCCCAGGACGTACGCCGTCCCGCCGTCCGCGAGCTGGTCGCCGACATGGCCGCGCGGGACCGCCGACGTACGCTGCCGGAGCTCCACCACTTCAGCCGCCGACTGGGAGTACCCGCGTGACCGAGCCGCAGTCCAAGCCCTTCCTGTACGTCGTCGTGTGCGCCGCCGGGATCGCCGGCGACGTCGGCAGGCTGATCACCGCGGCACAGGAACGGGGTTGGGAGGTCGGGGTCATCGCCACCCCGCAGGGTCTGGAGTTCCTCGACGTCCGGGCGATCGAGGAGCAGACCGGGTACTCGGTCCGGTCCGCTTGGCGCTCGCCCGGCGAGGCACGGACGTACCCGCGGGCCGACGCCATCGCGGTTGCGCCGGCCACGTTCAACACGGTCAACAAGTGGGCCGCGGGCTTCGCCGACAACCTTGCCCTCGGCATCCTCTGTGAAGCCCCCGGCATGGGCGTCCCCACGGTCTTGCTGCCCTATGTGAACACCGCGCTCGCCGCCCACCGGGCCTACCGGCGCAGCATCGACGAGCTCCGGGAGATGGGCGTGCTGATCGGCAGCTACGAGCCCCACCGTCCGAAGTCCAGTGGTGGGGCCGATCGCTTCCCTTGGGAGGAAGCGGTCGATCTGCTCGCGCCGCTCCTCCGTGCTGGGGCAGAGCCGCAGTGAACGTGTCGGCATCGCCCCTCGGGGAAGCCGGCCCACCCGACCTGGAGGAGCAACGTGGAGCAGCGGAACGCTGAGGCTCGAGCGGCCATCGCAGCGGCCGTCGTGGTGCACGAAGGCTGCGTGCTGATCGTGCGGCGTCGGGTCAGCGAGGGGCGGCTCTCCTGGCAGTTCCCCGCCGGTGCGGTCGAGCCGGGCGAAGCCCGGGAGGAGGCCGCCGTACGCGAGACCCTGGAGGAGACCGGCATCGCCGTGGAGGCGCTGAAGCTGCTCGGGGAGCGGATTCACCCTGACACCGGCCGCTCGATGTCGTACACCGCCTGTGAGGTAGTCGGCGGCCACGCGCATGTCGTGGACACCGACGAGTTGGCCGAACTCGCGTGGGTGGCCCACGCCGACATCTCTGAGTACATCCCGTACCGCCTGTTCGAGCGGGTGCAAGAACACCTCGACGCCGTCCTGGAGTGTTGAGGCGGACTGATCGCGCGCATTGGGACAACACGCCAGACGGTGGATCTCGAGGACCGCGGTGGGGCAGGTCCTAACTGTCTTCGAGGAGCCGGTCGGTGGCGTCCTGGACTCGGGCTGTCGCCCGGCGGACCGAGTCGAGTACGGCGTTGATTTGGGCGTCGGCCGGCTCGACGCCTGAATTGACGGCACGGGTCAGCTGGTTCAGGTTGTTGCCGATCTGACCGAGTTGCCTGCGGGCAGCGAACAGCTCGCTGACGGTCTCACGGCGCCCGGCGATGGCTGCGGCGCTGTTGCCCGGGTCGTGGGCTGCGCTGAGGGCCGCTCGGGCGAAGAAGCCGGCGACGGTGCAACCGACGGCCTTGGCGGCGGTCACGACGAGCGCGTGCTCGTCGTCGTTCACGCGGACGCTGCACACTTTGGAGCGCTGGGGGTGCTTGTGGTGACGGCGTCGTGTGCGGGGCGCTGGAGGGGCAGCGGAGGTGTACGTGGCTTCGCACGCAGGCTGTTGCTCATTCCCCGGCTGCGTCCGTCCCGCGGTCGCAGCCTCCTCGTCAGGCGTCCCCCGGCGCCGGACGAGGCTCCGTCCCCCTGGGGCGGTGAGCCCTTTGGACACTCCGCCGACGGTGGAGTGTCCAAAGGGATAACTTGCTCCGTCTCGGGCTTGGGTAGGGGCCGCCTGCTGGTGGTCGTGGGGACTCGTGGCTGTGGGGTCGTCGTGCAAGAGCGGGCCTCCTGGTGGTCGGGCTGGAACGCTTCGGTGCTGTGGGGATAGGGCGTACGAATGCCAGCTCGCCCCGCGACGGATGCGTGCGTGAGCAGCGTGACTTCGGACGTGGGCTTACGCGGCGTCCGCTCTACCGCCGTCGAGTTCGGCCTGGACCTGCCGGGTGATCTTGTCCCGGCGGTCCTTGCCGATGGAGAGGCCGCGTGCGCGGACAACCGTCTCGATGTGGCGGCTTGACGCGCGTCCGTTGCGTCCGAGCGGGGCGGTGCGGGCGATGGCGCGGAGTTCGTCGTCCGTGGCGGCGGGCTTGCGACCGGTGCGCTTCTTCGGCGGGACGTCGGCTTCCGCCACTTGATCGGTCTCTTCCGCCACATCGCCTGACGCATCTTGCAGGGCGTCAGCCGGAGTGGAGCGGTCACCCTTGCGTGGAGAACTGTGAGGGTCCACGGACCCTTCTGGATATGGGAGCTGCGCTGTGGCGGGGTGCGCGCGGGGACGGTCCAGGTCCGCTGGATGCGCTGAGGGTTCCCCTGCCGGGCGGCGACTGTTGCGGGAGTCGCGGGAGGCGACGTGGCGGTGAATCTGCCGCATGAGGAGGGCGAAGGCGAAGAGCGCGGCTGCTGGAGGCACGGCTGCGACGACGTAGTCGAGGGCCGGGGTCGGGGCGCCGTCGGTCCTGCTGACGCCGGCGACGTTCAGGGCGATCGAGCCCAGTGATCCGGCAGCGGTGAGGGCGATTGCCCACCCGTCGGTTTCCCGGCGGAGGCTGGCGCGGAGCATGAGTACTTCCCCGGCGACGATGAAGGCATCGAGCGTTGCCGGCCACGCCCACTGGCGGGCTGGAGAAGCGCTGAGGCCGTGCTGCCCAGCGACTTCGGCGAGGTGGGCGTAGGAGAGCCAGAAACCCGCGGTGGTGAGGGCGACGATGACGCATCCGGCGACGGCTAGGGCATACCGCTCGGCTGTCTGCGGGCGGTGGGAGGTGGTGGTCAAGCGGGTGGTTCTCCAAAGGGTGGGCGCGTTCAAGCGGCAGGGGAGGTGCGGCGGCGGTCGGCGCCGTCGAGGATGACCCGGTGCGTCATCTCGGAGAGGCGGGAAGCGACGCGGTCGCCGAGGGCGGTGCGGAGCTGGGGGATGGGAAGGTTGGTCGTGAGCAGGGTGGGGCGCAGGTACTCGTACCGGTGGTTGATCAGCCGGTAGGTCAGCTCCTCCGTCCACTCGCTGCCCTTGGCGGCGCCGAGGTCGTCCAGGAGCAGCAGCGGGCAACGGGCCAGGGTGTGCAGCTCACGTTCCGCGTCGAGGCCGGGGCGGGGCCTCAGGCGGGCGTACAGATCGGCGGCTGTGACCGCCTCCCAGCGCAGGCGGACGCCGGCAGCCAGCAGGGCGCGGACGGCCCCGTAGGCCTGGTGGGTCTTGCCGGTACCCGTGGGACCGGCGATGAGGAGCGAGGGGCCTTCCGCTATGCCCCGCGTCCCGCTCGGGCCGGGGCGCCCGGCACACGCGATCTCGTCCACCCAGGCCGTGACTTGGGGGTGATCGGCGCGGGCGTGCCGGTATCGCGGAGGGATCCGGGCGTCGGCCAGTTCCAGTGCGCTGACAGGCTCGGGCGTGGGCTCCGGTTCCTCCGAGCCGATGACGGGGTCCATGCCCCGGCGGGCCAGGATGCCCGCCACGGCCCGGACGGCCTGACCGGAGGGCTGGGGCAGGGTGGTGGCGGTCAGAGCGCACCCCCGTAGGCAGCGGCGACGTCGGTGGGGTTGGTCCAGGGACGGTGGGTGACGGCGGTCGTGGGCACCCCCGCGTTCATGACCTCGTGCACGACACTGGCCAGGGTCTTCGGGTGAAGGCCCTTGGTCCGCTGGCGGTCCAGACCGGCTCGTACGTGGGCGGGGTCGATGCCCTCGGCGAGGAGCTTGGCGGCTTCTCGTCCGAGCTGCCCGAGCACGCTCGTGGGCGGACGGTGTTCGCAGGCCGCGGTGTACTCGGTGATGAGGTCCTTCGCCGAGACGGTCTGGGGCGCGGGGGCGCTCGCGCCCCCCAACGGGGTAGTTCCTAGTTCCCTGTTCCTAGGTCCTAGATCCGGACGCTGAGGGCTCACGTCAGGCTCCGTGAGCCCTTCCCCAACCGGCTGTGAGGGTTCGCTGAACGGCCCTTGACCTGCAAATTCTCGGCTCACGGCAGGCTCCCTGTCTGCTGCCTGACCCGTCCTGGAGGCCTCCGTGACGGCTCCGTGTACCGGCAGTGAGGGCTCACGCGGCACGCCGAGGTCGTGGTGCGGGCAGGACGGGATCCTGCTGATGCTGGGGCGGTTGATCTTCTGGTGGAGGGCGAAGGCGACGACGTGCAGGTACTGCCTTCCGTCCTCGCCCTCGTAGCGGCAGATCAGGCCGGCCGCGTCGAGCTGCGTCAGATCCTCCTCGACCTCCACCGGGCCGTGTTCGCGACGTAGCGACCACAGCTGCCCGGCGATGACGGCGGCCTGGTCGCGGATGCGGCCCTTGTCGTCGGCTTGGGTGAGCAGGCCGAAGAAGGTCCGCTCGGCGCTCAGGGACACGGCCGCCAGGGACTCGGAGGCGAAGGCCTCGGGCTTGATGGTGCGGATACGGGCGATGGAGATCGACCGCCTTTCGAAATCGGGGCAGGGAACCGGCGGGGCCGGGGTGCGTGGACAACACAGCCACACCCCGAGTCCAGAAGTCCAGACTTGGCTCAAGCGGCCGTGAAAGGTTTTCCGGTCGCACGACCGTAAACCCGAAACGCCGGTCGGCGAAATCGCCCGCGATATTCGCCGTCGGCATGGGATCGCTCACAGCAGACGGGGAATGCCTTCCCGAACCTCCGGCGGGCAAGCTACAACACACCAATGCCGCCACGCCCTCTCGAAATCGGACCCGCCGGACGCGCCGCCGCCCACGCCATCCAACGCACCCGTGTGGCCCGTGGCTACTCCCAGCGCCAGCTCGCCGCCCGGGTCACCACACTCGGTCGCCCCATGACCTTCACCGCGCTCTCCCGCATCGAACGCACGGTCCGGCGTTGCGACATCGACGACCTCGTCGCCATCGCGGCAGCCCTCGGAGCGCCGCCGCACGCACTTCTTGCTGCTCCTTCGAGTCGCCCCGAGACGCTGAGGGTGGGCGGAATATAGCCGACGATCCCCGGTTTCCGAAACCGGGGATTCTCCGCACCATTGGTGGTCCCTGGAGGTTGCTGCGCCTGTATGTGGCCAGTGATGTGCGTTCCCGTCCCCCGCGTAAGGAATTTCGCTTGTCCGTCGTCGATCCGTTTTCCTTTGTCAGTGCCCCCGAACTTCGCCACCGTTCCACCGTCGGCCGTGCATTTCTCGGGGTCCAGGAAACGGCCGCGTATCTCGGCATTTCGCCCAAGACTCTTTACGTCTGGCGTCACCGGCGGCAGGGGCCGCCCAGTTTCCGGATGGGTGCCCGCGGGCGGGTGACGTACCGGGTCGATGCGCTCGACGCCTGGATACGCGAGCAGGAGCGAGCGGACTCCCGCTCCAACCCCGCCCTTAACCCCGTGAGCACCGCACCACAGCGCCGCGCCGCCTACCCGGCCACCGGCTGACGGCTTCCGGCCATCCATCCCGAACCCCTACTAGCTGCAAGGAAACGCTTGGCCGGCTACATCGAAGACCGCTGGATCAACAAGAAGAAGGACCCCGTCACCGGCAAGCGCGAGCGCACCGCCCGGTACGGAAAGGGGAGTCGCTACCGGGTCGCGGGGATCCCGGGTGTCCGGGGCATGTCGTTCGACACCCTGGAGGACGCCAAGGCGTGGCTCCGCAGGGCCGGCACCGACAGTGAGCGGGGCGAGTTCGTCGACCCGCGCGACGGCTCCATCACCCTCGCCGACTACGTCACGCGCCACTGGCAGACGGGAGTGCGGGGCGCACCGGGCACGGTCAAGCGGGTTGACGAGCGCGTGCGCCTCCACGTCCTTCCGCACATCGGCGAGGTGGCACTGCGGGACGTCTCCGCGTCCGTCCTGCGCGGCTACATCGCCACGCTCGAAGGCGAGTGCGCACCGCGCTACGCCCGGCAGATCCTCACCACCCTCTCGAACGTCTTCGAGACGGCGATCGACGACAAGCGTCTGGTCCGCAACCCGATGCGCGCCAAGTCAGTGCGCTGGCCCAAGGCTCCCGAGGACCAACGGGAGGCGTGGCTGTTGGAGACAGCGCAGCGGGTACGGGACGACATCAACCAGCGCTACCGGATCGCCGTCGTCGTCGCCCTCGGGTGTGGGCTGCGCCAGGGAGAGGTCTTCGGGCTGTCGTCGGCGGACGTCGACTTCGAGCGAGGTCTCATCCGCGTCCGCCGACAGGTCCAGCTCCTGTACGGCCGCCTGTACTTCACCCTTCCCAAGGGCGGGAAGACCCGCGTCGTCGACATGCCGCCTTCGGTGGCCGCCGAGCTGCGCACACACTTCCTGCAGCATCCGGCTGTTGAGGTCGAGCTGCCCTGGGGTGGCCCCGAAGCCGATCGGGAGAAGCGCTCCTTCCCGCTGGTCCTTGCCACGACCTACGGCAACGCGATCCGCGCCAACATCTTCAACGACGAGGTGTGGAAGCCCGCCCTCGCGAAGGCCGGAGTGATCCCCGTGCGGGAGAAGGGCCAGCGCTGGAAGGCATCCCGCAAGGACGGCTTCCACGTCCTCCGGCACACATACGCCTCCGTGATCCTCGAGGCGGGCGAGTCCGTGGTCACCCTCGCCCGGTGGCTCGGCCACTCCAGCCCGACCATCACCCTCGACCACTACGCCCACTTCATGCCCGAGGCCGGCGGCAAGGGCCGTGCGGCAGTCGATGCGCTGCTCGGAGTGGCCCCTCAGTACGTCCCAGACGACCTTGCCCTTGCCTGAGAACGGGTGGCACAGCACATGCTGTGCCACCCGTTCTCGTTAGTGGGTCAGGCGCTGCGTCTCATGCTGCGCGACGCCAAGGCAGGCGGGCGCGCCTTGCGGGCAGGCCGAGGAGCTCGTGCAGCGCCTTGCCCTCGTGGGCCCAGCGGTTCAGTCGGTCGCGGTCGACCCACCGCACCCCGTGACGGTCGCCCCAGGCCATGGCGTCGCGGGTGAACGCGCCGTTGGTGACGACGACCGCGTGGTCCGCCCTGTGTGCGGGACCCGCCGTTCCGTTCACCTGGTACATCACCGACGAGCCGACCTTGCCGCCGACGCGGGTGTGCTTCGCCTGCACCACGATCCGCCCGAGGGGTATCCGGACGCCGATCACGTCCGCGGCCTGGTCCCCGCCCCCGCCCACCCTCCTGGCCGCCCAGCCGTCGCGGACGAGGAGGTCGCGCAGCGCGTACTCGAACTGCTGATCGTCCATCGCGTCCAGCTCGGACATGGTGATGCGCAGACGGGCCAGCCTCTCGCTGTCCGCGCGATGTCGGCGGGAGCCCCGTACCCGGAGGCAGGCGAAGCCGCCGGCGAGAGCGAGACCGATCAGGACGAGCACTGGCCAGGCTGCGGCGGCCCTCGTCAGGAGGCGCGATGCGGCCTGTGCCAGGGCGACCGTGAGCGCGAGGGCAACGGCTGCCGCACCCAGTAGGTCTGCGGTACTGCGCGGTTGCCATCGGATCCTTCGGCGCCGCCTGGCCGTCACTGCCCGGCCGCTGGTGCGGAGACGGCGGGCTTCGGCGCAGGCTGCTGTTCGGTGCTGCTGTCGCCGAACCCGAAGACCTGGCCCCAGAGCCACACCACCGCGCACAGGCCGGCCACGGCCCAGACGCTCAGTCCCTTGGCGGACTTCGGACCCGGCTTGCGGCGGAGGTGGCTTCGTACGCGCACGTATCCGTCCGGAACCTTCGGCATGCTGATTCCCTCCCCATCGGTCCGCGCCATGCGGACCTCCAGATCGGTTGTAGCTGCGGCCACTGACAGAACCTGATACGCCGTCATGATCGTGTGGGCGACAAGGGCGCAAGTCGGCCATGCCTTCACGATTCGCCGGCTGACCGCATGGCCCGCTGGCCTGCGCCTAGGCTTTCCGGCTGTGTGTCACGTAGCGGAAATGCAGGGCGGACCGAATGGCCAGTTCCTGCGGAGCGCGGCAGGCGGCGACTGCGCCGGGCGCCGCCCCCGTTGAGGCGGCGGCGCTGAGGGTGGTCGACCCTCTGCCACGCATTCTCCCCAGGTTCTCCCCACGGGGCCTCTGAGGCTTTGATTCACTGTTCGCTTCCGCTAAGTCGATCAGGTATGCGAGGTGGGTCGTTAAAGCCAGTCGCGCTTCTTGAAGATGACGTACAGGCTCGTGCAGACCACCGCCATCAGCAGGATTGCGAAGGGGTAGCCCGCTGCCCAATGTAGTTCCGGCATCGTCTCGAAGTTCATGCCGTAGATGGTTCCCACGAGTGTGGGTGCAAACAAGATTGCGGCCCACGAGGAGATCTTCTTGATCTCTTCGTTCTGTTCGAAGCCGGCTTCGGCCAAGGCGCGCATTTCGGCGTTCTGTTGTTGGGAGACCAGGGTGGCGTTGACCGTCAGGATTTCGGTCAGCGCCTGGCGGAAGCCGTCGACGCGTTCGCTGGTGTGGGTGACGTGGTCGGCCACGTCACGGAGGTAGCGCTGGAGTTCCTCGTCCGTGCCGTACTTCGCGAAGCCGGCCATCAGGCCGTGGAGCATGCCGACCAGGGGGCGGGTGGCGCGCTGGAACTCGACCATCTCGCGGGAGAGTTCGTAGATGCGGCGGGAGACCTCCGGGTCGCCGCGGAAGACCTCCGTCTCGATCTCGTCGATGTCGTTCTGGACGCCCGCGACGACCGGGGCGTAGCCGTCCACCACCGCGTCGAGGATCGCGTACAGGGCGGCCTCGGGGCCGAGGGAGAGGAGTTCCGGGGTCGCCTCCATGCGGCGGCGCACCGCGGAGAGGTCGGGGGCCGCGCCGTGGCGGACCGTGATCAGGAAGTCCGGGCCGACGAAGATGTGCAGCTCGCCGAACTCGACCTCCTCCGGGGCGTCGAGGTAGCGCGCCGCGCGCAGGACGACGAAGAGGGTTTCGCCGTAGCGCTCCAGCTTGGGGCGCTGGTGGGCCTCCAGGGCGTCCTCGACAGCGAGCTCGTGGAGGTTGAACTCGCCGGCCAAGGAGTGGAGTTCGGGCTCGGTGGGGCGATGCAGGCCGATCCAGGCCATGCCTTCGGGCTGGTCGCGCAGCAGGCGGAAGGTCTCCGCGAGGGTCGTGGGGGAGGCGATGCGCCGGCCGTCGCGGTAGACGGCGGAGTCGATCACGCTGCGGTGGTTCGGGGGAGTGGCGGGCTCCGGTGCGGGCTCCGGGCCGGCCGGCGGGGAGGCGGGGGGCGTGGCGGGCGGGGGCGTGGGGCGGCGCCATCCAGTGCGCTTCGCGGACGGCGAGGGGCGGCGGTCTGGGCGCTCCGGCATCGCAGGTCTGCTCCCGGTCGAAAGTCTGTTTTCGTGTGGGGTTGTGTGTGGTTTCGCGTTGTATTCGGGCAATAGGCAGGATATAGCGAGGAAGGGTTGCGGACAGGAGGTGTCCGCAATCAGGGATAGCTTGCTGTCATGGCCTCCAGGACGACGCATCCCGTACTCGATACCCGTTCACTGAACCGTGCCACGCTCGCCCGCCAGCTGCTCCTGAGCCGCGCCGCGATGTCCGCACAGGACGCCGTCGCGCACCTGCTCGGACTCCAGGCGCAGAACGTGAAGCCGCCCTACTTCCAGCTGCACGCCCGGCTCGCCGGCTTCCGGCCCGCCGAGCTCGCGGAGCTGATGGAGTCCCGCCGGGTCGTCCGGATGGTCACCATGCGGTCCACCATCCACACCCACACCGCGCACGACGCGCTGATCCTGCGGCCGCTGGTCCAGGGCGCCCGGGACCGGGAGGTCAACAACTTCCGCAAGGGCCTGGCCGGAGTGGACCTGGAGCGGCTCGGCGAGCTCGCCCGGGTGTTCGTCGAGGCCGAGCCCCGCACGATGGGCGAGATCCGCGCGGAGCTGCTCGGGCAGTGGCCGGACGCCGATCCGCAGGCCCTGTCCGTCGCCGCGCGGTGCCGGCTCCCGCTCGTCCAGGTCACACCGCGCGGGGTGTGGGGACGCAGCGGAGCGGTACGGCTCACCACGCTTCAGCAGTGGCTCGGCACGCCTGCGGATACGGCCGTGCCTGCCGTCGACGACGTCGTCCTGCGCTACCTCGGCGCCTTCGGGCCCGCCTCCGTCAAGGACATGCAGATCTGGGCCGGCCTGACCCGGCTGCGGGAGGCCTTCGAGCGGCTGCGCCCGCAGCTGGCCGTCTTCCGCGACGAGAACGGCGTCGAGCTGTTCGACCTGCCCGACGCGCCCCGCCCCGACGCCGGCACTCCGGCCCCGCCCCGCTTCCTCCCGGAGTTCGACAACCTGCTGCTCTCCCACGCCGACCGCACCCGGGTGATCGCCCCCGAGATCAAGGGGCGCACCTGGGCCGGGAACCAGGCCCACCGCACCCTCCTCGTGGACGGTTTCGTCGCCGGGCTGTGGCGGCTGGACGCCGGGCGGCTCACCGTCGAGCTCTTCGGGAACGCCTCGAAGGAGCAGAAGGACGACATCGTTGCCGAGAGGGAGCGGCTGGTCGCGGAGATGGCGGACCCGGACGGCCGCGGCGGCTCCGTGCGCTTCGGGTCAATCCGCGGCTGACGCCGCTCTGGTGGGCCGTACGCCCGGCACGGCACGATGCCTCCCATGACGCACAACACCGCCGAGAACGCAGAACACTCCGAGCACGGCTTCACCGACAGCGGCGCCACCGCCGCGTTCCTGGCCGCTCGCGACTTCCTGCTCGAACGCCGCGGGGACTACGAAGCCGCCCACGCCGGATTCACCTGGCCCCGGCCCGAGCGTTTCAACTGGGCCCTGGACTGGTTCGACCACATCGCCGCAGGCAACGGCGCCGACGCGCTGCGCATCGTCGAGGAGGACGGCACCAGCCGGTCCGTCTCCTTCGGGGAGCTGGCCGTACGGTCGGACGCCGCCGCCAACTGGCTGCGCGAGCAGGGTGTCGCGGCCGGCGACCGGGTCCTGGTCATGCTCGGGAACCAGCGCGAGCTGTGGGAGGTCATGCTCGGCGCGATGAAGCTGCGCGCCGTCGTCATCCCCGCCACCCCGCTGCTCGGCGCGGCGGACCTGCGCGACCGCATCGAGCGCGGTCACGTACGCCACGTCATCGTGCGCGCCGAGGACACCGGCAAGTTCGACGGGGTCCCCGGCACGTACACCCGGATCGCCGCCGGGCCGGACGTACCCGCCGGATGGCGGCGCCTGGAGGACATGTACGCGGCCGACGGCGATTTCCGGCCGGACGGCGAGACCCTGGCCACCGACCCGCTGATGCTGTACTTCACCTCGGGGACCACCGCCCGCCCCAAGCTCGTCGAGCACACGCACGCCTCGTACCCGATCGGGCACCTCTCCACCATGTACTGGCTCGGGCTGCGCCCCGGCGACGTGCACCTGAACATCGCCTCGCCCGGCTGGGCCAAGCACGCCTGGTCCAACCTCTTCGCCCCGTGGAACGCCGGCGCCACCGTCTTCGTGTACAACTACACCCGCTTCGACGCCGAGCGGCTGATGGCGGAGATGGACCGGCACGGCGTGACCACCTTCTGTGCCCCGCCCACCGTGTGGCGGATGCTGATCCAGTCCGACCTCACCACGCTCCGCACCCCTCCGCGCGAGGCCGTCGCCGCGGGCGAGCCGCTCAACCCCGAGGTCATCGAGAAGGTCCGCGAGGCCTGGGGCGTCACCATCCGCGACGGCTTCGGCCAGACCGAGACCACCCTCCAGATCGGCAACTTCCCCGGCGTCCCCGTCAAGCCCGGCTCGATGGGGCGCCCGGCGCCCGGGTACGAGATCGTCCTCCTCGACCCCGTCACCGGCAAGGAGTCCCCCGACGAGGGCGAGCTCTGCGTGGACCTGCGCCCCCGGCCCGCCGGGGTGATGACCGGCTACCGGGACGACCCGGAGCGCACCGCGGAGGCCATGGCGGACGGGCTCTACCGCACCGGCGACATCGCCTCGCGCGACGAGGCCGGGTACCTCACGTACGTCGGGCGCTCCGACGACGTCTTCAAGGCCTCCGACTACAAGATCAGCCCGTTCGAGCTGGAGAGCGCCCTGCTGGAACACGAGGCCGTAGCCGAGGCCGCCGTGGTCCCGGCCCCCGACCCGCTGCGCCTCGCCGTGCCGAAGGCGTACATCGCGCTCGCCGCCGGCTGGGAACCCGGGCCGGAGACCGCCCGGGCGCTGTTCGCGCACTCCCGCGCGGTGCTGTCCCCGTACAAGCGGATTCGCCGCATCGAGTTCGCGGAGCTGCCGAAGACCGTGTCCGGCAAGATCCGCCGGGTGGAGCTGCGGGAGCTCACCGCGGCCGGCTCGGGGGCGGAGTACGACGAGGCCGAGCTCGGCTGAGCGGCGGTACGGCGGAGCCGGGGCCCGGCTCCGCCGTGGCGGAGCCGGGCCTCAGGCCGGCAGCTGCGCCTCGATCGCGGCGACGACCTCGTCGGACTCGGGCTCGACACGGGGGCGGAAGCGGGCCACGACCTCACCGGCGGGCGAGATCAGGAACTTCTCGAAGTTCCACTGGATATCGCCCGCCTCGCCGTCGGCGTCCGGGGTCTTCACCAGCTCCCGGTACAGCGGGTGCCGGTTTTCCCCGTTGACCTCGGTCTTCTCCAGCATCGGGAAGGTCACGCCGAAGCCGGCCGCGCAGAAGGTCTGGATGTCCTCGGCGTTGCCGGGCTCCTGCTCGCCGAACTGGTTGCAGGGCACGCCGATGACGGTGAAGCCCTTCTCCTCGTACGCGAACTGCAGCCGGGCCAGTCCCGAGTACTGCGGGGTGAGACCGCACTGCGAGGCGGTGTTCACCAGCAGGATCGCCTTGCCCTTGTGGGCCGCCAGGCTGGTGGGCTCATCGGACAGGGTGGTCAGCGGGATGTCGTACAGGCTCATCGGGCTCTCCTCGCGGGGACGGGTCGGACAGGCGGCACCAACGGATGCGGATGGGTGTGCCGAGCCTACGTCCTGCCCCGGGGCGTGATCGCCCGGGCCGCCCCGGCTCCCGGGGAGCGCCCTACGCCCCGGTGCCCATCAGCGCGTCGGCCGGGTCGTTGACCGGCTGCGGCATGCCGGTGAGGTCCATGACGAACAGCGGTATGCCGAGGTCGTCCGCCCGGGAGCGGGCTTCCTGCGTGTATCCGGCGAGCGCGAAGTAGACGCTGGTCGCGGAGGCCGTGAGCCCGTTCAGCCAGACGCATTCCACGGCCCGCAGTCCTGCCGGCGCGGTGGTCGGGTCCACCTGCGCCACCAGCCCGGGGGCCCGCAGGTCCACGGCCGCCGAGGGGATGGGCCGCGCGTCGGGCTGCCGGACGTCCTGGAAGCCGAGCCACCGCAGGTACAGCGCGGCCGTGGCCACCGCGTCCCGGGCGGTGCGGATGGTCACCGGGCGGAACGGGGGCCGCGGCACCGGCGGCGCCGAAGGCTGTACGAGGGCCGGTCCGGCCGCCCCGTCAGCCCCGTCCGAACCCGCCGCACTGTCCGCACCGGGCCGGCCGTCCAAGGCGTCCGCGCCCGCCGCCCCACCGGGGTTCCGCGTGCCCGGAGGCCGGGGATCCGCCGCCCCCGGCCGTCCCCGTACGCCGGGATGCGGAGGCAGACCGCCCCGTACGCCGCATCCCGGCTCGGGGTCCACCGGGTGCACCGCGATCTGTACCACCGTCCCGCACGAGGCGCAGCCCAGCTCCGGGTGCGGCCACTCGCTCACCCGCCCGCAGGCCGCGCAGCGCACCGCCACCCAGCTCTCGGACCAGGTGCGGTGCGTCAGCGGCAGGGGCGGCGCCGCCAGGTCCAGCGGCGGGGTGACCGGGCTTCCGCAGGCGCAGGGGAAGACCGGGGCGGCGTAGCCGTTCTCGCGCAGGCACGCCGGGCAGCGCACCGGTACCGCTTCCGCCATGAGTCGTCGCCCCTCCGTCGCTGTGCGTGGGTCCATGCTCCACCACCTGCCACCGATGGGGCGGGCGTGCCCTCGATTTTCCGCTGATATTCCGCCGCGTCCCGGTCGTTCGTACAAGTCGCTTGCGTGAGACGCGGCTTTTGGTGTGTTCCGGGGTGTGGAAGCTCCTTGACGTGCGAGGACTGGCCGCTTAGCTTGTTCCGTATAGCAGAACAAAACTTCCGGATTGCGGAAATACGCCGGAACACAGTCTGACCGCCAGACCCGCAGGAGAACTCGATGCCTCGTATGACAGCCGCCGCCGCTGCAGTGGAGATCCTCAAGCGCGAGGGTGTGTCGCAAGCGTTCGGCGTGCCCGGCGCTGCGATCAACCCGTTCTACCGCGAGCTCAAGAACGTGGGCGGCATCAACCACACCCTCGCCCGCCACGTCGAGGGCGCCTCGCACATGGCCGAGGGCTACACCCGGGCCAAGGCGGGCAACATCGGTCTCTGCATCGGTACCTCCGGCCCGGCCGGCACCGACATGATCACCGGGCTGTACTCCGCGATCGCGGACTCGATCCCGATCCTGTGCATCACCGGCCAGGCTCCGGTCTCGAAGCTCCACAAGGAGGACTTCCAGGCCGTTGACATCGCCACGATCGCCAAGCCCGTCACCAAGGCCGCCACCACGGTCCTGGAGGCCGCGCAGGTCCCCGGTGTCTTCCAGCAGGCCTTCCACCTGATGCGCTCCGGCCGTCCCGGACCGGTCCTGATCGACCTCCCGATCGACGTCCAGCTGACCGAGATCGAGTTCGACCCGGAGACCTACGAGCCGCTGCCGGTCTACAAGCCGCAGGCCACCCGCGCCCAGGCCGAGAAGGCCCTGAACTTCCTGCTGGAGTCCGAGCGTCCGCTGATCGTCGCCGGTGGCGGCATCATCAACGCCGACGCCTGCGACCTGCTGGTCGAGTTCGCCGAGCTGACGAACATCCCGGTCATTTCCACCCTCATGGGCTGGGGCACCATCCCGGACGACCACGAGCTGGCGGCCGGCATGGTCGGCGTCCAGACCGCCCACCGCTACGGCAACGCGACGTTCCTGGAGTCGGACTTCGTCCTCGGCATCGGCAACCGCTGGGCCAACCGTCACACCGGCTACAACATGGACGCCTACACCAAGGGCCGCAAGTTCGTCCACGTCGACATCGAGCCCACCCAGATCGGCAAGATCTTCGCCCCGGACTACGGCATCGCCTCCGACGCCAAGGCCGCGCTGGAGCTGTTCATCGAGATCGCCAAGGAGCTCAAGGCCGAGGGCAAGCTCCCGGACTTCAGCGCCTGGGCGGCCTCCGCGCAGGACCGCAAGGCCACCCTGCAGCGCCGTACGCACTTCGAGAACATCCCCATGAAACCGCAGCGCGTCTACGAGGAGATGAACAAGGCGTTCGGCCCGGAGACCCGCTACGTCACCACCATCGGCCTCTCCCAGATCGCCGCCGCGCAGTTCCTGCACGTCTACAAGCCGCGCCACTGGGTCAACTGCGGCCAGGCCGGCCCGCTCGGCTGGACCATCCCGGCCGCCATCGGTGCCGCCACCGCGCAGCCGGACACCCCGGTCGTCGCCCTGTCCGGCGACTATGACTTCCAGTTCATGATCGAGGAGCTGGCGGTCGCCGCCCAGCACAAGGTCCCCTACGTCCACGTCCTGGTGAACAACGCCTACCTGGGCCTGATCCGTCAGGCGCAGGGCGGCCTCGGCATCAACTTCGAGGTCAACCTCGAGTTCGAGAACATCAACACCCCGGAGATCGGCGTCTACGGCGTCGACCACGTCAAGGTCGCCGAGGGCCTGGGCGTCAAGGCGATCCGCGTCACCGACCCGGAGAAGCTGGGCGAGGCGTTCGAGGAGGCCAAGAAGCTGGCCGTCGAGCACCAGGTCCCGGTCGTCGTCGAGGCCATCCTGGAGCGCGTCACCAACATCGCGATGAGCAAGACGGTCGACATGAGCGATGTCACCGAGTTCGAGGAGCTCGCGACCGAGCCGGGCCACGCCCCGACCGCGATCCGCCCGCTGGCCGTCTGACGGCCGGTACGGCAGCATGGGTTCACGGCCCCCGCCCCTCCGTCAGGAGAAGCGGGGGCCGTTCTGCATGCCCTACGGGGCCAGGCCGCCGATCAGCACCTCTATACCGAGGGCGAGCCGTGCGGCGGCGGGACCGGCCGCCAGCTCGGCGGCGCTCGCGGCGAGGTGCGGATGCCGGTCCGGGTCCAGCCCGGCGAGCCGCTCCTCGATGGAGACCTCGGCGTGGCGCATCTCCAGGGCGTCCTGAAGGGCGTCCGGCCCGGCGCCGGCCGGCGGGTGCGCGACGGAGACCTCGTAGGTCACCGCACCGATGTGCAGGGCGATCAGGTCGCAGCCCCATGCGGCGCGTTGGCGGTCGACACCGCCCGCCAGCAGGAGGCCGAGGATCCGGTCGAAGAGGTCGAGCCAGGCGGGGCCGGTCGGGATGGAGCCGAGCGAGACCCGGCCGATGCCGGGGTGGGCGTTGAGGACGTGGACCACGTCGGTGATCAGCCCGGCGAGGCGCTCGCGCCAGTCTCCGGGGGGAGTGCCGGGCAGCGCGGGCAGCGGCACCGTCGCGATCACCGCGTCGAGCATCAGGCGCAGCAGCTCGTCGCGTTGGGCGACGTAGACGTAGAGCGAGGCGGGGCCGGTGTCCAGCTCGGCGGCCACCTTCCGCATGGTCACCGCGTCCAGGCCCTCGCGGCGCAGCACGCGCAGGCCGGCGTCGATCACGGCCCGCTCGCTCAGCGGGGGCTTGGCGGGGCGGGAGCGGGTGCTCTTGCGGCGGGCTGCTGAATCCATGGCGTCAGGCTAGCACTTGACAGCGAACGGTGTTCGTGGCGAACGTTGTTCGTAACGAACGCCGTTCGTCATCCATTCGTCTCCATGGGGGAGCGCCGCCATGCCACATCCACATCCACATCCACATCCACATCCACATCCACATCCGCATCCACGTCGCTGGGCGGTCCTGGCCGTCGTCCTCGCCGCCGAGGTCATGGACCTCCTCGACACCACCATCACCGGGGTCGCCGCGCCCGCCATCGCCGCCGACCTGGGCGGGGGCCGGGAGACCGCCCAGTGGCTCGGCGCGGCGTACACCCTGCCCTTCGCCGTCCTGCTGATCACCGCCGGGCGGCTGGGGGACCGGTTCGGGCGGCGCCGGCTCTTCCTGATCGGAGCCGCCGGGTTCACCCTGGCCTCCGTGCTCTGCGCGCTGGCGCCGGGCCCCGGTGCCCTGATAGCGGCCCGTGCGCTACAAGGCGCGTGCGGCGCGCTGCTGCTGCCGCAGGGCTTCGGGATCATCAAGGAGACCTTCCCGGAGGAGGAACTGGGCAAGGCCTTCGGCCTGTTCGGCCCGGTCATGGGCCTGTGTGCGGTCGGCGGCCCGGTGGTGGGCGGACTCCTGGCCGGCACGGACCTGTTCGGCACCGGCTGGCGCATGGTCTTCCTGGTCAACCTGCCGCTCGGCCTGGCGGCGCTGGCCGGCGCGGCACGATGGATCCCGCGCGGCACGCCCGACGCCGCCCTGCGGCTCGACGTACCGAGCATGCTGCTGGCCGGGGCGGCCTCCGGGGCTCTGGTGTACCCGCTGGTGCAGGGGCGGGAACTGGGCTGGCCGGTCTGGGGGTTCGTCCTGCTGGCCGCAGGACCGGCCGGCTTCCTGCTCTTCGCGCGCCTCCAGCACCGGCGGCCCTCGCCCCTCATGGCCCCGAGCCTGCTGGCCAACCGGGGCTACACCAGCGGCATCCTGGTCGCGGTCGCCTTCTTCGCTTCGTTCACCGGCCTGATGATGGTGCTGTCCCTCTTCCTCCAGGGCCCGCTCGGCCTCTTGCCGCAGGGCGCGGGGTACGCGATCGCCCCCATGGCCCTGGGCATCGCCCTCTCCGCGGGCCCGGCGGGGGCGCTGGCCCGGCGGCACGGCCGGGTCGTGATCCAGTGCGGGATCGTCCTGACCGCGCTGGGGCTGGGACTGCTCGCAGCCCTGACCGACGGCGCGAGCGACGGCTGGCGGCTGGTCCCGGGCACCCTCGCCACCGGGCTCGGGATGGGCCTGGTGATCCCGCCGCTGTTCGACGTGATCCTGGCGGGCGTGTCCGAACCGGAGGTGGGCTCCGCGTCCGGCGTGCTCAATGCCGTGCAGCAACTGGCCAACGCGGTCGGTGTGGCCCTGCTGGTCACGCTCTGGTCGGCGTTCACGGACCACGGGCGCACCCCGTCGGCGGCGCTGTCCGCCACGGCCCTGGTGACGGTGGCCCTCCTGGCGGCCGCCCTCGCCCTCTCCGTACGCCTTCCCCGCCAGGCCAGGGCATGACGCAGCGCCGGGTCGGGCGGCCGCCCATGACCCGCGCTCCGGGTTGGCATACTGCGCCGATGGACAGATCAACGGCCTCCTGGTCCAACACGACGCACGACTGGGCACGCTCCGTGGACGTCGGGCACCTTGCCTCCATCCGCCGGGACCAGGCTGCATTCGCCCCCGGGGGACTGCGCCACCTGTTCCTCGAAGTCATCGCCTACGCGGCCGACGAGGCGGAGTGCACCGGCGGGGGACGGTGCACCGTCACGCTCCACGCTGATGGCTCGGTGTCCGTGGCGGACGAGGGCCGGGGCACCGACACCCGTCTCGACGATCACGGCCGGCCGGTGAAGAAGCCGGTCATGGCCACGAAGGACCTCCGGTTCTTCGACCACCCGGGCGCGCAGACGCTGCCCGACGGCCACCCGCGTCGCGGCATGTCCGTCGTCGCCGCGCTCAGCGAGTGGCTGGTCCACACCAACCGGCGCGCGGGCGGAGCCTGGGTCCAGCGCTACGAGCACGGTGTCCCCGTGACCGGCCTGACACCGGTCGCCGACGACGGCACGACCGGTACGACCGTCCACTTCCGCCCCGACGGGCCCCTGCGCGCACCGGGCGGAGCGACGTGCGAGGAACTGGCCGGGTTCACCACGCCGTGGCCGTACCTGTCGGTCGGGATCGACGACCGGCGCACCGGCTGATCACCCGCGTACGACACACGCGCACGACACGCGCGCACGACAAAGCGCCGAGTCACGGGACCGTCCGTGACTCGGCGCTTTGGGTGTGACCGCCCGACGGTGCGAGGCTGGCGCGACAGGACGTTCGCGCCGCCGGGCGGAGTACGGGTGGCCCCGGGCAGAGCCCGGCGGCCGGAGGCCGGCGCAGCCGGCCCGATGCCCGCGCAGCGGTGCGAGGACGGCGTCCAGGAGAGGCCGTTCGCGCCGCCGGGCGGAGTATTGGGGAGGTTGTCCTCGGGGACTCTGTGCGTGGCCCCCGTACACAGGGATCGGCTGGGACCGTGGCGGGCGGCGACGAGAACTCCGGCTTCGTCTCCCTCAGGTCAAGAGACGGGCCTCGGAACCCATTACCACCGCACTGGCTCGCACGCTCGCCACGGTCCTCGTCCTGCCCTCGCCGCGTACCACCCCTCATCCGGGTCCGCGGTCCGGGCTCGGCACCCGGGACCTGACCTCCCGCCAGGTCCCCGGTGCAGCTTTTCGGCTCAGGCGTCGCGCAGGGCGCGGACGGCCTCCTCGACGCGCTTGCCGTAGTCGGCGTCGGCGGCGTGGAAGTGAGCCAGGTTCTTCTCGATGACGTCTTCGAGGGTGACCTGAGACAGGCCGCCGGCGATGTTCGCCACCAGACGCTGCTTCTCGGCCTCCGACATCAGGCGGTAGAGCTCACCGGCCTGGAAGAAGTCGTCGTCCTTGGTGTGGGCCGGGGCCGCGTGGGTGCCCGTGTAGCCGGAGACGGCCTTCGGGGCGCCGAGCGCGAGACCGGTCTCGGCCGGGCCCTGGTACGAGTTGGGCTCGTAGTTCTTGTCGTGGCGGGAGCCGTTGCGCAGCGCCATGACACCGTCGCGGCCGTAGTTGTCGGCCTTCGTCGCCTTCGGGGCGTTGACCGGCAGCAGGGTGTGGTTCACACCGAGGCGGTAGCGCTGGGCGTCGGCGTACGCGAAGAGGCGGCCCTGGAGCATCTTGTCCGGCGAGGCGGTGATGCCCGGGACGAAGTTGTTCGGGGAGAAGGCGGACTGCTCGACCTCGGCGAACACGTTGTCCGGGTTGCGGTCGAGGACCAGGCGGCCCACGCGCTGCAGCGGGTAGTCGCTGTGCGGCCACACCTTGGTGAGGTCGAACGGGTTGAAGCGGTAGTCCGCGGCCTCGGCGGCCGGCATGATCTGGACGTAGAGGGTCCAGCTCGGGTTCACACCGCGCTCGATCGCCTGGAGCAGGTCGGTCTGGTGCGAGTTGGCGTCCTTGCCGACGAGCTCGGCGGCCTGCTCGCCCGACAGGCAGCGGATGCCCTGGTTCGTCTTGAAGTGGTACTTGACGAAGAAGGCCTCGCCCTGCTCGTTCGTCCACTGGTACGTGTGGGAGCCGTAGCCGTTCATGTGGCGGTACGAGGCCGGTATGCCGCGGTCACCCATGAGCCAGGTGATCTGGTGCGTCGCCTCGGGGGCGTGCGCCCAGAAGTCCCAGACGTTGTCCGGCTCCTGCTTGCCCGTGAAGGGGTCGCGCTTCTGGGAGTGGATGAAGTCGGGGAACTTGATCGGGTCCTTGATGAAGAACACCGGGGTGTTGTTGCCGACGAGGTCGTAGTTGCCCTCTTCGGTGTAGAACTTCAGCGCGAAGCCGCGCGGGTCGCGGACCGCGTCCGCGCCACCGAGCGAGTCGGCCACGGTGGAGAACCGCAGGAAGGTCTCGGTCTTCTTGCCGACCGTGTTCAGGAACGCGGCGCTGGTGTACGCGGTGACGTCGTCGGTCACTTCGAAGTGGCCGTACGCGGCCGAGCCGCGGGCGTGCACCACGCGCTCCGGGATGCGCTCACGGTTGAAGCGGGCGAGCTTCTCCAGGAGCTGCTGGTCCTGGACCAGGAGCGGGCCACCGACGCCGGCGGTGGCGGAGTTCTGATTGTCGGCGACCGGGGCGCCGGACTCGGTCGTCAGCGTGCGCTTCGACATGGTGACCTTCCGTACGGGAACCTGCTGGCGGAAAGCGTCTTCCGTCATGCGGAACAGCCTAATTTCAGGCCGAACGCAGCGTCAACAGTTTGTTGAACAAAGTTGGAGAGAGGTGATCCGGACGGTGCCGGCGCCTGGGCGCGACAGGACAGGTGTCAGCACCGGCACCATCCGGAAACTCAGGCCCCCGTGAGGGGGAGGCGGCCCGGGGGAGCGGGCCGCGGGATCAGACCTGGGCGCCGGAGAGGCGCTCGACCGCGCGGAGCAGGGCCGAGTGGTCCAGGCCGCCGTCACCCTGGGCGCGCAGCGAGGCGACGAGCTGGGCGACGACCGCGCCGACCGGCAGGGCCGCACCGACGTTGCGGGCGGCGTCCGTGACGATGCCCATGTCCTTGTGGTGCAGGTCGATCCGGAAACCGGGCTTGAAGTCGCGGTTCAGGAAGTTGTCCTTCTTGCGGGTCAGGACCGTGGAGCCGGCCAGACCGCCGTTGAGGACGTCCAGGGCGGCCTGGAGGTTCACGCCCGACTTCTCAAGGAAGACGACGGCCTCGGCGCACGCCTGGATGTTCACGGCGACGATGAGCTGGTTGGCGGCCTTCACCGTCTGGCCGGAGCCGTGCGGACCGCAGAGCACGATGACCTTGCCGAGCGCTTCGAGGATCGGCAGGGCCGCGTCGAAGTCGGCCTGCTCGCCACCCACCATGATCGACAGGACGGCCTCGATGGCGCCGGCCTCGCCGCCGGACACCGGGGCGTCGATGACGCGGATGCCCTTCTCGGCGGCGTTCTTCGCGAGGTCGACCGAGGTCTGCGGGGTGATCGACGACATGTCGATGATCAGCGCCCCGGACCTCGCGTTCTCCAGGATGCCGTTCTCGCCGTAGGAGATGGCCTCGACCTGCGGGGAGGCGGGCACCATCGTGATGATGACGTCGGCGTCCTTGACGGCCTCGGTGATCGAGCCGGCAGCGGTGCCGCCGGCGGCGGCCAGGCGGTCCAGCTTGTCCTGCTCCAGCGTGAAGCCGGTGACCGGGTAGCCGGCCTTCAGGAGGTTCTCGGCCATGGGGGAGCCCATGATTCCGAGGCCGATCCAGGCAATCTTGGGGAGGTTGCTCATGATGAGGGTCCTTCTCTTAATGCTTTGTACGAAAAGTGCGTGAGATGCCTGGCCGATCGCCCGGACTTGGTCCGCCTACCGGGCGGCGCGGGCCTCGGCCGGCAGCCACTCGAAGGAGGCGGCGGCATCGGCGGCCTTGTACTCCAGGCCTACGTAGCCCTCGTAACCGGCCTTCTTCAGCTGGTCGAGGAGCTGCTCCAGGGGCAGCTCGCCGGTGCCGGGGGCACCGCGTCCCGGCTTGTCCGCGATCTGGACGTGCCCGGTCTTGGCGGCGTACTTTTCGATGACCTCGGAGAGGTCCTCATCGTTCATCGCCAGGTGGTACAGGTCGAGCAGGAACTTGGCGTTCCCGAGGCCGGTGGCCTCGTTCACCTTGTCCACGACCTCGATGCCGGCCGGGGCGCTCACCAGTGGGTAGAGCGGTGACTCGGGCTTGTTGAGGGTCTCGATCAGGAGGATCGCACCCACGCGGTCGGCGGCCTGGGCGGCCACGACCAGGTTCTTCAGGGCCAGCTCGTCCTGGACGGCCGGGTCCACACCCTCGACCCGGTTGCCGTACAGGGCGTTGAGAGCCTTGCAGCCGACCGAGACGGCGAAGTCCGCAGCCACGTTGATGTTCGCGTTGAAGCGGTCCGACTCCTCACCGGGTACCGAAACCGCACCGCGGTCCGGGCCCGGCAGCCGGCCGGCGTAGAAGTTCAGGCCCACCAGCTGGGTGCCGGCGTCCTCAAGAGCCTTCTTGAGGGCGTCCAGCTCTTCCTGGGCGGGGGTGGGGGTCTCGATCCAGGGCCACCACAGCTCGACCGCCGTGAAGCCTGCCGCGGCGGCGGCCGCGGGGCGCTCCAGGAGCGGGAGTTCCGTGAAGAGGATCGAAAGGTTCACATCGAAGCGCTGGTCCGTGTATCCCATGAGGGGTGTGCGCTCCTTCCGTATTGCGGAAGTTAGTTTCTGCTTGATGGAAGACTGCATCGGGCTTGTCGTAGATGTCAAGCCCGGACTCCCGGAAAATCGTGACCGGGAGGTAGCTTGACCAGGGTGCGATTGAGAGTGGAGTTCACGACCGAGCCCTTCGATCTCGAAGAGGCCCCCGCCCATGCCGTGGCTGCTCGCGAGGTCATCCAGAAGGCCCAGCTGGACGCGGTGGACGTAGGTCCGTTCGGCAACACGGCCGAGGGTGACGCCGATGCGGTCCTGGCCGCGGTGTCCGCGCTGCTGCGCGACTCGCTGGAGTCCGGGGCCACGCGTGTCTCGCTCCAGGTCAACGTGATCGGGGAGGACACCCCATGACCGAGCCCCGCGACCACCCGTTCGTCACCGCGGTCAAGCCGCTGGTGGACGCGATGGGCGGCGAGCTGATGGATCCCGCCCTGGCCCGGCCCGACGACGTCGTGCTGAGCTGGGAGGGGCAGGACCTGCTGGCCGTACGGCTGCCCCAGCTGTCCGACTCGCTGGACCGCATCCTGGCGGCGCTGGAGCGCCGGTACGGCGTACCGTTGTCCCAGCTCGACCGGAAGACCAAGCAGGACGTCGTGCGGATACTGGAGGCGCGGGGCGCCTTCTCCGTGCGGCACGGCGTGGAGACGGTCGCGGGGGCCCTGGGCGTAAGCCGTTTCACGGTCTACAACTATCTGAACAGGGAAAATCCCGGCAAAAACAACCAAGCGTGAAACCTGGCCGACCCACAGTGACGAGCCGCCGCCCAATTCATCCGGGCGGCGGCTTTTGTGTACGCGAAGTTTCAACAAAGTGTTGACGCCGTGTTGTCGAGGGCGTTAGCTATGCCCAGCCCGTCTAAGCAACAACAGGCCACGGAGGCCTACCGTGACTTCGAGTCCGACCCCGGGTCTCACCCGGTTCAACACCTTGGACGACAGTGCGGCCACGGCCGAGCTGCACGAGGTGTGCGCCAGCTCGGCATGGGTGGGCAAGCTGTTCGCCCAGCGCCCCTTCGCCACCGTCGACGCCCTCTTCGCCGCGAACGAGGCCGCCATGGCCGAGCTCACGGCCGAGGACCTCGGCGAGGCCATGGGCGGCCACGCGCCGATCGGCCGGCCGAAGCCGGGGGACCCGACCTCCGCCCGCGAGCAGCGCGGTATGGCCGGCGCCTCGGAGGAGCTCAAGAACGAGCTCCTCGAACTGAACCTGGCGTACCAGGAGAAGTTCGGCCATGTCTTCCTCATCTGCGCCACCGGTGCGACCGGTGAGTTCATGCGGGACGCGGTCAAGGTCCGGATCGACAATTCGCCGGAGCAGGAGCGGGAGATCGCCCGCGGTGAACTGGTGAAGATCAACCGGATCCGCCTGACCCGCCTCGCAGAACTCGCAGAAGAAGGAGCGTGACCATGAGCACCGAGACCACCGCGTCGGTGTCCACGCACATCCTGGACACCAGCATCGGACGCCCCGCCGAGGGCGTCGCCATCTCCCTGTCGGCCCGTACGGGACCGGGCGGCGAGTGGGCGGCCCTGGGCGGCTCCGCCACCGATGCGGACGGGCGCTGCAAGGACCTGCCGGCGCTGCCGGAGGGCACCACACACGTGCGTCTCGACTTCGAGACCGAGACGTACTTCTTTAGTAAGCACAGTTCCAAGAAGCAAGCCGAGGCGCAGCAGGACGCCCCCCGCGTAAGGGACAGCGGTGCGTTTTTCCCGGAAGTGACGATCACCTTCGCTGTCACTCCCGGCGAGCACTACCACGTACCGCTGCTGCTCAACCCGTTCGGCTACTCCGTTTACCGAGGGAGCTAGCATGGCCACGATTCTGGGCCAGAACCAGTACGGCAAGGCAGAGAACCGCGTCGTCAAGATCACGCGGGACGGCGACACCCACCACATCAAGGACCTGAACGTCTCCGTCGCCCTCTCCGGCGACATGGACGACGTCCACTACTCCGGCTCGAACGCCAACGTCCTTCCGACGGACACCACCAAGAACACGGTGTACGCGTTCGCCAAGGAGTACGGCATCGAGTCCGCCGAGCAGTTCGGCATCCACCTGGCGCGCTGGTTCGTGAACAGCCAGGAGCCGATCCAGCGCGCGCGCATCCGGATCGAGGAGTACGCCTGGGACCGGATCGCCACCTCGGACGCCAACTCCAAGTTCATCGGCTCCGACGAGGTCAACCACTCCTTCGTCCGCAAGGGCATGGAGACCCGCGTCACCCAGATCACGTACGACGGCCGGAACTGGGAGGTCATTTCCGGCCTCAAGGACCTGATCGTCATGAACTCCACGAACTCCGAGTTCTGGGGTTACGTGAAGGACAAGTACACGACCCTGCAGGAGGCGTACGACCGCATCCTGGCCACCCAGGTGTCGGGCCGCTGGCGCTTCAACTGGTCGGACGACGAGCAGCGGATGCCCAACTGGGAGAAGTCCTACGCCGAGACCAAGAAGCACATGCTCCAGGCCTTCGCGGAGACCTACTCGCTCTCGCTCCAGCAGACCCTGTACCAGATGGGTTCGCGCATCATCAACCACCGTTCGGAGATCGACGAGGTCCGCTTCTCGCTCCCGAACAAGCACCACTTCCTCGTCGACCTTGAGCCGTTCGGCCTCAAGAACGACAACGAGGTCTACTTCGCCGCGGACCGCCCGTACGGTCTGATCGAGGCGACGGTCCTGCGGGACGGCGTCGACGCCCGTATCCCCGTAGACATGACCAACCTCTGATGCGGCAGGCGCGTCCCGGGGCTCCGCAGTGGCCCCGGGACCGCGCGACACGTTTCAACTTCCTGAATCGGCACCCGGACGCACCACATGGGACGGCAGTACTGTCAGCTGTCAAAGTCCCCGGCTCCGGCACTCAAATCCCCTGGGTTCTGCCGTGCCCGCACCGCCACTGAAAGCACGAGGAAGTCCCATGGCAGCATCGGCAGCGCATGACGGCGCCGTAGAGCGCATCGTCATCGAGAACTGTGCGATTGCGACCGTCGACGCGAACGACACCGAGTACGCCTCGGGCTACGTGGTCGTCGCCGGCAACAAGATCGAGTCGCTCGGCGCGGGCAAAGCCCCCGAGAACCTCGACAACGTGGTCCGCCGCATCGACGGAACGGGTCACCTCGTCACCCCGGGCCTGGTCAACACCCACCACCACTTCTACCAGTGGATCACCCGTGGCCTGGCCACCGACCACAACCTCTTCAACTGGCTCGTCGCGCTGTACCCGACGTGGGCGCGCATCGACGAGCAGATGGCCTACACGGCCGCCCAGGGCTCCCTGGCGATGATGGCCAAGGGCGGCGTCACCACCGCCATGGACCACCACTACGTCTACCCCAAGGGCTCCGGCGACCTCTCCGGCGCGATCATCCGTGCCGCGTCCGAGATGGGCGTCCGCTTCACCCTCGCCCGCGGCTCCATGGACCGCAGCAAGAAGGACGGCGGCCTGCCGCCGGACCACGCCGTCGAGACCCTCGAAGGCGCGCTCGCGGACACCGAGGCGACGGTCAAGAAGCACCACGACCACTCCTTCGACGCGATGACCCAGGTCGCCGTCGCCCCCTGCTCCCCCTTCTCGGTCTCCACCGAGCTGCTGAAGCAGGGCGCCGAGCTGGCCCGCCGCCTCGGTGTGCGCATGCACACGCACGGCAGCGAGACCGTCGAGGAAGAGCAGTTCTGCAAGGAACTGTTCGGCATGGGCCCGACGGACTACTTCGAGTCGACCGGCTGGCTCGGCGAGGACGTGTGGATGGCGCACAGCGTCCACATGAACGACTCCGACATCGCCGCGTTCGCCCGCACCAAGACCGGTGTCGCGCACTGCCCGTCCTCCAACGCCCGTCTGGCCGCCGGCATCGCCCGCGTGCCCGACATGCTCGCCGCCGGCGTCCCGGTCGGCCTCGGCGTGGACGGCACCGCCTCCAACGAGTCCGGTGAACTGCACACCGAGCTGCGCAACGCGCTGCTGATCAACCGTCTGAACCCGGTCCACCGCGAGGCCGCCCTCAACGCGCGCCAGGCCCTGCGCCTCGGTACGTACGGCGGCGCCCAGGTCCTCGGGCGCGCCGACAACATCGGCTCCCTGGAGCCGGGCAAGCTCGCCGACCTGGTGATGTGGAACCTGGGCACGCTGGCCCACTCCTCCATCGCCGACCCGGTCATCGCGCTGGTCTTCGGTGCGGCCGCCCCGGTCACCCTCTCGCTGGTCAACGGCAAGCAGATCGTCGAGAACAACCGACTGCTCTTCGCCGACGAGGACGCCATCGCGGTGTCCACCCGCGAAGAGGCCCAGCGCCTCGCGCGCATCACCGCGCAGGGCTGATCCCCTCCCCTGGCTCTGCCAGGGGCCACACCCCCGGCCGCAGCCGGGGGGGTACCCCAGAAGTCCGGCCGGGGGGGGCGGGCCCCCGCCGGAGGGCGGGGGGCCCCGCGGGG
>NZ_JBEORW010000013.1:127089-176103 GCF_040302565.1 Streptomyces sp. NPDC097981
CCCCCCGGCCCCCCGCCCCCCCCCCGGGCCGCGGCGGGGGGGTAACCCCTGACCCCGGGCGGGGGGGCCGGCCCCCCGGCCGGAGGCCGCGGACCCGAGCGGGGTCCGCGGCAGCCGTTCCCGGGGAGCGCCCGAGTTTTCCGAGGGCGCCCCCGGGGGTGGTCACTCGTGCCACCGCCGCCTTTCACCTTCCGTGGAACCGACTCGGGCGAATCGCTTCCGCATGCCGTGGACCACGGCACCCCGCCACCCGGCATCCCACAACTCAATACACAGGCTCGACTCGCACCGCTTTCGCACCACCTCCAAGACACCACGTCCCTGCCGACGTGTTCAACCGAACGGAGGAAGCCGTGGCCCAGGCGCCCAGGTTTCGCAAAGATGCAGTCGCAATACCGGAGGAGAAGCACCCGGTCGACGAGACCCTGCCTCCGCTGAAAATGTTCACGAGCGGCCTGCAGCACGTGGCCGCCATGTACGCGGGTGTCGTCGCCCCGCCCATGATCGTCGGCCCTGCCGTCGGACTCTCCGCCACGGAGACCGCGTTCCTGATGGGCGCGTCGCTCTTCACCGCCGGCCTCGCCACCCTCCTCCAGACCCTCGGCTTCTGGAAGATCGGCGCCAGGCTCCCCTTCGTCAACGGCGTCTCGTTCGCCGGTGTGACACCGATGATCGCCATCGGCAAGGGCCAGGGGGACCACGCGATCCCCGTCATCTTCGGCGCGATCATCGTCGCCGGGGTCGTCGGCTTCCTCGCCGCCCCGTACTTCGGGAAACTCGTCCGCTTCTTCCCGCCCGTGGTCACCGGTACGGTCATCACCTTGATCGGCGTGTCCCTGCTGCCCGTGGCCTTCAACTGGTCGCAGGGCGGTAACCGCACCGCCGCCGACTACGGCTCGATGAAGAACATAGGCATGGCCGCCGTCACCCTCGTGATCGTCCTGCTGATGCGCAAGTTCCTGCGCGGGTTCCTCCAGCAGATCTCCATCCTGCTCGGGCTGGTCGCGGGCACGCTGATCGCCCTCCCGCTGGGCATGACCAGCCTCGACGCCGTCAAGAACGCCTCGCTGGTGGGCTTCCCGACGCCCTTCCACTTCGGTGCCCCGCAGTTCCAGGTCGCCGCCGTCGTCTCCATGTGCATCGTCATGCTCGTCTGCATGACCGAGTCCACCGCCGACATCCTGGCCCTCGGCAAGATCGTCGGCCGTCCGGCGGACGCGAACACCATCGAGGGCGGACTGCGCGCCGACACGCTCGGCAGTGCGCTCAGCCCGCTGTTCAACGGCTTCATGTGCAGTGCCTTCGCGCAGAACATCGGGCTCGTGGCGATGACCAAGGTGCGCAGCCGGTTCGTCGTCGCCGCGGGCGGCGGCATCCTGATCCTGCTGGGCCTGTGCCCGATGGCCGCCTCCGTCATCGGAGTGGTCCCGCTGCCGGTCCTCGGCGGCGCCGGCATCGTGCTGTTCGGCTCGGTCGCGGCCAGCGGGATCCAGACCCTGGCGGGCGCCGCCATGGAGAAGGGCGAGAACGCCCTGATCGTCGCCGCCTCGGTCGGTATCGGCCTGATCCCGATCGCGGCGCCGAACTTCTACCACGCGTTCCCGAAGGACCTGCTGGTCGTCCTCGACTCCGGCATCAGCACCGGGTGCGTGGTGGCCATCGTGCTCAACCTGGCCTTCAACCACCTCGGCACCCGCCGGGCCACGGCCGCCGAGGGGGTCGCGGAACCGCTGCCGGCGCACTGAGCTCCGTACCGGCGTTCCGGCGCAGCCGTGCAGCGCGGCTCCGGCGGGTGCGTGCGGCCACGCGTCAAGAGCGCGGCCCCGGTCGTATGCGCAGCCCCATTGCGCCATCCACCCCCGCAAGGGGCTGACGGGCAGTCAACTCGGTGTAGACAGGCGTCTGCGATGCCGGACCGAAGGAGCCCCGCCATGCGAAGGAAGACCGCGGCACTGCTGGGAAGTGCCACGCTGCTCGCCATCCCGCTGCTCGCCGGGCCTGCCGAGGCCGCACCGGCCGGGGCCGACTGGAATTGCGGTGACGCCTTTTACTCCAGCCGGACTGAAGGCCATGCGTGGATCCAGTACTGCGAGAACAAGAACGTCGTGGTGGCCACCGTCACGGACGACAAGGCCGACGGCCGGTGCCCGCGGGTGTCCGGATACCTGTACAACGGCAGGTACGAGGTCCACTCCGCGGCCGTCGGCCCCAAGGGCGCGTCGCGCTACGTGGAGATCTACGCGCCCGCCGGCGACTGGTTCTACGTCGCCGGCGTGACCTGGAAGAGCTGCTGACCCAGGGCCGCGGGCCACAGGCTGCAGCCCGCAGCCTGTGGCCCGTCCTGTCAGCCCTGCCCGTCCGCCGGACCCTCCCAGAGCATCAGGTTGGTCATCAGCTCGGCCTGCTCGATCGCGTCGTCGAGGGCGTGGTGGGTGTGCCGGCGGCGGGAGAGCAGTTCCTTCGGCATCCGCCCTTTGACGGCGGCGCGCAGCGGGACCCGCGCCTTGGCCGCGTACAGGGTCTTCATGTCGAGGCAGCCGGAGTGCCCGAAGGGGCTGTCGCCGCCGAACCGCATCAAGTACCAGTACAGGAAGGTCCAGTCGAAGGAGGCCGGGTAGCCGCACATCACGGGCTGGGCGTCGGCGTCCGCGGCCACCCGGCGCACCCACGCCCGGAAGGCGTCCATGGCCGCGCCGGGGTCGGCGCCCTCCCGGACCAGCCGGTCCCGGTCGAGGCCGCTGACGGCGAGCGCCTCGGGTACGTACTGGTCACCGATCGGCCGGAGTTCGCGGTAGAAGGTGTGCTGCTCGGGGTTCGCGGCCGTATACGAAGCGCCGTCCTGCCGCCCCGCGACGGCGGCGCCGAAGCTGATCATCGAGTACGGGCCGGGGATCGGGCCGTCGGCCTCGATGTCGACGGAGATGTAGAGGCTGGGGCGTGCGGTGCGGGCTGCCATGCGCCTGAGCATGTCAGCCCGCACCGCGGGAGATCATCCGATTTACGAGGCCGGGGCCAGGTACATCCCCGTCTGGTCGGCCCCCGCCGTGTTCTTGCAGCTCACGTTCGAGGCGGCGGGCTGGGCGACGGCCAGGGCCAGGCAGCGGCCTACGGCGAGCTGGCCGAAGTAGTTCGGGTGCATGGACTCCTGGACCAGCCCCTGCGTCTCGCTGCTGTCGATCCAGCGCGCCCACTCGCTCGTCTTCGCCGAGGCCGGCACCGCGGTGGTCACCTGCTTGCTGGCCTTGGCGCACACCTCGCGCCCCTGCATCATGTCCCGCAGGTCCAGGAACTGCACGCCCTTGGCCGCGGCGACACCCTTGAGGCGATCGGCGATCTGCGGCACGAGCGAGTCCCTGGCCCAGTCGGAGTCCCGGTTCCAGAAGGGGCATCCGCCGCTGTCGAGGCGGCTCCAGTCGCTCTGCGTGTACCGGTTCTCCGCGCCGCGGGGGATCGGCGACGGGTAGGACTGGAGCACGATCCGGTACGAGGAGTCGGCGTACCCGGTGGCCCGCATCACGGCGCGGATCTCGTCCACGGACTTGCCGACGTTCGACATGGCTGCGTCGATCTTCTGGTCGACGGCGTACTGCTGGTCGTCGTAGCAGTAGGAGTTCCAGAGGACGAAGTCGAGGGCGCAGTCCTTGATGATGTCGGCGAAGCCGAGGTCGTTCCCGCCGATGGACAGCGCAATGACCTTGACGTTGTTCGCGGCCGCCACGGCGGCGAGCTGATCGGCCTGCGGGGCCTCGCCCTTGAAGGGCACGCCGCCGTTGGAGGCGCGGAAGACGTTCTCGGAAGTCGCCCCGGAACACGCCAGGTTCACGGCCGTGTCGGCGATCGTCCCGGCACTCCTGACCTCGGCGGAGTCGGAGCGGTGGCAGCCCCCGGCGGTGCTCCCGTAGACCTTCGAGGGGTCGTAGGTGCTCCCGCTGACCCAGGCCCGGTCGGTGCCGGTGCGGTTGCCGGTGTTGGTGAGGCTGTTGCCCTTCCAGCGGCCGGCCTCGCCGGATATGTAACTGTCACCCATGGACACCACGGCGGTGGGCCCGGTCCCGGGGCTGGCCACGGAGGTCCCGGCGGAACCGCCGACCAGGGCGCCGACGGCGAGCGGCAGAACCATCCCGGCCCCGGCGAATCGTCGCACTCGACTCCGGGCCCGGTCCTTGCTGGCGTTGCGGAATCCGATCACTGCGGAACTCCTGCGGTAGGCCATGGCGAAGCCTGAGCGAACTCCGGTGCATGGCTGGGGAAGTGGGGGTACCGCCGGCCGGTGGCACCGGAAAGGTGACATGGAGCACGTTGTTACCGCTAGGTAGCCGCAGATTACGATGACGTAACGACCGACCGGTCGTTCGGCTCGTGAACGGGCCCTGCCCTCGGCCGGATTGCGGCGTTCAGCCGTAGCTGCTGCACACGCCGGCCCGGCGTGGGGATCCCGGGCGCCGGCGGTTGCGGACCGTGGGGCGGGGCGGGGCGCGACGGGCGCCCGGCCCGTGCGGCAGGGCGCTCGGCCGGCCGCGGCACGAGAACGGCTCCGCCCCCGCTGCCTGGTGGCGGCGGGGGCGGAGCCGGGGTTCGACTGCTGTGCGATTCAGCCGAAGTCGGGGTGTCAGCCGACGAGCTGCTCGTATGCGGGGAGGGTGAGGAAGTCCGCGTAGTCCGCGTCCAGGGAGACCTGGAGGAGGAGGTCGTGGGCTTGCTGCCACTTTCCGGCCGCGAAGGCCTCCTCGCCGACCTCGGCGCGGATGGCGGCCAGTTCCTCGGCGGCGATCTTGCGGGTCAGCTCGGCGGTGGCCCTCTCGCCGTTCTCGAACACGACGCCGGCGTTGATCCACTGCCAGATCTGCGAGCGGGAGATCTCGGCGGTGGCCGCATCCTCCATCAGGCCGAAGATGCCGACGGCGCCCAGGCCGCGCAGCCAGGCCTCGATGTAGCGGGTGCCGACCTGGACCGCGTTGCGCAGGCCCTCGTACGTGGGCTTCGCGTCCAGCGAGTCGATCGCGATGAGCTCGCCCGGGGCCACCGCGACGTCCTCGCGCAGCCGGTCCTTCTGGTTCGGCTTCTCGCCGAGGACCGCGTCGAACGAGGCCATCGCGATCGGGACCAGGTCGGGGTGGGCGACCCACGAGCCGTCGAAGCCGTCGCCCGCCTCGCGGTCCTTGTCGGCCTTGACCTTCTCGAACGCGACCCGGTTGACCTCGGCGTCCTTGCGGGACGGGATGAAGGCCGCCATGCCGCCGATCGCGTGCGCGCCGCGCTTGTGGCAGGTGCGGACCAGCAGCTCGGTGTACGCCCGCATGAACGGGGCCGTCATCGTCACCGCGTTGCGGTCCGGGAGGACGAACTTCTCGCCGCCGTCGCGGAAGTTCTTCACGATGGAGAAGAGGTAGTCCCAGCGGCCCGCGTTCAGGCCCGCCGCGTGGTCGCGCAGCTCGTAGAGGATCTCCTCCATCTCGTACGCGGCCGTGATGGTCTCGATCAGGACCGTCGCGCGGACGGTGCCCTGCGGGATCCCGACGTAGTCCTGGGCGAAGACGAAGATCTCGTTCCAGAGGCGCGCCTCCAGGTGCGACTCCGTCTTCGGCAGGTAGAAGTACGGGCCCTTGCCGAGCGAGATGAGGCGCTTGGCGTTGTGGAAGAAGTAGAGGCCGAAGTCGACCAGGGCGCCGGGGATCGGGCGGCCGTCGATCTGGAGGTGGCGCTCCTCGAGGTGCCAGCCGCGCGGGCGCATCACGACGGTCGCCAGCTGCTCGGCGGGCTTCAGGGCGTACGACTTGCCCGTGCGCGCGTCCGTGAAGTCGATGCGGCGCTCGTAGGCGTCGATGAGGTTGAGCTGGCCGAGGACGACGTTCTCCCAGGTGGGGGCCGAGGCGTCCTCGAAGTCGGCGAGCCAGACCCGGGCGCCCGAATTCAGGGCGTTGACGGTCATCTTGCGGTCGGTCGGACCGGTGATCTCCACGCGACGGTCGTTCAGTGCGGCCGGGGCCGGCGCGACCTTCCAGTCGCCCTCGCGGACCTGTGCGGTGTCCGGGAGGAAGTCGAGGTGGGAGGTGCGGGCGATTTCGGCGCGGCGCTCGGCACGGCGGGCGAGGAGCTCGTCGCGGCGGGGCGTGAACCGCTGGTGGAGCTCGGCCACGAAGGCCAGGGCGGCCTCCGTCAGGACTTCGTCCTGCCGGGGCAGGGGCTCGGCGTCGACGATGGCCAGCGATGACGGCGCTGGTGCGGACATATCTGTCACTCCTTCAGCGGCGGTGCCTGGCGGCCGCGGGGAATGCTCGCGCAGGACGGCACGCAGTGCCGTCGGGTGTGGAGAGTTCCGGGATACGGTCGCGGGCGCCGTCTGGGGGTTCAGGGCGCTTCTGACCAGTGGATAGTAATTTCCTTATGGTGGAAGTTCAATGGTTTGTTGATGTCGAGATTCTCCGGGTCGACAGATTCCGGCGTCCGGTGGCCCTCAGTGCCACCTTCGTCACTGCCCGCTCAGACCGCGCTCAACCGGCGCTCAAGCCAGTCGTGCCAGGTCGGGCGGGGTGTCGATGTCGAAGGCCTCGGCGATGTCCCCGCACTCCACCAGCGTGAGCTCGTCCGCGTGATCCGTCAGGTGCACCCGCGCGCCCCTGTCTCCCGTCGCCGTCGCCGCGATGTCCGCCCAGCGGTCCGCGCCGAAGAGCACCGGATGGCCGCGCTCTCCGCCGTAGGCCGCCGCCACGAGGCTCGCGGGGGAGCGGTACGCCTCCCGCACCCGGGCCACGGCCGCGGGCCCGATGCCCGGCTGGTCCACCAGGGAGACGAGCGCCGCGGCGGCACCCGTGCCGGCGAGCGAGGCGAGGCCCACGCGCAGGGAGGAGCCCATGCCCTCCGCCCAGTCGGGGTTGTCCACGACCACGCAGCCGGCCAGGTCCGCGCGCTCGCGGACCTCGGCCGCGGAGGCGCCGAGCACCACGTGGAGCGGACCGCAGCCCGCCTCGCGCAGCACCCGTACCGCGTTCTCGACGAGCGGCCGGCCGCGGTAGGGGAGCAGGGCCTTGGGGCGCCCGCCGAGGCGCCGGCCGCCGCCGGCCGCGAGGAGCAGGCCCGCGATCACGGGGCCAGGGGACTGGGACGGGGACCGGGTGGTTGCGTTGGCAGACATGGCAGCGATTCTCGCCCCTGCGCGGCCGCGGGAGCCCGCCGCGCCAGGAGGCGCCGTACGGCTGCCAGCGCGGCCCCGAGGCGCAGCGGCGCGGAGATCCGGTTCTCGACGGCGCTCGCCAGGGCGCGTTCTTCACGGTCGGTCAGCGGGTTCGACACGGCGGTCTCCTTGCCAATCGGGGGCCAATACCGCGAGTCTGGACCCCGGATTGGCCTGGTCGGCAGTGCCAATCAGGGGAGGTTGGCATGGCAAACGGGCGAGTCGTCCAGACGACGGACAGAACCCTCGGCAGTCGCCAGCTCGCGGCCCTGCTGCCCTCCGAGGTGCTGGCCCGCCCCGGGTACCGCGCCCTCGCCGACGCCGTGCGGACCCTGATCCTCGACGGCCGGATCGCCCTGCACATACGGATGCCCGCCGAGCGCGAGCTCGCCGAGGCGCTCGGTGCCAGCCGGGCCACCGTGACCGGGGCCTACGACCTGCTGCGCGAGAGCGGCTACGTCCGCAGCCGGCGCGGCTCCGGCACCTGGACCGAGCTCCCCGAGGGCCACGGCCCGGTCGGCGCGCACCTGCTGGCCGGATCCGGCGGGTACATCCCCGACGGCGAACCCGGGATCGACCTGGCCATCGCCGCGGTGGGCGCGCCGCAGGACAGCCTCGCCGAGGCCCTCGCCTGGGCCGCGCCCCGGCTGCCGGGGCTCGCCCGGAGCCCCGGCTACCACCCCTTCGGCCTGCCCGACCTGCGCAGCGCCGTCGCCGAACGGTTCACCCGGCGCGGGCTGGCGACCCGCCCCGAGCAGATCCTGGTCACGGCCGGCGCCCAGCAGGCGTTCACACTGGTCATGAGCCTGCTGTGCCGGCCCGGGGACCGGGTGGTGACCGAGAACCCCACGTACGCGAACGCCCTGGACGCCCTGCGGCTCGCGCGGCTGCGCACCGGGTCGATCGCCGTGTCCGACAGGGGCTGGGACATGGAGATCGCCGAGTCTACGCTGCGGCAGACCGTGCCGAGGCTGGCGTACGTGGTCCCGGACTTCCACAACCCGACGGGCGCGCTGATGCCTCAGGAGCAGCGGCTGCGGCTGCTGTCGGCGACGCGGCGGACCGGGACCTGGCTGGTGGTCGACGAGACCATCGCCGACATCGCCCTGGACGTGCCGGCGCCGGCGCCCCTGGCCTCGCTGGCGCCGAGGGGCGGGGCGGACCACGTGGTGACGATCGGCTCGCTCAGCAAGACCCACTGGGGCGGACTGCGGGTGGGGTGGGTCCGGGCCGCCTCGAAGATGATCACGGAGCTGACGGCCGTGAAGGTGGCCGCCGACATGACGGGCTCGGTGCTGGACCAGCTGGTGGCGCTGCCGCTGCTGCAGGGTCTGGAGCGGACCCTGCCGACGCGCATCGCGCAGCTCCGGGAGCAGCGGGAGGCGCTGGTGCGCGCGCTGGAACGGCACACTCCGGAGTGGTCGTGGCAGCTGCCGCCGGGCGGGCTGTCGCTCTGGGTCGACCTGGGGGAGCCGGTGAGTTCGGCGCTCGCGGAGCGGGCGGCCGCCGACGGGGTGTACATCGGGCGCGGCGCCCGCTTCGGGGTGGACGCGGGCACCTTCGAGCACCGGCTGCGGATCCCGTACACCCTGCCGGCGGACCGCCTGGACGAGGGGGTCCGCCGCCTGGCGGCAGCCTTCCACGAGGGTGTCCCGCTGACCCCGGCGGTGGAACGGCCGCACTGGGTGGCGTAGTAGTGCAACGGTCTTCGCCGCGCAGCGGAGCTACGGGGTGCGGATCAGGCGGCGGGTGGCGGCCGCGGCCACCGCCGAGGTGCGGGAGTCGACGCCGAGCTTGGCGTAGATGTGGACCAGGTGGGACTTGACCGTGGCCTGGCTCAGGAAGAGCTTCTTCGAGATCTGCTGGTTCGACAGACCGTCCGCGACCAGCTGGAGCACCTCCAGCTCCCGCTTCGTCAACGCCTCCGCGGGCGTCCGCATGCGGTCCATCAGCCGCAGCGCCACCGCCGGGGCCAGCGCCGACTGGCCCGCCGCCGCCGTGCGGACCGCCGCCGCGAGCTCCTCCG
Source organism: Streptomyces sp. NPDC097981 (assembly GCF_040302565.1). Taxonomy (NCBI): domain Bacteria; kingdom Bacillati; phylum Actinomycetota; class Actinomycetes; order Kitasatosporales; family Streptomycetaceae; genus Streptomyces; species Streptomyces sp. NPDC097981. The sequence continues at coordinate 136,287 of NZ_JBEORW010000013.1, forward strand.
GCGGGGCGTCCTTCAGCAGGTAGCCCGACGCGCCCGCCTCGACGGCGGCCAGGATGTCCGCGTCCGTGTCGTACGTGGTCAGGACCAGGACCCGGGGGGCCCCGGGCCGGGCGGTGATCGCGGCCGTCGCCGCCGATCCGTGCATGCCCGCGCCGAACTGGAGGTCCATCAGGACCACGTCCACCGCCTCGGAGGCGGCCAGCTCCACCGCCCGCTCGGCGGTGGCGGCCTCCGCGATCACGGCGAAGTCCGGCTCGGTGTCCAGCACCGCGCGCAGCCCGGCCCGGACCACCGGGTGGTCGTCGGCCAGCAGCAGACGGATCGTCATCAGGGTGCCTCCAGCGGCAGCGGCAGGGTGACGGCCACGGCGGTGCCCTGGCCCGGCGCGGACTCCACGGTGAACAGGCCGCCCAGCGTCTCGGCCCGCGAACGCATCGCCGGCAGCCCGAAGCCGCCCTCGCCGGAGGGGGCCGAGGAGGGATCGAAGCCGGACCCGTCGTCCACGATGTCCAGCGTCACCGAGGTGTCCATGAAGGTCAGGGTGATCTCGGCGCGCCCGGCCCCGGCATGCCTCACCACGTTGGCCAGCGCCGACTGCGCGATCCGCAGCAGGGCCACCTCGTACGGGGTGGGCAGGACCCGGGGCGTGCCGCTCAGGCAGAAGCGGACGCGAGGCCCGGGAACGGCCGTGCACAGCCGCTCCAGTGCGGCGGCGAGGGAGCCGTGCTCCAGGTCCGGCGGGGTGAGCGCCCGTACGAAGCGACGCGCCTCGGCGAGGTTCTCCTGGGCGGCCTCCCGGGCCCGGCCGATGTGGCCCAGGGCCGCCGTCACCGGGTCGGCGGGGGCGGGGCCGGCGGTGGCCGGGCCGGATGCGGGGGCAGGCCCGCGCCACGCGGAGCCGGGGCTTCCCGCACCGCCAGCGCCAGCCCCGCTGCCCGCGCCAGCCCCGCCGCCCGCGCCGGCCCCGCCCGGCCGGGCCGGGCCGGACGCGGGGGTGGCCGGGCCGGCCGCCGCCCCTTCGGCCAGTGACCGCTCCGCCGCGCGCAGCAGCAGCTGGATGGAGGACAGCCCCTGCGCCAGGGTGTCGTGGATCTCCCGTGCCAGCCGCTCCCGCTCGGCCAGGATCCCGGCGTCCCGCTCGGCCGCGGCCAGTTCGGCCCGGGTGGCGATGAGCTCCTCGATCAGCTCGCGGCGGCGCTCGCTCTCGCGGTACAGCGCCTGGTAGCCCAGTACGGTCGCCACCGCCACGGCCCCGCCGATCAGCGGTCCGAGGAAGGCCCCGGGCGTCACCGCGCTGCTGTGCCCCAGGAAGCCGCCGATCGCCGCGCACGCGGTCACCGCGACGGCCGCGACGCCCCAGCGCAGCCGCAGCAGGTGCAGCTCCAGGAAGTACAGCGGGAAGGCGATCCACAGCCCGTCGGGGGAGACCACCAGCAGCCCCGCCCAGGCCGCGCCGAGAGCGGCCAGCCACACCGCCCCCGCACGCGGCGAGCGGTGCACCGCCGGAGCCAGTACGCCGGCCGCGTACACGGCGGCCAGCACCGCGCAGCCGGCGACCACCCAGCCGGCGCGCGGCGGGGAGTCGGTGACGGCCCGCCCGGCGGCCAGCGCGAGCAGCCCGAACAGCAGCGCGTGCAGGCACAGGCGCAGGACGCGCGAGACGGGGGTGAGGGGGCGGGGAGCGGGGGATTCCGGATCAGCCATGGCCCGACCAGCCTAAGCGCGTGCCCGCGGCCCCCGGTCAATCGAAAGTTTGATGTCGGGATGCGTCCTTCGATACCGGGATCGCTACCGTGGCGCGATGCCCCCGGTCCCTGTGGAAGACCAAGGTGGGGACCATGTTCGTCGCATGGAGAGATCTACGGTTCGCCAAGGGCCGCTTCGCCCTCATGGGCTCGGTCGTACTGCTGATCACGCTGCTGGTCGGCCTGTTGTCCGGGCTCACCGCCGGCCTGGCCCGGGAGAACATCTCGGCCGTCACCGGGCTGCCCGCCGGCCGTCTGGCCTTCGCCGCGCCCGCGGGGGACCAGAAGGTGTCCTTCACCAACTCCCAGGTGTCCGAGAAGGCCTGGCAGGCCTGGCGGGCCCGGCCCGGCGTGAAGTCGGCCGAGCCGCTCGGCATCCGCACCACCAACGCGGTGGCGGGCGGGCGCACCGCGGCGGTCTCCGTCTTCGGCGTCGACCCGGCCGGCCCCCTCGGACCGCGCGGGAGCGGCCTCGCCCAGGGGCGGGTGGTTCTCGCCGAGAAGGCCGCGAAGGAGCTCGGCGGCCTCGCCGCGGGCGACCGGCTGAAGATCGGCCCGCTGGAGCTGACCGTGGCCGCCGTCTCCGGCACCGCCGCCTACAGCCACACCCCGGTCGTCTGGATGGATCTGAACGACTGGCAGCGCATCGGCAACCCCGGCACCTCCGCCGAGACCCTCGCCACCGTGATCGCGCTCGACACCGCCGGTTCCGCGGACCTCGCCGCCGGCGACCGGGCCGCCGCCACCAAGGCCCAGACCATCGACGAGGCGCTCGGCGCCATAGGCTCCTACCAGGCCGAGAACGGCTCGCTCCAGCTGATGCGCGGCTTCCTCTTTGTCATCTCCGCCCTGGTCATAGGGGCCTTCTTCACCGTGTGGACGATCCAGCGCAGCGGCGACATCGCCGTGCTGAAGGCGCTGGGTGCCTCCACCCCGTACCTGCTGAAGGACGCCCTCGGCCAGGCCGTGGTGATGCTCGCGATCGGCACCGGGCTCGGCACGGCGATCGCCGCCGCGTTCGGCGCGCTGATCAGCGGCGGCAACGTGCCCTTCGTCCTCGACACCGCGACCGTGCTGGTGCCCGCCGCGATCATGATCGCGCTCGGTGCGCTGGGCGCGGCCCTGTCCATCCGGCGGATCACCGCCGTCGACCCCCTGACCGCTCTCGGGAGCGCCCGATGACCCTCCTCGTGCACGACGTCACGCTCACGTACCCGGACGGCGAGAGCCGGCTCACCGCCCTCGACCGGGTCCGCCTGGAGGTGCCCGCGGGCACCCTGACCGCGGTGATCGGACCCTCCGGTTCCGGCAAGTCCAGCCTGCTGGCGGTCGCCGCCACCCTGGTCACCCCGGACGCCGGGCAGGTGGTGGTGGCCGGCCAGGACACCGCACGCCTGAGCGCGGCCGAGAAGTCGGCCCTGCGGCGGGAGCGGATCGGCATCGTCTTCCAGCAGCCGAACCTGCTGCCCTCGCTCACCGCGGCCGAGCAGCTCCTGGTGATGGCGCACCTGTCGGGCCGGCCCTCGCGGACGCTGCGCCGCCGCGCGCTGGGACTGCTGGACGCGGTGGGCCTGGCCGACAAGGCCGACAAGCGGCCCCACCAGCTCTCCGGCGGGCAGCGCCAGCGGGTCAACATCGCCCGCGCCCTGATGAACGAGCCAGCCGTGCTCCTGGTCGACGAGCCCACGAGCGCCCTGGACCACGAGCGCGGGGCGGCCGTACTCGACCTGCTGGTCACCCTGACCCGCGAGCGCTCCACGGCGACCGTGCTGGTCACCCACGACCACGCCCACCTGGACCGGATGGACCGGACGGCGACGATGACGGACGGCCGCCTGTCGCAGTCGCGATCGGAACCGGAGCAGGAGTCCGAGGCGGTCCCGGCAGCCTGAGCGGCCGCTTCCGCCACGGCGCACGTACGAAGGCCCCGGCCCCCCTCGGAACAGAGGGGGCCGGGGCCTTCGTGCACCAGCCGGGGCCTTCGTGCACCAGCCGGGGCCTTCGTGCACCAGCCGGGGCCTTCGTGCACCAGCCGGGGCCTTCGTGCACCAAGCGCCGGGGCCGGAACCTACGCGGGGTTCTGGCTCTGCAGGGCCACGGACAGCTCGGCCGCGACGTTCTGCAGGATCGGCACGATCGAGTCCGTCAGGCCCTCGGTCACCCGTCCGGCCGGGCCCGAGATGGAGATCGCGGCGGCGGTCGGCGAGTTCGGCACCGACACGGCGAGGCAGCGGACTCCTATCTCCTGCTCGTTGTCGTCGACCGCGTAGCCGACCTTGCGGACCTGCTCCAGGGCCTCCAGGAAGCCTTCGGGCGTGGTGATGGTCTTCTCGGTCGCGGCCGGCATCCCGGTGCGCGCCAGCAGGGCCCGCACCTCGTCGGCGGGGGTGTACGCGAGCAGCGCCTTGCCCACGCCGGTGGAGTGCGGCAGCACCCGGCGGCCGACCTCGGTGAACATGCGCATGGAGTGCTTGGACGGCACCTGGGCGACGTAGACGATCTCGTCGCCGTCGAGCAGGGCCATGTTGGCCGTCTCGCCGGTCTCCTCGACCAGACGGGCGAGGTACGGCCGGGCCCAGGTCCCCAGCAGGCGCGACGCGGACTCGCCGAGGCGGATCAGCCGGGGGCCGAGGGAGTACCGTCGATTGGGCTGCTGCCGGACGTAGCCGCATGCCACGAGGGTGCGCATGAGGCGGTGGATGGTGGGCAGCGGCAGACCGCTGGCGGTGGAGAGCTCGCTCAGGCCGACCTCGCCCCCGGCATCGGCCATGCGTTCGAGCAGATCGAAGGCGCGCTCAAGGGACTGGACGCCACCGCCGGCGGCGGTGGGCTTGGCGGAAGCGTCGGTGGTGCTGGCGCTGGACGTCGGCACGGCGCGGTCCTTTCGGTGCTGGCAGGCAAGGAAGCAGCCTACCGGTCGGTCGGCGTCGGCCCTAGAGCCGGGTCGAAGCCGTCCCCGCCGGTCAGATGGGGTTTGTCCGGGTGGCGGATGTCCTCGGGAAGTTACCTGCCCGCCCTCCGGTGGTGATAGCTACATTCTGGATAGTGAAATCTTAATTCCATTCTGTGGAAACATCCAATTGCGGCTTCGGCGTGTCAGTGCTCCCTCCGGGCGCTCTTGACTGGCTCCGGATCGGCGGCGAGACTCCGTCAACAGAACGTTGAATTTCGCTCTGTGGAAGTAGATGGGGAGGTTCCGGCGTGTCCGACGACGTGGAACTGGTACTGCGCTCGACTCGCGTCATCACCCCCGAGGGGACGCGCGCCGCTTCGGTCGCCGTCGCCGCCGGGAAGATCGTCGCCGTACTGCCGCACGACGCCGAGGTACCGGCCGGTGCCCGGGTCGAGGACTTCGGCGACGACGTCCTGCTCCCCGGCCTGGTCGACACCCACGTGCACGTGAACGACCCGGGCCGCACCGAGTGGGAGGGCTTCTGGACGGCCACCCGCGCCGCCGCGGCCGGAGGCGTCACCACGATCCTCGACATGCCGCTCAACTCCCTGCCGCCGACCACCACGGTCGACAACCTCCGCGTCAAGCGGGAGGTCGCCCTGGCCAAGGCGCACGTGGACGTCGGCTTCTGGGGCGGCGCCCTGCCGGACAACGTCAAGGACCTGCGCCCGCTGCACGACGCCGGCGTCTACGGCTTCAAGTGCTTCCTGTCGCCCTCCGGCGTCGACGAGTTCCCCGAGCTCGACCAGGAGCAGCTGGCCGCCTCGCTCGCCGAGATCACCGGCTTCGGCGGTCTGATGATCGTGCACGCCGAGGACCCGCACCACCTGGACTCCGCGCCGGTCGTCCCGGGGCCCAAGTACGCCGACTTCCTCGCCTCCCGCCCGCGCGACGCCGAGAACACCGCGATCGGGAACCTGATCGCCCAGGCGAAGCGGCTGAACGCGCGCGTCCACGTACTGCACCTGTCCTCCTCCGACGCGCTGCCGCTGATCGCCGCGGCCAAGGCCGAGGGCGTCCGGATCACCGTCGAGTCCTGCCCGCACTACCTCACCCTCACGGCCGAGGAAGTGCCCGACGGCGCCAGTGAGTTCAAGTGCTGCCCGCCCATCCGCGAGGCCGCCAACCAGGACCTCCTGTGGGACGCGCTCGCCGAGGGCACCATCGACTGCATCGTCTCCGACCACTCGCCCTCCACGGCGGACCTGAAGACGGCCGACTTCTCCACCGCGTGGGGCGGCATCTCCTCCCTGCAGCTCGGCCTGCCGGCGATCTGGACCGAGGCCCGGCGCCGCGGCCGCACCCTGGAGGACGTGGTGCGCTGGATGTCCGCCGCCCCCGCCGCCCTCGCGGGCCTCGCCGGCAAGGGCGCGATCGAGGCCGGCCGCGACGCCGACTTCGCCGTGCTGGCCCCCGAAGAGACCTTCACCGTGGATCCCGCGGAACTGCACCACCGCAACCAGGTCACGGCGTACGCGGGCAAGACCCTGCACGGCGTCGTGAAGTCCACCTGGCTGCGCGGTACGCAGATCGCCGACCACGGCACCCCGACCGAGCCCACGGGCCGACTCCTTGAAAGGCAGAACTGACAAGTGGCGCAGCCTTCGATTCCTTTGGCTTCCTTCACCGGCAACGCGAACCCGTACGGAGGCGGCGACCCGTACGCCGACTACCGCACCGCGGACTTCCCGTTCACCCAGCACGCGAACCTCGCCGCGCGTCAGCTCGGCGCCGGTGTCCTCGCCGCCAACGACGAGTTCTTCGCCCAGCGCGAGAACCTGCTCGTCGAAGAGGCCGCCCACTTCGACCCCGAGCACTTCGGCCACAAGGGCAAGGTCATGGACGGCTGGGAGACCCGCCGCCGCCGCGGCGTCTCGGCCGGGCAGCCCTGGCCGACCGCCGAGGACCACGACTGGGCACTGATCCGCCTCGGCGCCCCCGGCGTCATCCGGGGCATCGTCGTCGACACCGCCCACTTCCGCGGCAACATGCCGCAGGCCGTCTCGGTGGAGGGCGCCTCCGTCGAGGGCTCGCCGACCGCGGAGGAGCTCCTCTCCGACGACGTGAAGTGGACGACCCTCGTACCGCGCACGCCCGTCGGCGGCCACGCGGCCAACGGCTTCGAGGTCGACGTCGAGCAGCGCTTCACGCACCTGCGCCTGAACCAGCACCCGGACGGCGGCATCGCCCGCCTGCGCGTCTACGGCGAGGTCCGCCCCGACCCGAAGTGGCTCGCCGCGCTCGGCACCTTCGACGTCGTCGCCCTGGAGAACGGCGGCTCCGTCCAGGACGCCTCCAACCGCTTCTACTCCCCGCCGACCAACACCATCAACCCGGGCCGCTCCCGCAAGATGGACGACGGCTGGGAGACCGCCCGCCGCCGCGACAACGGCAACGACTGGATCCGCTACCAGCTGGTGGCCGACTCCGAGATCCGCGCCGTCGAGATCGACACCGCGTACCTCAAGGGCAACTCGGCCGGCTGGGCCTCGCTGTCCGTCAAGTCCGGCGACGAGGGCGAGTGGACGGAGTTCCTGCCGCGCACCCGCCTCCAGCCCGACACCAACCACCGCTTCGTGCTCGACGCCCCGGCGGTCGGCACCCACGTCCGGATCGACATCTTCCCGGACGGCGGTTTCTCCCGCCTGCGCCTGTACGGCTCGCTGACGGAGGCCGGCGAGGCCGCGCTGACCGCCCGTCACCAGGAGCTGGGCGGCTGACGCAGGCCGTGTGACCGCCCCGGGGGCCGACACCCCCGGGGCCCGCACGGCCTGATGTGGCGCACCGCACCGCGGCCGCGGTGCGGGGTCGCGGGAGCCCCGCCTCCGGGTCCGCACGCGGTCCCGGAGGCTACGCCGCGTGGCCGCCGTCCACCGTGAACTCGGCGCCCGTCGCATAGGAGCCGTCCGGGCCCGCGAGGAAGGACACCAGGGCCGCCACCTCCTGCGCGGTGCCGAAGCGCCCGAGGGCCGTCAGCGCGCGCTGCGGGGCGGCGTGGGGCCCGTCCGCCGGGTTCATGCCGGTGTCCACCGGGCCGGGGTGCACGAGGTTCGCGGTGATGCCGCGCCCGCCGAGCTCCCGGGCCAGCGCCTTCGTCAGGCCGGTCAGCGCCGACTTGCTCATCGCGTACAGGGTGCCGCCCGGCCCGGGGACCCGCTGGGCCATGCAGCTGCCGATCGTGACGATCCGGCCGCCGGAGCCCATCCGCGCGGCCGCGGCCTGCGCGGTCAGGAACGCGCCGCGCACGTTGACCGCCAGCACCCGGTCCACATCGGCCAGGGTCAGGGCCTCCAGCGGCCCGAGTACGCCGATGCCGGCGTTGTTGACGAGCACGTCGATCCGCCCCAGGCCCCGTACGGTCTCCTCCACCGCGGCGGCCGCCTGCGCCGGGTCGCCGACGTCGGCCCGGACCGCGAGGGCGCGCCGGCCGAGCGCCTCGATCCTGCCGGCGACCGCAGCGGCGGCCTCCGCGCCGGCGACGTACGTCAGCGCGACGTCGACGCCGTCCTGCGCCAGCCGCAGTGCGGTGGCCGCCCCGATTCCCCGGCTGCCGCCGGTCACCAGTGCCACCCTGCCGTTGTCCATGGTTTCTCCCTCACTCGCCCGACAAGTCGTTGCGGGTTCAATGAAACGGAGGAGCAGGGGCGAGCGCTGGCGGGAATCGGACGTCGCGTTCGTGCGCGCCGCCCCGATGAGTCCGCGGGCGGACGGGAGTCTGAACGAGTGCAGCGGACACCGGACGCAAGGAGCGCAGAGCCATGGGCAAGCTGACCCTCACCACCTTCCTGACCCTCGACGGCGTGATGCAGGCCCCCGGCGGACCCGAGGAGGACCCCAGCGGCGGTTTCGCGTACGGCGGCTGGCTGGTCCCGTTCGCCGACGAGGGCCTGGGGGCGTTCACCACCGAGCTGTTCGACCGGGCCGGCGCCTTCCTGCTCGGGCGCCGGACGTACGAGATCTTCGCCGGGTACTGGCCGAACAAGACCGACCCCACCGACCCGATCGCGAGCCGGCTGAACGGCCTGCCGAAGTACGTGGCCTCCGCCACGCTCAGCGAACCGTCCTGGGCCGGCACCACCGTCATCGACGGGGAGCAGCTCCAGAGCGAGATCGTCCGCGTCAAGGACGCGCTGGAGGGGACCCGGGAGCTCCAGGTCCACGGCAGCGGGGCGCTGGCCCAGTGGCTGCTGGCACGGGATCTCGTGGACGAGCTGAACCTGCTGGTGTTCCCCGTCTTCCTGGGGGCCGGGCGCCGGCTGTTCCCGACGGGCGGGCTGCCGACGGCCTGCGAGCTGACCGCCTCGCGCACGACGCCGAACGGCGCGGCCATCCTCACCTACCGGCCGACGGGCCGCGCCACGTTCGGCACCTTCCTCTGACGCCGTGACCGCCGGCCGGGGCCCGGGGCGGGCCCCGGTGAAATCGGTCGACCGCCGTGATCGGCTCCGGTACCTTGAGCCGCGCCCGTGGGAGCCGCCGGAGTCTCCACCCGCTTCATGCCGCTGGAGAGTCCCTGGTGAGCTCGTCCGTCCTCCTCGAACGCACCGCCGCGCCCCGCCGGGCCTGGCTCGCGGATCTGCCCGTCCTGGCCGTCGCCGTCGTCTGGGGCGGCAGCTATCTCGCCGCCAAGGGCATCACCACGGCCCACACCGTGATCGCGGTTCTCGTCCTGCGCTTCGCGCTCGTGCTGCCCGTGCTCGCCGTCGCCGGGTGGCGGCGGCTGCGGGCGCTCACCGCCGGGCAGCTGTGCGGCGCGGGAGCGCTGGGGCTCGTACTCGGCGGGATCTTCCTTCTGGAGACCTACGGGGTCGTCCACACCTCCGCCACCAACGCCGGGCTGATCATCAGCCTGACCATGATCTTCACGCCGCTCGCCGAGGCCGCCGTGCGGCGCAAGGCCCCCTCGGGCACCTTCGTCGCGGCCGCCGCGTGCTCCGTCGCCGGCGTCGTCCTGCTCACCCAGGGCGCCGGGTTCACCGTCCCCGGCCTCGGTGACCTGCTCATCCTCGGCGCGGCCCTCGCCCGGACCCTGCACGTGCTGCTGATGGCCCGGATCAAGGCAGTCCAGGGCGCCGACGCACTGTCGCTGACCACCGTGCAGCTCGGCGGCGCCGTGCTCGTGTTCGCCGTACTGGCCGCCGTGCCCGGCACGGGCGACAGCCCGTGGGCCGCCGCCGCGGCCTTCGGCCCCGCCGAATGGGCGGGACTCGCCTTCCTCTCCGTCTTCTGCACGCTCTTCGCCTTCTTCGTGCAGATGTGGGCGGTGCGCCGCTCCTCGCCCTCCCGCGTCAGCCTGCTGCTCGGCACCGAACCGCTGTGGGCGGCCGCCGCCGGCATCGCCGTCGGCGGCGAACACCTCGGCCCGGCCGGATGCGCGGGTGCGGCACTCGTCCTCGGCGGCACCGCCTGGGGCCGCCGCGCCATGGCCGGATGACCTTGCACGAGTGACCGGAAAACGCCGGGCCCAGCACGGAAGTGCGACATTAATGTGATTGCATGCCGCAACCAGACATCAGCGTGAACGACACGGACTTCCACGCAGACCCCTACTCCTACTACGCCCGGCTGCGGGCTGCGGGACCGGTGCACCACGTCGAGGTCTCGGCCTCCGAGTACGCACCCACACTGCTGGTTGTCGGCTACGAAGAGGCCCGGCAGGCCCTGAACCACCCGGGTCTGTCGAAGGACTGGAGGAGCAGCGCAGTCCTGCCGGGCATCGCGGCCACCGCGGCCAACAGCAACATGCTGGAGACCGACCCGCCTCAGCACACCCGGCTGCGCCGCCTGGTCGCCCGCGAGTTCACCACCCGCCGCGTGCAGGCCATGCGCCCCCGCGTCCAGCAGATCACCGACGAACTCCTCGACGGGATGGCCGCCCGCCCGGAGCGCTCCGCCGACCTGGTCAAGGCGCTCGCCTTCCCGCTGCCCATCACCGTCATCGGGGAACTCCTCGGCGTCCCCCACCTGGACCGGGAGCGTTTCAGCTACTGGTCCAAGGAGGTCCTCGCGCCCACCTCCGTCACTCCGAGCACCACCGCGCACCAGACGCTCAGCGAGTATCTCGCGGAGCTCGTCGATGCCAAGGCCAAGGATCCCGGGGAGGACCTGCTCAGTGCCCTCATCCGGACCAGTGACGAGGACGGCGACGCGCTGTCGGCGACGGAGCTCATCGGCATGGCCTTCCTGCTGCTGATCGCCGGCCACGAGACCACCGTCAACCTCATCTCCAACGGCACCCGCGCCCTGCTGGCCCACCCGGACCAGCTGGCCGACCTGCGCGCCGACTACGACGGCCTGCTCGACGGCGCGATCGAGGAGATGCTCCGCTACGACGGCCCGGTGCAGAACAGCACCTACCGCTACGCCCGCGAGGACATGGAGATCGGCGGCACCGCCGTCCCGGCCGGAGCCACCGTCCTCATCTCCCTGGCCGGCGCGGACCGGGACCCCGGCCGGTACGAGAACCCCGACGCCTTCGACATCCGGCGCGCCCCCCAGGGCCACCTCGCCTTCGGGCACGGACTCCACTTCTGCATCGGCGCCCCGCTCGCCCGGATGGAGGGCGCCATCGCGTTCCGCGGCCTGCTGGAGCGCTTCCCGGACCTGGCCGAGGACCCGGCCGGGGATCCGCCGAGCTGGATCGGGGGCAGTCTGATCCGGGGCGTGACCCGACTGCCGGTGCGCTGGTAGCCGCCTGTGGCCGATCACGCATCGCCGCCGGGCCCGCAGGAGCCCCGGCGGCCCTCACAGGTCCGGCAGCTCCGCCATCCGGACCGGTCGCCGCTCCCTTCGCGACACCTCGCACGCCTCCGCGATCCGCAGCGCGGCCAGCGCCTCCCTGCCGTCGCACGGGTTGGGGCCCTCGCCGCGCACCAGCCGGACGAAGGCCGCCAGCTCCGCCTCGTACGCGGGGGCGAACCGCTCCAGGAACCCGGCCCACGGCTTGCTCGCCGGGGGCGGGCCGTGCGGTTCGGTCGAGGCGATCGGCGTACGGTCGTCCAGCCCGGAGGAGACCTGGTCGAGCTCCCCGGCCAGCTCCATCCGCACGTCGTACCCGGCGCCGTTGCACCGGGTGCCCGTACAGGTGGCCAGGGTCCCGTCGTCGAGGGTGAGGACGGCGACGGCGGTGTCCACGTCGCCCGCCTCCCGGAACATCGCCGGCCCCGCGTCGGATCCGGCCGCGTAGACCTCCGTCACCTCGCGGCCGGTCACCCAGCGGACCATGTCGAAGTCGTGCACCAGGCAGTCCCGGTACAGGCCCCCGGACGTCGCCAGGTACGCGGCCGGCGGCGGCGCCGGATCGGCGGTCATCGTCCGTACGGTGTGCAGCCGGCCCAGGGCTCCGGAGCGCACCAGCTCCCGCGCGGTGCGGCAGCCCGCGTCGAAGCGGCGCATGAAGCCCAGCTGGAGCACCCCGTCCGCGGCGGTCACCTCGCGCAGCACGGCCAGCGTCCGGGTGAGATCCGCGGCCAGGGGTTTCTCGCAGAACACCGGCAGTCCGCCCCGTACCGCCCGCAGGACCAGCTCCGCGTGCCCGTCGGTGGCGCAGGCCACGACCACGGCGTCCACACCCCAGGTGAAGACCTGCTCCACGGAGGGCGCGGCGGTGGCTCCCAGCCGGTCGGCGAGCCGCGCCGCCCGCGCGGAATCGACGTCGGCGAGCAGCAGCGAGCCGGCGTCCGGGTGGCGGGCCAGTGCCGCCGCGTGGAAGGAGCCGATCCGGCCCGTTCCGATCAGCCCGATGCGCATGTCCTCAACCTGACCCCCTCCGGGGGAGCTGTCAATCTGCCCGGAGAGTTCATCAATGGCGCGGTTGGCCCGGATGGCCTCGAAGCACCCGATGACCACAGATCAACCACTGTGACGGATACTGAGCGGCTGGAACCGAATGACCGCTTTGACAACAGCACCATGCAAGACGAGGGAAGGGCGCGCAGACGTGGCTAGGGTTCGGACAGGGGTACGGGTCGTGGGCGCCGTGCTCGCGGCGGTACTGGGAGCCTCCCTCGTGGGCTGCAGCAGTACGGGCGGCAAGCGTGCCGAGGAGCGGGCGAAGGCCGCCCAGGCGGGCCGGCCCGCCGTGTCCACCCCGCGCTGGACCTTCGCGATGGTGACGCACGCGGGCGACGGCGACACCTTCTGGGACATCGTCCAGAAGGGCGCCAGGGAGGCCGCGGCGAAGGACAACATCAACTTCGTCTACGCCCACGACGACCAGGCGCAGCAGCAGGCCCAGTTCGTGCAGAACGCCATCGACCAGAAGGTCGACGGGATCGTGGTGAGCCTGGCCAAGCCCGAGGCGCTCAAGGACGTCATCGGCAAGGCCGTCAAGGCCGGCATCCCGGTGATCACGGTCAACTCCGGATCCGCGCAGTCCGCCGAGTACGGCGCTCTCACCCACATCGGCCAGGACGAGCAGATCGCCGGCGAGGCGGTCGGCACCGAGCTGACCAAGCGCGGGAAGAAGAAGGCCGTCTGCGTCCTGCACGAGCAGGGCAACGTGGGCCACGAGCAGCGGTGCGCCGGAGCGAAGAAGACCTTCGGCGGGAGCCTGGAGAACCTGTACGTCGAGGGCACCAACATGCCCTCCGTCCAGGCGGCCGTCCAGGCGAAGCTCCAGGCGGACCCGTCCGTCGACGCGATCGTCACGCTCGGCGCCCCCTTCGCCCCGACCGCGGTCAAGGCCAAGGACGCGGCGGGCAGCAAGGCCGAGGTCGACACCTTCGACCTCAACGACTCCGTCGCCCGCGACCTGAAGTCCGGTGCCCTCGGCTTCGCCGTCGACCAGCAGCCCTACCTCCAGGGCTACGAGGCCATCGACCTGCTCTGGCTGTACCGCTACAACGCGAACGTGCTCGGCGGCGGCCGTCCGGTGCTCACCGGACCGCAGATCGTGACGGCCGCCGAGGCGGGCAAGCTGGAGGAGTTCATCAAGCGGGGCAGCCGATGAGCACGGCAACGGCCGTGGACGAGCGGCTCGCCCACACCTCCCTCGTCCGCAAGCTGCTCGGCCGCCCCGAGCTGGGCGCGGTCGTCGGCGCGGCCGCCCTCTTCGTCTTCTTCTCCTTCGCCGCCCCCAGCTTCCTGCAGGCCTCCAGCCTGAGCACGATCCTGTACTCGGCCTCCACCATCGGGATCATGGCGGCTCCGGTGGCCCTGCTGATGATCGGCGGCGAGTTCGACCTCTCCGCCGGTGTCATGGTCACCACCTCGGCGCTGGTCAGCTCGATGTTCAGCTACCAGATGACCGCCAACGTGTGGGTGGGCGTCGGGGTGTCCCTGCTGGTCACCCTGGCCATCGGCTTCTTCAACGGGTTCATGCTGACCCGCACGAAGCTGCCGAGCTTCATCATCACGCTCGGCACCTTCCTGATGCTGACCGGCCTGAACCTCGGATTCACCAAGCTGATCAGCGGCTCCGTCTCGACCAAGAGCATCGCCGACATGGAGGGCTTCTCCTCCGCCCGCGCGCTCTTCGCCTCGCAGTGGACCATCGGCTCGGTCACGCTCAAGGTCACCGTCCTGTGGTGGCTGGCCCTGGTCGCCGTCGCCACCTGGATCCTGCTGCGCACCCGGGCCGGAAACTGGATCTTCGCGGTCGGCGGCGGGGCGGACGCGGCCCGCGCGACCGGCGTCCCGGTCGTCAAGACCCGCATCGGCCTCTACATGGGCGTCGCCCTGTGCGCCTGGATCTCCGGGCAGCACATCCTCTTCTCGTTCGACGTGGTCCAGTCGGGCGAGGGCGTGGGCAACGAGTTCCTGTACATCATCGCGGCCGTCATCGGCGGCTGCCTGATGACCGGCGGCTACGGCTCCGCCATCGGCTCGGCGGTCGGCGCCTTCATCTTCGGCATGACCAGCAACGGCATCGTGTACGCGCAGTGGAACCCGGACTGGTTCAAGTTCTTCCTCGGCGCGATGCTCCTGCTGGCCACGCTGCTCAACGCATGGGTCCGCAAGCGGGCGGAGGCGAAGTGATGACCGAGACCGTGTCCGCGGCCGCGCCCGGGAAGACCCCCGCGCCGCTCGTGAAGATGACCGACGTCAGCAAGTACTATGGCAACATCCGCGCGCTCCAAGAGGTCTCCCTGGAGGTCCACGCCGGCGAGATCACCTGCGTCCTCGGCGACAACGGCGCCGGCAAGTCCACCCTCATCAAGATCATCGCAGGGCTGCACCGGCACGACGCCGGCAGCTTCGAGATCGAGGGGGAGGAGGCCGCGCTCGCCAACCCGCGCGCCGCCCTCGACCACGGCATCGCCACCGTCCACCAGGACCTGGCCGTCGTCCCGCTCATGCCCGTCTGGCGGAACTTCTTCCTCGGCTCCGAGCCCACCCGGGGCCGCGGGGCCTTCCGCCGCCTCGACGTGGACCTCATGCGCGAGACCACCCGCGCCGAGCTGCTGCGCATGGGCATCGACCTGCGCGACGTCGACCAGCCGATCGGCACCCTGTCCGGCGGCGAGCGGCAGTGCGTGGCCATCGCCCGCGCCGTGTACTTCGGCGCGAAGGTCCTCGTCCTCGACGAGCCGACCGCCGCCCTCGGCGTGAAGCAGTCCGGCGTGGTCCTCAAGTACGTCGCCGCGGCTCGTGACGAAGGCCTCGGCGTGGTCCTGATCACCCACAACCCGCACCACGCCCACCTGGTCGGGGACCGGTTCGTGCTGCTCAAGCGCGGCACCATGGCCGGCAGCCACACCCGAGACTCGATCACCCTGGACGAGCTCACCCGGCAGATGGCGGGCGGCTCCGAGCTGGACGAACTGAGCCACGAACTGGAGCGGGTGGCAGAATCAGGACCGGACCACCCGTCCGGAGCAGCCGATCCGGCGTCCGGCACCACCGCACCCTGAGGGACGACACGACTCGATGAGCACGTACCGGGACTTCACGCTCACCCACCGGGGGTCGGCGCGGGGCACCGTCCTGCGGACCATCGGGACCCGTGAGCGCCGGTCGCACCTGACCGCCCCGCGCGTCCCGACCGTCGGCATCGACATCGGCGGCACCAAGGTGATGGCCGGCGTCGTCGACGCCGACGGGGTCATCCTGGAGAAGATCCGCACCGAGACCCCCGACAAGTCCAAGAGCCCCAAGGTCGTCGAGGACACCATCGTCGAGCTCGTGCTCGACCTGTCCGACCGGCACGACGTCCACGCCGTGGGCATCGGCGCGGCCGGCTGGGTCGACGCCGACCGCTCCCGCGTCCTGTTCGCACCCCACCTGGCCTGGCGCGACGAGCCGCTGCGCGACGCGCTGCAGTCCCGGCTCGCGGTCCCGGTCATGGTGGACAACGACGCCAACACTGCGGCCTGGGCGGAGTGGCGCTTCGGCGCCGGCCGCGGCGAGGACCACCTCGTCATGATCACGCTCGGCACCGGCATCGGCGGCGCGATCCTCGAAGGCGGCCAGGTCAAGCGCGGCCGCTTCGGGGTCGCCGGCGAGTTCGGCCACATGCAGGTCGTACCGGGCGGCCACCGCTGCCCGTGCGGCAACCGCGGCTGCTGGGAGCAGTACAGCTCCGGCAACGCCCTGGTCCGCGAGGCCCGCGAGCTGGCCGCGGCCGACTCCCCGGTCGCGTACAACATCATCGCCAGGGTCGGCGGCAACGTCTCGGAGATCACCGGGCCGCTCATCACCGAGCTGGCCCGCGAGGGCGACGCCATGTGCGTCGAGCTCCTCCAGGACATCGGCCAGTGGCTCGGCGTCGGCATCGCCAACCTCGCCGCCGCCCTCGACCCCTCCTGCTTCGTCATCGGCGGCGGCGTCAGCGCCGCCGACGACCTGCTGATCGGCCCCGCCCGGGACGCCTTCCGACGCCACCTCACCGGCCGCGGCTACCGGCCCGAGGCCCGTATCGCCAAGGCCCAGCTCGGCCCCGAGGCCGGCATGGTCGGGGCCGCAGACCTGGCCCGGCTCGTCGCCCGCCGCTTCCGGCGCGCCACGCGCCGACGCGTCGAGCGGTACGAACGGTACGAGCGCTACGCGCAGCAGCTGGGCCGGCGCGACGCCGCGGCCGCCGCGGATCCCAAGGCGGCGGACGCCCAGGACGGGGGCACGCAGTGACGCCGCCCTCCGTACCCCGCCAGGCGCCCGCCCCCGACGAAGGCGGCACTCCGCTCCCGGCGGAGGACCGCCGGCACGTCGTCCGGCGCCGCTGGATCACGGCGATCATCATCCTGCTGCTGGTCGGCGTCCCCGCGGGCTACCTCGCCGTATCCGCGCAGCAGAGCCGCGAGAGCGGCCGCGACAAGGCCGCCAAGGTCGGTGCGACCAAGGTGCGTCCCGGCTGGCCCTCCAAGGTGCAGCGCAGCATCTACGAGGTGCCGATCCCGCCGAAGGCCTGGCGGGTCGGGTTCCTGGAGACCAACAACTGGCGCACCAGCCGGCTGTACGTCCAGTTCGCCGTCACCCCCGCCGACTTCGACGCCTTCCTCGCCGAGATCGGCACCAGCCGGGCCGAGCTGACCCCCGAGGTCTCCATCGGGGCGCACGACGCCGCGGTCGCGGGCTGGAGCTGGGGCCCGCACAACACCTGGTACGGCACCACCCTGGAGCAGCCGAACCCCCGCCCCACCCGGGACGTCACGGTCGACCTCACCGACCCGGCCAAGCCCAGGGTCTACGTGGTGTCCACGGCGATCCCGTAGCCGGCCCCGCCCGCGCGGTGCCGGACCGCCCCGGGCCGCGGCTAGCCTGGGATCATGAAGCTCACCAAGCGGCTGCACTCCTGTGTCCAACTGGAGAAGGACGGGCGTGTGCTCGTCATCGACCCGGGCGCCTTCAGCGAGCCCGACGCGGGGCTCGGGGCGGACGCCCTGCTCGTCACGCACGAGCACCCCGACCACTTCGACGAGGGCCGGCTGCGGGCCGCCCTCGACGCGAATCCGGAGGCCGCGCTCTGGACGCTGCGCAGCGTCGCGCAGCGGCTGGCCCCGGCCTATCCGGGCCGGGTGCACACCGTCGGCCACGGGGACGCCTTCAGCGCCGCCGGATTCGAGGTCCAGGTGCACGGCGAGCTGCACGCCGTGGTCCACCCGGACATTCCGCGGGTCACCAATGTCGGCTACCTCGTGGAGGGCTCGCTCTTCCACCCGGGTGACGCGCTGACCGTGCCCGAGGTGCCCGTGGACACGCTGATGCTCCCGGTGCACGCCCCCTGGAACAAGGTCGCCGAGGTGATCGACTACCTGCGCGAGGTCAAGCCGCGCCGGGCCATCGACATCCACGACGCCTACCTCTCCGACATCGCCCGGCCGATCTACGACCACGCGCTGGACGCCCTGGGCGGCACCGACCACGGGCGGCTCGCCGCCGGGGACGCCGCCGAACTGTGACTGTCGGTGCCGGGCGGTAGGTTGGTGGACATGCGTATTGCCACGTTCAACGTCAACTCGATCACCGCCCGGCTGCCCCGCCTGCTGGCCTGGCTGGAGAGCTCCGGCACCGATGTCGTGTGCATCCAGGAGACCAAGTGCTCCGCGGAGCAGTTCCCGCACGCCGAGCTGCGCGAGCTGGGTTACGAGTCGGCCGTCAACGCCACCGGCAGGTGGAACGGCGTGGCCCTGATCTCCAGGGTCGGCCTGGAGGACGTGGTCACGGGCCTGCCGGGCGGCCCCGACTACGAGGGTGTCCAGGAGCCCCGGGCGATTTCCGCCACCTGCGGCGGGGTGCGCCTGTGGTCGGTGTACGTGCCGAACGGCCGCGAGGTCGAGCACGACCACTACGGGTACAAGCTGGACTGGTTCCGCTCGCTGACCGCCGCCGTCGCCGAAGACGCGGCCGGCCCGCGCCCGTTCGCCGTGCTCGGCGACTTCAACGTGGCCCCCACCGACGAGGACGTCTACGACCCGGCGGTCTTCGAGGGCCTGACCCACGTCACCCCCGCCGAGCGCACCGCCCTGGAGGCACTGCGTGCCGCGGGCCTCGGCGACGTCGTGCCGCGCCCCCTCAAGTACGACCGGCCGTACACGTACTGGGACTACCGCCAGCTCGCCTTCCCCAAGAACCGGGGTATGCGCATCGACCTGGTCTACGGGAACGAGCCCTTCGCCAAGGCCGTCACCGACGCCTACGTCGACCGCGAGGAGCGCAAGGGCAAGGGCGCCTCGGACCACGCTCCGGTGGTCGTGGACCTGGCGCTGGACGCGTAGCGGGGCCGGGGACGGATCCCGCGCGCCCTGTGGCCAGCGCGGGATCCTGGTGCCACGCTGGGCGGTATGAACATCCCCTTCCTGGACAACTGGCTGAACAGGCACGAAATGGAACGGGGTGCGGGACTCGCCGCCGCCCTCGCGGACGACCCCGGGAGCGTCAACGAGTTGTTCTCGGAATGCGAGGTGCTGCGCGTCCAAGCGCGGGCGGCCGGCCTGGAACTCGACGGGACCCCGGCCTCGTTGGAGGCGCTCGACCAGCTGATGCCCCGCTGGCGCCGGGACCCCGACGTCGTGCCGTGGCTCGGCAACGACGCGGGCTTCTACCTCGGAACCGTGATCGTCCGGACGAAGCTGGGCGCCGCCTGGCAGGTCTGGCCCAACGGCCAGCCGATGATCCGCCTGGCCTCGGGCCGCGAGCTGAACGTGGTGGAGTCGGGGATCTCCTGGGCGATGACCGGATCCCCGGAACTCTCCCAGGCCTACGCCGAAGCCTCGGAGGGCTGACCTCCGCACCCGCCCCGGTGGGGCCCCGGAGGCCGGGTTGCCGGGATGGTTCATCAGCGCGAGGGCTTTATGTGGTCTTTAGGCGTGTCGAGGCGAGGCGCTCTTCCGCGGCTGGATAGTTTGCGCTGACCTCGGCGTTTCGACAGGTGGGCAGGGCGGCGCACTGCCGTCGATCCGCCTCCGCCCCGGACCCGCAGATGATCAACGAGGGGCTGGAGGCCATGCGGCAGGCGGCCACCGAGGCCGAACCGAAGCGGTGCTGCCGGGCGGTCGACCGCGGCTCCGAAGAGCCGCCCCGTCCGGCAGCAGTCGCAGATCACTGCTCGCGCAGAGGTACCGGGACGTACGAGGGACCGGTGCGCGGCGAGGAGAAGGTCAGCTGCGCGCCGGTTGGGGTTGTGCTCGATGCAGAGGGGATCGACGGTGTCGGTCACGAGGGCGAGCCGGTGGCCCTTGCGCGGATCAGCCGTTCTGCGGGGCGCCGCTCAGCGCGCTCTTGGCCTTCCACTCGTCCCAGGACAGGTTCCACTCGCCGTAGCCGTTGCCGATGTCGGCCTTGCCCTTGGAGCCGTCGCCGGTCACCTCGACCACGTCGCCGACCTGGGCCATGGCGAAGAGCGCCTTCGCGTTGGCGTCGCTCATCCCCACGCAGCCGGAACTGGCGTTGGCCCGGCCGAAGTTGGCTTCGTTCCAGGGCGCCGCGTGGATGTACATGCCCGACCAGGTCAACCGCATCGAGTAGTCGACCATCTTGTCGTAGGAGTCGCCCAGGCCCACCGTCTGGGAGTCCATCCGGATGGTGCCCTCCTTGGTCATCAGCACCATCTTCCCGGACCAGGAGGCCTTCTTGCCGCCGGGCGTGCCCGCCGAGACGGGGATCGTCTTCACGGCCTGGCCGTCCTCGGTCACCGTCATCTTCTTGGCGTCGAGGTCGACCTGCAGCCGGCGGTCCTTGCCGATCTTGAAATCGGTGCTGTAGTCCTTGACGAACATCCCGCCGCCCTGGCCCGAGTCCACCCCGTTGAGGTTCATCTCGACCTTGACGTCGGTGCCGGACTTCCAGTAATCCTTCGGCCGCCAGTCCACCCGGTCGTTGCCGGTGTAGTCCTTGAACCAGCCCCAGGAACCCTCGGTGTTGTTCGAGGTGGTGACCTTCAGGTGCTTCTCGACGTCGGCCTTGTTCTTCACCGGGTTGTCGAAGACGATCGACACCGGCTGGGCGACGCCCACCGTGGAACCCTTGCCCGGGTTGATCGTGACCTTGTTCACCTTGTCCGCGGCAGCCGTCTTGAACTGGGCGCTCGCGCTCTGGCTGTCGGTGTTCTGCGCCTCGACCTTGTAGTCCGTGCCCGGGGAGGCATTGCGCTCGGAGGCCCACGTCCTGCCGTCGTCGGCTATCTTGCCGGGCAGTTCGCCGCCCTTGCCGTCGGACACCTTCACCAAGGACAGCTTCCCCTCGGCGAGGGACACCTTCACCGGCTCGCCGGGCTTGGCCTGATCGCCCGTGAGGTTCACGGTTATCGCCATGTCCGACTTCTTCTTCGGCTCCGCCTTGCCGTCCCCGCTCCCGCCCGAGCCGCCCCCACAGGCGGTCAGAGCGGCGGCCATGAGTGCGGTCCCGGCCAGCATGGCGTGGCGACTGCGTGTGATACGGCGTGTGCGGCTCAACGAAACCCCTCCAAGTAATGATCGTCCGCAAAAGGAGATGCGAACGGCACGACTGTAGGTTGCACAATCCGCCGAAAAGATCCGGCATCCGGTTGTGACGTCGACCGCAGCGAAACGGTCATCGTCCGGTCACAATCGCCGCTCGGTCCTGTCACGGACACCTGTGAAAGTCCTGTGCATTCCGCTTCCCCGGACGTACAGGAAGGCCGATCCGCCGTGTGTGCACTGCTCGTGACCCCCGCTCAGCGACACCAGTCACCGGACCAGGAGCTGAGTGTGCGTGCGCTGTCCGTCCCCGAATACCAGGCCTTCCTTTCCGCTAACCGGAATGCAAGCTTTCTCCAGTACCCGTCCTGGGCCGCCGTAAAGGACCTCTGGCGCCCGGAATGGGTCGGATGGCACTGTCCGGACGGGAAAATGGCCGGTGCGGGGCTGGTGCTCTACCGCCAGTTCCCCGGCACCCGCAAATACTTCGCCTACCTCCCCGAAGGCCCCGTCGCCGACTGGTCCGACCCCCGCATCGACCGGTGGCTGGACCCCCTCAAGCGCCACCTGCGCGCGGCCGGCGCCTTCGCCGCCCGTATCGGCCCCACGCCCGCCTACCGCCGCTGGGACGCCGCCGCCGTCAAGGCCGCCACCGGACCCGGCCGGCAGCTCTCCGACGTGCTCGCCACCGAGGTCGACCCGGTCGGCGCCGCCCTCGCCGACCGGCTGCGCACCCGCGGCTGGAAGCGCTGCGGAGGCGAGGACGACGGCGACGCACAGCCCCGCCACGTCTTCCGCGTACCGCTCGCCGGCCGCTCCCGCGACCAGCTGTGGTCCGGCCTCAACCAGGAGTGGCGGCGCAATGTGCGCAAGGCCGCCAAGGCCGGCGTGGAGACGGTCCTCGGCACCGCCGCCGACCTGCCCGAGTTCTACCGGCTGCTGCGCATCACCGAGGAGCGCGACGGATTCCGGCTCGGCCGCTCGCTCGCGTACTACCAGCAGCAGTACGAGGTCCTCAACGCCGAGGCGCCCGGCCGGATGCGCCTCTACCTGGGCATCCACCAAGGTGAGATCCTCGCCGCGCACACCATGATCGTGGCTGGGAACCGGGTCTGGTACCAGACCGGAGCCTCCGCCGACCACCGCCGCGACGTCCGCCCCAGCAACGCCCTGCAGTGGCGCATGATGTGCGACGCCCACGACCTCGGAGCGGACGAATACGACATGCGGGGGGTACCCTCCACCCTTGACCCCGACGAACGTTCTTTCGGGCTGCTGCGCTGGAAGCTCGGCACCGGCGGGCAGGTCGTCGAGACGCTCGGCGAGTGGGAGACCCCGATGGACGGATACGCCAACACGGCGCTGCACAAGGCCTTCCAGGCCTACCTGGCCCGCCGGTGACCACCACCGACACCGGAGCGGCGGCCGGACCGTCCGCCGCCGCGGCCCGTCCGGCACCGGGGAGGACCTCGGTGGTGCGCAGCGGCGCGCTCATGGCGGCCGGCTCGATCGTCTCCCGCGCCACCGGGTTCGTCCGCTCCGCCGTCGTCGTCGCCGCACTCGGCACCGGACTGCTCGGCGACACGTACGCCGTCTCCAACACCGTCCCGAACATCCTCTATATGCTGCTCATCGGCGGCGCCCTCAACGCCGTCTTCGTGCCGGAGCTGGTCCGGGCCGCCAAGGAGCACGAGGACGGCGGGGCCGCCTACACCGACCGGCTGCTGACCGCCTGCACGGCGGCCCTCCTGGTGCTCACCGCCGCCGCCGTGCTGGCCGCCCCGCTGATCGTGGCCGCGTACACCCCCTACAGCGGCGCACAGGCGAGCACCACCGTCGCGCTGGCCCGCTACTGCCTGCCGCAGATCCTCTTCTACGGGCTGTTCACCCTGCTCGGCCAGGTGCTGAACTCCCGCGGCCGGTTCGGCGCCATGATGTGGACCCCGGTCCTCAACAACCTCGTCATCATCGGCGTCTTCGGGCTGTTCCTGTTCCTCGCCCACGGCGGCGACGGGCTGACCGCCGCCGAGACCCGCTACCTCGGCCTCGGCACCACCGCCGGCATCGTCGTCCAGGCCCTGGCCCTCGTCCCGTCGCTGCGCGCCGCCCGCTTCCGCTGGCGCCCCCGCTTCGACTGGCGCGGCCAGGGCCTGGCCCGGCCGCTGCGCAACGCGGGATGGACGGTCCTGCTCGTCTTCACCAACCAGATCGGCTACTGGGTCGTGACCCGGCTGTCCACCACCGCCGGGCGGCAGGCCGTGGAGGCCGGACTCGCCGGCGGCGCCGGGTACACCGCCTACAGCAACGCCTACCAGCTGTGGATCGTCCCCCAGGGCATCATCACCGTCTCCCTCGTGACCGCCCTGATGCCCCGGATGAGCACGGCCGCCGCCGACGGCGACCTCGGCGCGGTCCGCCGCGACGTGTCGTACGCGCTGCGCTCCAGCGCCGCCCTGATCGTCCCGGCCGCCGCCCTCTTCGCGGCTCTCGCCCCCTGGGTGATGGGCAGCGTATTCGGCTACGGGCGCACCGGCTCCGCCGACATCGACGTCATGGCGGGCATGCTCGCCGCCTTCGCACCCGGCCTGATCGCCTTCTCCGCCCAGTACGTCCTCTCGCGCGGCTTCTACGCCCTCTCCGACACCCGCACCCCGTTCTGCCTCAACCTGGTCATCGCCGGCCTGAACGCCGTGCTCTCGGCCGCCGCCTACCTGTTGCTGCCGCCGCGCTGGGCCGTCACCGGCATGGCAGGCGCATACTCCGTCGCACTGTCCGCGGGCCTCGCGGTCACCGCGTACACCCTCGCCCGGCGCCTCGGCCCGCGTCCGGCCCGCGGCGCCGCCCCCACCGCCACCGCGCTCGGCACCCACCTGCGGCTGCTGGCCGCCGCCGTGCCCGCGGCCGGCGCCGGGTACGCGTCCGCCCGTGCCGCCGCAGGCCTCGGCGACTTCGCCGCGGTCGGGGCGGGAACCGCCGTGATCATCCTCGTCGTCGTCCTTCTCGCCAGGCCGCTGCGCCTGACCGAGATCACCGACCTGCGGGACTCCCTGCGGCGCAAGACGGGCCGCTAGCGGAGCACCGCCCCCCGACCCTGGGACACCGACCGATGCCACGCGTACTGCTGATCGAGGACGACCCCTCCGTCCGGGAGGGGGTGGGCCTCGGCCTGCGCCGCCGCGGACACGAGGTGAGCGCCGCCGAGACCGGTGAGACGGGCCTCGCGCTGATGGGGAGCTTCCTCCCGGAGCTCGTGCTGCTCGACCTCATGCTGCCCGGGATGAACGGCGTGCAGGTCTGCCGCCGCATCCGCGAGACCAGCCAGGTCCCGATCATCATGCTCACCGCCCGCGGCGACGACTTCGACATGGTCGTCGGCCTCGAAGCCGGCGCCGACGACTACATCGTCAAGCCCGCCCGCACCGAGGTCATCGAGGCCCGCATCAAGGCCGTGCTGCGCCGCCTCGGCGCCCCGGCGGGCAGCCGCCCCGGGATCGAGTTCCACGGCGGGCTCGCGATCGACCGCGCAGGGCTCACCGTCGCCAAGAACGGCGAGCGCGTCCCCCTCGCCCCCAGCGAGATCAAGCTCCTGCTGCACCTGTCGGCCTCGCCCGAGCAGGTCTTCTCCCGCCAGCAGCTGCTCGAGTACGTGT
The DNA here is from genome assembly GCF_040302565.1 of Streptomyces sp. NPDC097981. Classification (NCBI taxonomy): domain Bacteria; kingdom Bacillati; phylum Actinomycetota; class Actinomycetes; order Kitasatosporales; family Streptomycetaceae; genus Streptomyces; species Streptomyces sp. NPDC097981. Next base: position 160,948 of record NZ_JBEORW010000013.1, read on the forward strand.
GGGAGCACAGCTACCACGCCGACGCCCGGCTCGTGGACGCGTGCGTACGCCGCCTGCGCACCAAGGTCGAGGATCCCGACGGCAGCCCCCGCTACATCCAGACCGTGCGCGGCTTCGGCTACCGCTTCGGCCCGCTGTGAGGCGCATCGCACCGCTCGGGCTGCGCACCCGGCTGATCGCGGCCTTCCTGCTCGTCGCCGCGATCAGCGCGGTGACCACGGCGGCGCTGACCTACCGCGAGGCCCGTACCGCGATCCTCAAGCAGAGCCAGGACACGGCCGTCTCCACCATGCGCAACCTGGTCGGCCAGGCGGCCCTGCCGCTGCCGCCGCCGGCCGAGGACCTCAAGTTCATCTGCGGCGACCTCGCCCGCCGCAGCCAGCCGCACCCGTGGATGGTCTACGCCGAATACGGGGACATCAGGGTCTCCTCGGCCGCCTCCCCGACCTCCACGGTCATCACCGACGAACTGCGCGCCAAGGCACGCAGCCATGCCAACGGCGCCGCCCAGCGGGTCCGCAAGGGCAAGGACGTCTACCTGACGTTCGCCATGCCGGCCACCTTCAAACACAACTCCCGGACCCAGCCGAGCGGCGTCGTCTTCTACGGCGTCATGCCCCTGACCGCCGAGCGGACGACCGTCGAGGCCATGGTGGTCGCCGCCCGCGACGGCGCCCTCCCGGCCCTCGGCATCGCCGTGATCCCCGCCCTGCTCGCCGCCCGCAGCGTGCTCAAGCCCGTCCGCCGGCTGCGCCACGCCGCGCGCAGCCTCGGCCGCGGCAAGCTGGACACCCGGATCGAGGTCAAGGGCTCCGACGAACTCGCCGACCTCGCCCGCACCTTCAACGAGACCGCCTCGGCGCTGGAGGACTCCGTCGAGGAACTGCGCCGGGCCGGGGCCCGCGCCCGCCGCTTCGCCGCCGACGTCTCCCACGAACTGCGCACGCCGCTCGCCGGCATGCTCGCCGTCACCGAGGTGCTCGACGAGGAGGCCGTCCACCTCGACGCCGACACCGCCGCCGCCCTGCGCCTGATCACCGCCGAGACCGGCAAGCTCGCCACGCTCGTCGAGGACCTGATGGAGATCTCCCGCTTCGACGCCCGCGCCGCCGAACTCCACGTCGACGAGGTCGATGTCGCCGAGTTCGTCGGCAAGACCCTGGAGCGCCGGCACTGGCAGGACCGGGTCGCCACCGAACTGCCCTCCGGGCTGCGGGCCCGGCTCGACCCGCGCCGCTTCGACGTCGTCCTCGCCAACCTGGTCGGCAACGCCCTGCGGCACGGCGGCGGGTCGGTGCGGGTGAGCGCCCGCGGCGAGCGGCGGGCCGACGGCGACCTGCTCGTGGTCGAGGTCGCCGACGACGGCCCCGGCATCGACCCCGAGGTGCTCCCGCACATCTTCGACCGCTTCTACAAGGCCGACGCGGCCCGTACCCGCTCCGCGGGCAGCGGCCTCGGCCTCGCCATCACCCTGGAGAACGTACGGCTGCACGGCGGCGCCGTCCGGGCGGACAACCGGACCGGCGGCGGCGCGCTCTTCACCGTCGAGATGCCCCTGGAGGCCGCCGCATGACCGCCACGCAACGGCGGCGGTGGCGCCGCCGCGCGACCCGCGGGTCGGCGGCCGCGCTGGCGGGCCTCCTGCTCGCCGGGTGCACGAACGCCACCGGCATCACCGGCACCGACGTGTTCGAGGTCGGGGACCCCGGCCGGATCACCGCCTACGGCGGCACCATGCTGCTCTACTTCCGCGACCGCAACGGCGTGCTGACCCCGGTCCTGCGGACCGGTCCGTTCGAAGGGGCGGACCCCGGCTCCGGCTCCGGCACGTCCGGCACCTACAAGATCCCGGCCGGGCTCGTGCTGATGATGCTCATGAAGGGGCCGAACAACAAGGAGGCCGCCGCCTCGCTCGGCACCGATCTGCCCGCGACGGACATCGCGGTGGGCGACACCGAGCGGCAGGCCGGCCTCCTCACCGTCCGGCTGCCCTTCCCGGTGTCGACGCTCGGCGAGACCGCCCGCAGCCAGCTCGTGTGCACCGCCGTGCACGCCGAACCCCGCGACGAGGACGCCAAGGTGGTCCTCGTCGGCAAGGGGGACAGTGTTCCCGCGCAGAAGTGCCCGGTCTCCGTCCGCTGACCGCACCCTTGTGCTGCGGCGCCCCACCCGCCACGGTGGTCCCGTGGACGTCTTCGACCCCCGGATCTACGCCGCCGGCATCCCCCACGAGGCCTACCGGCTGCTGCGCGACCGGCAACCGGTGGCCTGGCAGGAGGAACCGGAGATCCAGGGCTGGCCCGCGGGCCCCGGCTTCTGGGCGGTCACCCGGCACGCCGACGTGGTCCGCGTGCTGCGCGACCACGCCACGTACTCCTCATGGGTGGGCGCCACCCAGATCCGCGACCCCGACCCGGCCGACCTGCCGTTCCTGCGGCGCACCATGCTCAACCAGGACCCGGCGAAGACCGCGGGCGACCACGGGCGGCTGCGCCGGCTGGTCTCCCGCGCCTTCACCCCCGCCCGCGTCGACGCCTTCGCCGGCCGGGTGCGCGAGCGGGCCCGGACCCTGCTCGCCGGCGCCCGGGCGAAGGCCGAGGACGGCGCCGCCGACCTGGTCGCCGCCGTCACCGACGAGTACGCGCTGCTCAACCTGACCGACCTGCTGGGCGTTCCGGCGTCCGACCGGGGCCTGCTGCTGGAGTGGACCGTACGGATCATCGGCTACCAGGACCCCGAGGACGCGCCCGCGCCCCTGCTCGGCCCCGACGGCAAGCCCCTCAACCCGCGCTCCCCGGCGCTGCTGGGCGAGATGTTCTCGTACGCCCGGGAACTGGCCGCCCACAAGCGGGCGCACCCCGGCGACGACGTGATGACCGCACTCGCCGGCGCCGGACTGGACCCGGCCGAGCTGGAGATGTTCTTCTTCCTGCTCACCGTCGCGGGCAACGACACCGTGCGCAGCGCCGCCCCCGGCGGCCTGCTGGCCCTGGCCCGCGACCCGGGCGCGTACCGGATGCTCGCCGACGGCCGGGTCCCGGTGCACACCGCGGTGGACGAACTGCTGCGCGTCCACCCGCCGGTGCTCAGCTTCCGCCGCACCGCAGCCGTTGACACCGTCCTGGCCGGGCAGCCGATCAGCGCCGGGGACAAGGTGGTGGTCTTTCACGCCTCCGCCAATCACGACGAGCGCGTCTTCACCGACCCCGGGCGCCTCGACCTCGGCCGGACGCCCAACGCGCACGTCTCCTTCGGGGACGGCCCGCACGTCTGCCTCGGCGCCCACTTCGCCCGGCTCCAGCTGCGCGTCCTCCACGAGGAGTGGCGTACGTCCATGCCCGCCCCCGAACTCGCGGGCCCGCCGCGCCGGCTGGTGTCGAACTTCATCAACGGGATCACGCGGCTTCCGCTACGGGTGTCCGGGCCTGCCGGGTGACGTCCGCCAGCAGGTCGACCACGTCCGGGCCGTAGGCGTCGGAGTTGTTGACCTTCAGCACCACGCAGAACGAGTCCCCGCCGTAGCGGCGCGCCAGGTCCTTGTGATGGCGCGCCAGGAACCGGGCACCCGCCTGGTTGCTGATCGCGGTCTGCCCGGAGACCAGGAACACCGGCCGGCTGCCCGCCCCGGTCGTCAGCCGGGCCAGTAGCACGTGGTCGACCTGGCCCTTCTGCCAGCGGTACGTCTCACCGCCGACCTTGATCGCCCCGCGGTCCGGACCCGGCTCGGTCGAGAGGTCGACCCGGACGCCCGGCAGCATGGAGCCCAGATGGGCCGCCGTCCGCGCATTGGACACGGGCCCGCCCACACAGAACTCGGCACGCTCGCCGAAGCCCTGACGGACCGCATCGTGGGAGACGATCTGCAGGTTCGCCCCGCAGTCCTTGATCAGGGCGGATATCTCCAGCAGCGCGAAGGCGTCGTTGCGGTGCACCGACCCCTCGGTGCCGCCCATCTGCCGGTTGACCACGAACAGGCAGTCCGAACCGGTGGGCAGACCGAAGAAGGCCTGCTTGCGGCGCAGCGCACGGCGCCACAGGTAGGTACGGGTGAACCAGCCGAAGCCGCCGCTGATGGCGGTGGCCACCACCCCGAGCACGATGTTGCGCACGTCATCGTTCATGCGCCGGATGCTAGCCCGCACGCGGTCGTCCTGACGCGGGGGGTGTGGTGAAGTTAAAGTGCCGAGTTCACGCCTGTCCGGTGGGGTCCGACAGGCCGTCGACTGGAGGTTCGCATGCGTCGTTCCGCCACACGTCAGTTAGCGCTCGCCGCCCTCGCCGGAGCGCTGGTGTCCACCGGCGCCGCGGCCCCGCCGTCGCAGGCGCAGGGCGCCGCTCCCGCCAAGGTGCCCGCCGCCGTCGGGTACGGCGGGGCCGTCGCCAGTGTCGACGCCGATGCCTCCGCCGCCGGCATCGAGGTCCTCCGCTCCGGCGGCAACGCCGTGGACGCCGCCGTCGCGACGGCGGCCGCGCTCGGGGTGACCGAGCCGTACTCCGCCGGTATCGGCGGAGGCGGCTACCTCGTATACTACGACGCCAAGTCCCGCCGGGTGCAGACCATCGACGGCCGCGAGACCGCGCCCGCCACGGCCACCGCCGGCCTCTTCCAGGAGAACGGGGTCCCCATCCCGTTCGAGCAGGGCCAGACCAGCGGCCGCTCCGTCGGCGTCCCCGGCACCCCGGCCACCTGGAAGAGCGCCCTCGACGCCTGGGGCACCCGCCCGCTCGGCCGGCTCCTGAAGCCCGCCGAGAAGCTGGCCCGCGACGGGTTCACCGTCGACGCGACCTTCCGGGCCCAGACGGAGCTCAACCAGGACCGCTTCAAGGACTTCCCCGACACCAGGAAGCTCTTCCTGCCCGGCGGCGCCCTGCCGGTGGTCGGGTCCACCTTCAAGAACCCCGACCTGGCCGCCACGTACGCGGAACTGGCCCGCAAGGGCACCGGCGCGCTCTACCGGGGCCCGATCGCCGAGGACATCGTCCGGGCCGTCCGCAAGCCCCCCGTGGACCCGGCCGCCACCCGGAACGTCCGCTCCGGCGACCTGACCGCCGGCGACCTGAGCGCGTACGCGACCAAGCGCCAGGCCCCGACCCAGGTGAGCTACCGGGGCCTCGACGTGTACAGCATGGCGCCCTCCTCCTCGGGCGGCACCACCGTGGGCGAGGCGCTCAACATCCTGGAGCGCACCGACCTCTCGAAGCTGACCGAGACCCAGTACCTGCACCGGTTCATCGAGGCTTCGCGGATCTCCTTCGCCGACCGCGGCCGCTGGGTCGGCGACCCGGCCGCCGAGAACGTGCCCACGAAGGAACTGCTCTCGCAGAGGTTCGCCGACTCGCGCGGCTGCCTGATCGCCCCGGACCGGACGCTGACCAGCCCGCTGGCCCCCGGCGACCCGCGCCACCCGGCCGCCTGCGCAGGCTCGGGCCGGGCCGCCCCGACCACGTACGAGGGGGAGAACACCACGCACCTGACGGTCGCCGACCGCTGGGGCAACGTCGTCTCGTACACGCTGACCATCGAGTCCACCGGCGGCAGTGCGATCACCGTCCCGGGCCGCGGCTTCCTCCTCAACAACGAGCTGACCGACTTCTCCTTCGCCCCGGCGGCCCCCGGGGTCCCGGACCCGAACCTGCCCGGCCCCGGCAAGCGGCCGCGCTCGTCCATGTCCCCGACCATCGTGCTGGACGACGGCCGGCCGGTGCTCGCGGTGGGCTCCCCGGGCGGCGCCACCATCATCACCACCGTCCTGCAGACCCTGATCGGACACCTGGACCGGGGGCTGCCGCTGGTCGACGCGATCGCGGCGCCGCGGGCCAGCCAGCGCAACCAGACCACCACCGAGCTGGAACCGGCCCTGTGGAACAGCCCGCTGCGCACCGAACTGGAGGCGCTGGGCCAGAGGTTCCGGCAGAACCCGGAGATCGGCGCCGCGACCGGGGTCCAGCGGCTCCCGGACGGGCGCTGGCTGGCCGCGGCCGAAACGAGCCGGCGGGGCGGGGGTTCGGCGATGGTGGTCCACCCGCACGGGAAGCCGTAGGGCTCAGGGGGCGGTGAGGATCCTCGGACCGTCGGCGGTGACCGCGACGGTGTGCTCCGCGTGCGCGGCGCGGCTGCCGTCCACGGTCCGCAGGGTCCAGCCGTCCCCGTCGCACCGGTAGTCGTCCGTACCGCCCGCGATCAGCATCGGCTCGATCGCGAGGACCAGGCCGGGGCGCAGCTTCATGCCGCGCCCCGGCCGGCCCTCGTTGGGCACGCCCGGGTCCTCGTGCATGCTGCGGCCCACGCCGTGGCCGCCGAAGCCGTCCGGGATGCCGTATCCGGCGGCGCGGCAGACCGTGCCGATGGCGTGGGCGATGTCCCCGATCCGGTTGCCGGGCACCGCGGCGGCGATGCCGGCCGCGAGGGCCGCCTCGGCGGTCCCGATCAGCTGCACGTCGCCGGGGCGCGGCCGGCCGACGGTGAAGCTGACGGCCGCGTCCCCGGCCCAGCCGCCGAGCTCCGCCCCGCAGTCGATGCTGACCAGGTCGCCGTCGCGCAGCCGGTAGCCGTCGGGGATGCCGTGCACGATCGCGTCGTTGACCGAGGCGCAGATCACCGCGGGGAAGGGCACCGGCGCGAACTGCGGCCGGTAGCCGAGGAACGGCGAGCTCGCGCCGGCCTCCGCCAGTACCTCGCGGGCGACCCGGTCCAGGTCCTGCAGGGACACCCCGACCCGCGCGGCCTCCCGTACGGCGGCCAGGGCGTGCGCGACGACCCGGCCCGGGGCGCGCATCTCGTTGATCGACTGTTCCGTCTTCAATTCCACCATGCCAATAACTATACCGGTATAACTTTAACGGGATAGTTATTGGGGGGAGGAGGGTAGGATGCGGTCATGGTCCGCACCCCTCTCACCCCCGAAGAGCGCGAGCGCGGCGAGCGCCTGGGCGCACTGCTGCGCGAGGCCCGCGGCGTCCGCAGCATGGTCGAGGTCGCGGCGAGCGCCGGGCTGTCCGCCGAAACCCTCCGCAAGATCGAGACCGGCCGTGCGCCCACCCCGGCCTTCTTCACCGTGGCCGCCCTCGCCGGGGTGCTCGGGCTGTCCCTGGACGACGTGCTGCGCCGCTGCGCCCTCGTGCCCGCCTGACGCCTTCCGCGCCCCGCGAGGCCGCGGTTTCTTTCGGGCGGGGCCGGCGGGCCGAACGGACCAATCGGCGGTGGGAGCGGCTCGGCGCGGGCAAGCGTGAAGGCGTGCCAGCCTCGAACGCATCCCACCGACTCGGTTTCGGACTCCTCGGCGCGGCCCTCGCGGCGGGCCTGCTCGCCGCCGCCTGCGCGGTACCGGAGGGCGGGGCCCGTGCCGGGGACCCCGGCGACGCGGGCTTCCGGGGCCCCGGCGCCGCCGTCGGCCACGGTCGGCTCCCGGCCACGCCCGCACCCCGCGGGGGCCGGGAGTCTAGGCTCCGGGGATGACTCTCGACGAGCTGAACCAGGGCAAGTACGTCAGCCTCACCACGTTCCGCAAGGACGGCACGCCCGTCCCGACGCCGGTGTGGGCGGTGGCCGACGGCGGTGAGCTCTTCATCTGGACGCGCAGCGACTCCTGGAAGGTGAAGCGGATCCGCAACAACGGGCGGGTCACCCTCAGCCCCTGCGATGTGCGCGGACGCGTGGCGCAAGGGGCTCCCGTGCTGGAGGGCGAGGCGCGGCTGCTGGACGAGGCGGGGCTGAAGCGGGTGCGCACACTGATCTCGCGGAAGTACACCTGGCAGTTCTGGGCACTGGACCTGCCGGCCGCGGTGTTCCGGCGCGGGAAGCGTCCGCACACCGCGATCGCCGTCAAGGTTTGAGACTCCCGTAGTCCTCCCGTAACACCGGCGGGATCCAATGCGGGAATGGAGACCGCGACTTCGCTGGCGATCAGTCAACTCTCGGGCTACTTGAGTGGGTTGACGCAGAGACTCGATCCGGGAGCAGGGTGGTACGGGGAGTTCCTGCGCCGGGATCCGGAGGGCATGCGGGCCTGCCTGGACGGGGCCGCGATGCCGCCGTGGGACGTGCTGGAGTCGCTGCTGGCCGACCTCGCGGGGGCCAGGGGCGCCGAGTTCGCGGCGCGGGAGACGCAGCACGCGGCCCGGCTGCGGGCCGCGGCGGTCACCGCGTGGGACCGGCTGCCGGGCGGCGCGGAGGAACTGCGGACCCTGCTGGCGGCGGCCGCCGACCAGCGGGCCGTCTCGGAGGCGGCGGCCCGCGGGCTGACGGCGCGGCTGGCCGCCACGACGGACCGGACCGAGGCGGACGCGGTGTCCCGGGAACTCGCCTGGACCCGCGACGACGCGGCCAGGGCTGCCGCCCGCCAGGCGGACCTGACCGCCCGCTTGACCGCGTTGCCGGCGCCCGCGGCCGGTGCGGCGACGGCCGGGCAGCCCGTGTCCCCGTGGCCGGCCGGACCGACCCGGTCCGGGGACGGCTGGTCCACCGGGACCGCACCGTGGGCCGGTACGGCCGCATCCGCGGATCCGCCGGCCCCGCAGGCCGGGGGTTCCGGGACCGACGGGGTCGGCGCTCCCGGCGCCGGCCCTCGGCCCGGCGGGGCCGAACCGGGGACGCCGACGCCCGAGGGGTTAGCCGGGGTGGAAGACGGCGATCCGCTGCCCGGGGTGCCGCGGCAGCGGGAGGCCGAGCCGCCCGTCGGGCGGGCCGAGGGGCGGTGGCTGCGCGGGGCGCGGCGGGCCGGCGGGGCCCGGTACGCGGGCGCCGCGGCCCCCGAGGCTCCCGCAGCCTTCATCCCGCCGCCCGGGCACCCGGACCTGGCCGCTGCTCCGCCCCGCGGTGCGCGGTTCGGCCGGCCCGGGACCGGCTCCGGGGCCGAACTCCCCGCTCCCCGCGGGGCCCGGTTCGCGCCCCCGACGCTCGGCAGGCCCCGCTTCACCCCACCGAATCCCCCCGCCCATCCCGCCACAGAGCCCGGCTTCCCCCCACCGGGACCGCAGACGCAGCCCGTCGGCGGGGCCGTCTATGCCCCTCCGGGGCACGCGCAGGCTGTCCCCGGGGCCGGATTCGTCCCGTCGGGGCCGGAAGGGCAGGGTGCCGCTGGGGCCGCCTACGCCCCGTGGGGCCCGCACGTGCAGGCCGATGCCGGGGCCGGATTCGTCCCGTCAGGGGCGGAGGGGCAGGGCGTCGGCGGGGGAGGCTACGCCCCGCCGGGGGCAGACGTGCAGGCCGTTGCCGGGGCCGGATTCGTCCCGTCGGGGCCGTGGGTGCCTGGCTACGCCCCGCCGGGGGCAGACGTGCAGGCCGCCGGCGGGGGCGGCTTCGGCCCGGTGGGGGCGGGTGTTCGCGGGGTGACGGGGGTGATCGCCGCACTGGTGGCGTTGCGGGCGCAGGGGCGGAGCGGGGAGGCGCATGCGCTGCTGTGCGAGGCCGCCGCCTGGCCCGCCGAGCGGCTGCCCGGGCTCGCCGACGAGCTGGTCCGCGCCGGGCTCGGCGCGGACTGGGCCACGCTGCTGTGGGAGGCGGCTTCGCTCCCGCCCGAGCGGCTCGCCGCGGCCGCCGCCGCCCTCGGCGAGGCCGGCCGGCACGCCGACTGCGAGGCGCTGCTGCGCCAGGGCGCGGCCCGCCCCGCCGCCGAGATCGCCGACGCGGCCCTGGCCCTCGCCGGGGCCGGGCGGATCCACGAGGCCGACGCCCTGCTCGGCGCCTTCGTCAAGGTCCGCACCGCGGAGGAGGCGGTCCGCCTCGCCCGCCGCGACCCGCAGTGGTTCACCCCACGGCTGCTCCGGGCCGCCGAGGCCCTCTCCGTCGCGCACCACCGTGACCTCGTGCACGCCCTGCGTGTTGCGAAACCGCCCGTCTCCTGACCGCGATCGACCACCTGTCACCGCAATGTGATCGACTACTCCAACCGTGCACGGCGGTCTTGCCCCACGGTGTGACGAGGCCTACGTTCTACTCCCTACGCATACCGTCTACGTGCGTAGAACTCGGCGTTCCCGTCGCGAGGAGCAGCTCATGGCCCAAGTCGTCCGCGCCGCACTCGTCCAGGCCACCTGGACCGGAGACACCGAGTCGATGATCGCCAAGCACGAGGACCACGCCCGGCGGGCCGCCGCCGAGGGTGCGCAGATCATCGGCTTCCAGGAGGTGTTCAACGCCCCGTACTTCTGCCAGGTCCAGGAGCCCGAGCACTACCGGTGGGCCGAGCCCGTCCCCGACGGGCCCACCGTCCAGCGCATGCGGGCCCTCGCCCGCGAGACCGGCATGGTCATCGTCGTGCCGGTCTTCGAGGTGGAGTCCGAGGGCTTCTACTACAACACCGCCGCCGTCATCGACGCCGACGGCAGTTACCTCGGCAAGTACCGCAAACACCACATCCCCCAGGTCAAAGGCTTCTGGGAGAAGTACTACTTCCGCCCGGGCAACCTCGGCTGGCCCGTCTTCGACACCGCCGTCGGCCGCGTGGGCGTCTACATCTGCTACGACCGCCACTTCCCCGAGGGCTGGCGCGCCCTGGGCCTCGCCGGAGCGCAGCTCGTCTACAACCCCTCCGCAACCCACCGCGGCCTGTCCGCCTACCTGTGGCAGCTGGAGCAGCCGGCCGCGGCCGTCGCCAACGAGTACTTCGTCGCCGCCATCAACCGCATCGGCCAAGAGGAGTACGGCGACAACGACTTCTACGGCACCAGCTACTTCGTCAACCCGCGCGGCCAGTTCGTCGGGGACGTCGCCAGCGACAAGGAGGAGGAACTCCTCGTCCGGGACCTCGACTTCGACCTGATCAAGGAGGTCCGCGACCAGTGGGCCTTCTACCGCGACCGCCGCCCCGACGCCTACGGAGGGCTCGTACAGCCGTGACCAACCCGATCCCACTGCACAGCCGCCACCAGGCCGTCATGCCCGACTGGCTCGCGCTCTACTACCGCCGCCCCATCGAGCTCACGCACGGCGAGGGCCGCCACGTCTGGGACGCCGACGGCAACCGCTACCTCGACTTCTTCGGCGGCATCCTCACCACGATGACCGCCCACGCGCTGCCCGAAGTCACCAAGGCCGTCTCCGAACAGGCCGGCCGGCTCATCCACTCCTCCACCCTGTACCTCAACCGCCCCATGATCGAGCTGGCCGAGCGCGTCGCCGCCCTCTCCGGCATCCCCGACGCCCGGGTCTTCTTCACCACCTCCGGCACCGAGGCCAACGACACCGCCCTGCTGCTGGCGACGGCGTACCGCCGCTCCAACCAGATCCTGGCGATGCGCAACAGCTACCACGGCCGGTCCTTCTCCACCGTCTCCATCACCGGCAACCGCAGCTGGTCCCCGACCAGCCTCTCGCCGCTCCAGACGTACTACGTCCACGGTGCCGTCCGCACCCGCGGCCCCTTCGCGCACCTGTCCGACGCCGAGTTCACCGCCGCCGCCGTCGCCGACCTGGAGGACGTGCTCGGCCAGGCCCGCGGCGGTGTCGCAGCGCTCATCGCCGAACCCATCCAGGGCGTCGGCGGGTTCACCGCCCCGCCCGACGGGCTGTACGGAGCCTTCCGCGAGGTCCTCGACCGGCACGGCATCCTCTGGATCAGCGACGAGGTGCAGACCGGCTGGGGCCGTACCGGCGACAACTTCTGGGGCTGGCAGGCCCACGCCCAGAACGGGCCGCCGGACATCCTCACCTTCGCCAAGGGCATCGGCAACGGCATGTCCATCGGCGGGGTCGTGGCCCGTGCCGAGGTGATGAACTGCATCGACACCAACTCCATCTCCACCTTCGGCGGGTCACCGGTCACCATGGCGGCCGGCGTCGCCAACCTCGCGTACCTGCTGGAGCACGACCTCCAGGGCAACGCCCGCCGCGTCGGCGGCCTGCTCCTGGAGCGGCTGCGCGCCGTCGCCGCCACCGTGCCCGCCGTACGGGAGGTGCGCGGCCGGGGCCTGATGGCCGGGCTGGAGCTGACGAAGCCCGGCACCGACGAGGCCGCCCCGGACGTGGCCGCCGCCGTCCTGGAGGCCGCCCGCGAAGGCGGCCTGCTGCTCGGCAAGGGCGGCGGGCACGACACCAGCGTGCTGCGCATCGCGCCGCCGCTCTCCCTCACCGTCGCCGAGGCGGAAGAGGGCGCCGACATCCTCGAACGGGCCCTGCGCAGCATCGTGTAACCGGGAGGCGCCGCACATGTCCATCCGCACCCTGATCCGCGGCGGCCTCGTCATCACGGCCGCCGACGAGCTCCACGCCGACGTGCTGGTCGAGGACGGCCGGGTCGCCGCCCTCGCGGCCCACGGCTCGGCGGCCGCCGAGGTCTGGACCGCCGACCGCACGATCGACGCGAGCGGGAAGTACGTCATCCCCGGCGGGGTCGATGCCCACACCCACATGGAGCTCCCCTTCGGCGGGACCGCCGCCTCGGACACCTTCGAGACCGGCACCCGCGCCGCCGCCTGGGGCGGCACCACCACCATCGTCGACTTCGCCGTGCAGAGCAGGGGCCGCTCCCTGCGCGAGGGGCTCGACACCTGGTACGACAAGGCCGACGGAACGTGTTCCGTCGACTACGCCTTCCACATGATCCTCTCGGACGTCAACGAGGGGACCCTGAAGGAGATGGACCACCTGGTCGGGGAGGGCGTCACCTCCTTCAAGCTGTTCATGGCCTACCCGGGGGTCTTCTACAGCGACGACGGGCAGATCCTGCGCGCCATGCAGCGGGCCTCCGGCAACGGCGGGCTGATCATGATGCACGCCGAGAACGGCATCGCGATCGACGTGCTCGTCGAACAGGCCCTGGCCCGCGGGGAGACCGACCCCCGCCACCACGGCGAGGTCCGCAAGGTCCTCCTCGAAGCCGAGGCCACGCACCGGGCGATCCAGCTCGCCCGGGTGGCCGGCTCCCCGCTCTACGTGGTCCACGTGTCGGCCGAGGAGGCGGTGGCCGAGCTGGCCGCCGCCCGCGACAAGGGCCTGCCGGTCTTCGGGGAGACCTGCCCGCAGTACCTGTTCCTGTCCACCGACAACCTCGCGGAGCCCGACTTCCAGGGCGCCAAGTACGTCTGCTCCACCCCGCTGCGGCCGCGCGAGCACCAGGCCGCGCTGTGGCGGGGGCTGCGGACCGACGACCTCCAGGTGGTCTCCACCGACCACTGCCCGTTCTGCTTCCGAGGCCAGAAGGAGCTCGGCCGCGGTGACTTCTCGAAGATCCCGAACGGGCTGCCCGGCGTGGAGAACCGGATGGACCTCCTCCACCAAGCCGTTCTGGACGGGCACATCAGCCGCCGCCGCTGGATCGACATCGCCTGCGCGGCCCCGGCCCGGATGTTCGGCCTCTACCCCCAGAAAGGCACCATCGCGCCCGGCTCCGACGCCGACATCGTCCTCTACGACCCGCACGCCGAGCAGGTCGTCTCCGCCGAGACGCACCACATGAACGTGGACTACTCGGCGTACGAGGGCAAACGGATCACCGGACGCGTCGACACCGTGCTCTCCCGGGGCGAACTCGTCATCGACCGGCGCGAGTACACGGGCCGGCCCGGCCACGGCGTGTTCATCCCCCGCTCCACCTGCCAGTACCTCTAAGGAACCGTGATGGACTTCGGCCTCGTCCTGCAGACCGACCCGCCCGCCTCCCAGGTCATCAGCCTCATGAAGCGCGCCGAGCGCAACGGCTTCCGCTACGGCTGGACCTTCGACTCCGCCGTGCTCTGGCAGGAGCCGTTCGTCATCTACAGCCAGATCCTCGCGAACACGCAGAAGCTGCACATCGGCCCGATGGTCACCAACCCCGGCACCCGCACCTGGGAGGTCACCGCTTCCACCTTCGCCACCCTCAACGACATGTACGGCAACCGCACGGTGTGCGGGATCGGCCGCGGCGACTCCGCGATGCGCGTCGCCGGGCGCAAACCGAACACACTGGCCCGGCTGGGCGAGGCCATCGACGTCATCCGGGACCTGGCGGAAGGCCGCGAGGCGGACGTCGACGGCAATCCGCTGCGGCTCCCGTGGGTCCGGGACGGGAAGCTCCCCGTCTGGATGGCGGCGTACGGGCCGAAGGCGCTGGCCCTGGCCGGCGAGAAGGCGGACGGGTTCATCCTCCAGCTCGCCGACCCCTACCTCACCGAGTGGATGGTCGGATCGGTCCGGGAGGCCGCCGAACGGGCGGGCCGCGACCCGGGCGCGCTCAAGATCTGCGTCGCGGCGCCCGCCTACGTCGGCGAGGACCTGGCCCACGCCCGCGACCAGTGCCGCTGGTTCGGCGGCATGGTCGGCAACCACGTCGCCGACCTCGTCTCCCGCTACGGAGAGCACTCCGGCATGGTCCCGGACGCCCTCACCGAGTACATCAAGGCCCGCCAGGGCTACGACTACAGCCACCACGGACGCGCGGGGAACCCGTCCACCGACTTCGTGCCGGACGAGATCGTGGACCGCTTCTGCCTGCTCGGCCCGCCCGAGGCCCACATCGAGAAGCTGCGGACCCTGCGCGACCTGGGCGTCGACCAGTTCGCCGTGTACGACATGCACGACGCGAAGGAGGCCGTGATCGACGCCTACGGCAAGGACGTCATCCCGGCACTGGGCGCCTGACGGCCCGGCCCGCGCCCCGGGCCGTACCGACAACGCCCCCTGCACCGCCTGTGCCCAGGTGAAGGTGCAGGGGGCGGCGTCGTCCGGTGAAAGGGCCTGCCGTGCAACCTCGGCCAGGTGGGAGGCCCGTCCGTACGTTTCCGGCCATATTCCGTCTTAACGAACGTCGCGGGTAAGTGCGTTGACCATACAATGCACCCACCGAAAGGCGTTGAGGGGACGAGTAGCGTCGTACGCGGCCAGGAGCGACCCGGGGATGGTGCGAGCCCGGGGGCGAGCGCGGCGTGAAGATCACCCGGAGCCGCCGGAGGAAAGCGGGGCGCCGGCATGGCCGGGCCCGGTGAGTAGAGCCGGCATCGGATCTCGAATGAAGTGGGCTCGGCGTGTGCTGTTTCCGGGCCAAGGAGGGTGGTACCGCGGGAGCCCGTCTCTCGTCCCTTCACTGGAACGATCCGCATAACCACCGGAGTATCGTCGATGACATCCCCGCAGTACCGCCGCGTCCCCGCCCAGGTCGACCTGCCCGCCCTCGAACACGCCGTTCTCGACTTCTGGCGCGAGAGCAAGACCTTCGCCAAGACCCTGGAGCAGTCCGAGGG
>NZ_JBEORW010000014.1:0-170700 GCF_040302565.1 Streptomyces sp. NPDC097981
AGGACCGTGCCGACCGCCTCCAGAAGGCGTCTGAGGACATCGCGAAGATCGCGGAGAAGCTCAAGAACCACCGGGTCACCGGCTGGGCACGCCCGTACGACACGTACAGCGGCAATCGTTACTGCGCGGCGTTCAGGATCTCGCGCGCGAGCTTGGCCGTCTCGGTCGGCGTCTTGCCGACCTTGACGCCGGCGGCCTCCAGGGCCTCCTTCTTGGCCTGCGCGGTGCCGGAGGAGCCGGAGACGATGGCGCCGGCGTGGCCCATGGTCTTGCCCTCGGGGGCGGTGAAGCCCGCGACGTAACCGACGACCGGCTTGGTGACGTTCTTCGCGATGAAGTCCGCCGCACGCTCCTCGGCGTCGCCGCCGATCTCGCCGATCATGACGATGAGCTCGGTCTCCGGGTCGGCCTCGAAGGCCTCCAGGGCGTCGATGTGCGTGGTGCCGATGACCGGGTCGCCACCGATGCCGACGGCCGAGGTGAAGCCGATGTCGCGGAGCTCGTACATCATCTGGTAGGTCAGCGTGCCGGACTTGGACACGAGACCGATCTTGCCGGGCTTGGTGATGTCGCCCGGGATGATGCCGGCGTTGGACTGGCCGGGGGTGATCAGACCCGGGCAGTTCGGGCCGATGATGCGGGTCTTGTTGCCCTTGGCGGTCGCGTACGCCCAGAAGGCGGCGGAGTCGTGCACCGCGATGCCCTCGGTGATGACGACGGCCAGCGGGATCTCGGCGTCGATGGCCTCGACGACGGCGGCCTTGGCGAAGGCCGGCGGGACGAAGAGGACGGAGACGTTGGCGCCCGTCTTCTCCATCGCCTCGGCGACCGAGCCGAAGACCGGGACCTCGGTGCCGTCGAAGTCGACGCTGGTGCCGGCCTTGCGCGGGTTCACGCCGCCGACGATGTTGGTGCCGTCAGCCAGCATCAGCTTGGTGTGCTTCATGCCCGTGGCACCGGTCATGCCCTGGACGATGACCTTGCTGTCCTTGTTGAGGAAGATAGCCATGTGAGTCTGTGACCTCTGCCCTTACTTCGCAGCCGCGAGCTCGGCGGCCTTGTCGGCCGCACCGTCCATGGTGTCCACGCGCTGCACCAGCGGGTGGTTGGCGTCCGAGAGGATCTTGCGACCCAGCTCGGCGTTGTTGCCGTCGAGACGGACGACGAGGGGCTTGGTGACCTCTTCGCCCTTGTCCTTCAGCAGCTGAAGCGCCTGGACGATGCCGTTGGCGACCTCGTCGCAGGCGGTGATGCCACCGAAGACGTTGACGAAGACGGACTTGACGTCCGGGTCGCCGAGGATGATCTCGAGACCGTTGGCCATGACGGCGGCGGAGGCGCCACCGCCGATGTCCAGGAAGTTGGCGGGCTTGACGCCGCCGTGGTTCTCACCGGCGTACGCGACCACGTCGAGGGTGCTCATGACGAGACCCGCGCCGTTGCCGATGATGCCGACCTCGCCGTCGAGCTTCACGTAGTTGAGGTTCTTCGCCTTGGCGGCGGCCTCAAGCGGGTTCGCGGCCGCGTGGTCCACGAACTCCTCGTGGCCCGGCTGGCGGAACTCGGCGTTCTCGTCGAGCGAGACCTTGCCGTCGAGGGCGATGACCTCGCCGGAGGCGACCTTCGCGAGCGGGTTGACCTCGACGAGGAGCGCGTCCTCGGCGATGAAGGTGGCCCACAGGGTCACGAGGACCTCGGCGACCTTCTCCGCGACCTCGGCCGGGAACTGCGCCAGGGCGACGATCTCGCGGGCCTTCTCGATGGTCACGCCCTCGTTGGCGTTCACCGGGACCTTGGCGAGCTTCTCGGGGGTCTCCTCGGCGACCTGCTCGATGTCCATGCCGCCCGCGACCGAGGCCATGGCCAGGAAGGTGCGGTTGGTACGGTCCAGCAGGTACGAGACGTAGTACTCCTCAAGGATCTCGGGAGCAGTCTCGGCGATCATCACCTTGTGGACCGTGTGGCCCTTGATGTCCATGCCCAGGATGTCCGTCGCGCGGGCGACGGCCTCGTCCGGGGTGGCGGCGAGCTTGACGCCGCCTGCCTTGCCGCGGCCGCCGACCTTCACCTGCGCCTTGACGACCGACTTGCCGCCCAGCCGCTCGGTGGCCTCGCGAGCCGCCTCAGGCGTGTCGATGACTTCACCGGCCAGCACCGGTACACCGTGCTTGGCGAAGAGGTCCCTCGCCTGGTACTCGAACAGGTCCACGCGCGTCCGTCCCTTGTCTTCAAAGATTCGCAGTGATTCGCGGTTGTCTGCGTGGGCGTGCCGCGGAGGGCAACGTGACGGCGCTGTCACTAGGGAGGCGCACACGGTGACCGTGGACGCGGCATGTCCGTCCCGCAGGTTATCCCCGTGGGACGTGGGTCCCTAAATCGCAGATCACACCTGAGCGGTGATACCTGTCACAGATCGCCTCACGGTTGAACTGGAACTTCGTGTGATCCGCCAGGTGCGGCGGACGCGATCGCAGGCCGATCAGGGGACGGGCAGGGGGCGCTTCTCCAGGGCCGCGGCCATCACCTCCGGAAACAGGTCGGGGGTGCAGGCGAAGGCCGGGGCGCCCAGGGCGGCGAGGGCCGCGGCGTGCTCGCGGTCGTAGGCGGGAGCACCCTCGTCGGACAGGGCGAGCAGGGTCACGAACTCGACGCCGGACGCCTTCATAGCCGCGACCCGGCCCAGCATCTCGTTGCGTATGCCGCCCTCGTAGAGATCACTGATCAGGACCACGACGGTGTCGGCAGGGCGGGTGATTTTCGACTGGCAGTAGGCGAGGGCGCGGTTGATGTCGGTGCCGCCGCCGAGTTGTGTGCCGAACAGGACGTCGACCGGATCGTCGAGCTGATCCGTCAGGTCCACGACGGCGGTGTCGAACACGACGAGCCGGGTCGCGATCGAACGCATCGAGGCGAGCACCGCGCCGAAGACGGAGGCGTAGACGACGGAGGCCGCCATCGATCCGGACTGGTCGATGCAGAGGACCACCTCCTTCTTGACCGACTGCGCCGCCCGGCCGTATCCGATGAGCCGTTCGGGGACCACGGTCCGGTACTCGGGCAGGTAGTTCTTCAGATTCGCCCGGATGGTCCGGTCCCAGTCGATGTCCGCGTGCCGGGGGCGGCCGGTGCGGGCGGAGCGGTCGAGGGCGCCGGCGAGGGTGGCCCGGGTGCGGGACGCGAGCCGCTGCTCCAGTTGCCCGACCACCTTGCGGACGACGGCGCGGGCCGTCTCCCGGGTCGTCTCCGGCATGGCCTTGTTGAGGGAGAGGAGGGTGCCGACCAGGTGGACGTCGGGCTCGACGGCCTCCAGCATCTCGGGCTCCAGGAGCAGGGAGGACAGGCCGAGCCGCTCGATGGCGTCCCGCTGCATGACCTGGACGACGGAGGAGGGGAAGTACGTACGGATGTCGCCGAGCCAGCGGGCCACGTTCGGAGCGGAGCCGCCGAGCCCGCCGCTCCGCTCCGCGGATCCGCGCTTCCCGGCCCCGCCGCTCCCGTAGAGCGCGCCGAGCGCGGCGTCCATCCCGGCGTCCCGGCCGTCCGGCACGTACCCGGTCCCGTCGCCGTCGCCGCCGAGCACCATCCGCCAGCGCCGCAGCCGCGCCGCTGCGGCGCCCTCGCCGGTCGCGCCCGCCGCGGCGGTGGCTCCCGGCGTCTGCGGGATTCCCGTGCCGGTCATGTGTCCGTCCCCCTGCTTCGTCGTGGCTGCGGCCCTGCCGTCGCCGTGTGCGTGTATCCGTCTGGGGCCGGGCGGGACCCCCGTACCCGCCCATGCCGTGTATCCGCTGCGCGGAGCCCTCCCCTGCACCGGCAAAACCCCCGCCCGGGCCAGAGCCGGAGTCCGGGGCGGAGCTCCAGGGGCCGGGCCGCCCCGGGTCAGCTCGGTGGTGTGGACAGGAGGAGCGCGAGGACCGGGAGGACCGCGTCCGCGCGGGCGGGGTCCAGCGTGGGGGCGAAGCCCTCCGGGGCTGCGCCCGGTGCCGGCCTCGCCGACTGCCCGCGGCGGACCAGCTCGCCCAGACTCCGCTTGACCCCCGGCTCATACGCGCCGAACGTCCGCCGCAGCAGCGGCAGTACGTCGATGAACGCACCCTCCGGCACCGAGACGAGCCAGGCATCGATCAGGCCCAGCAGCCGGTCGTCGTGCACCAGCAGCGTGCCGCCGCCCGAGCCGCCGCCCGCGAAGCCCTCGATCCAGCCCGCCGCGTCCGCCGGGGCGGCCGCCGGGGACAGCGCGAGCCCCATCAGGCGTGCCGTCTCCCCCGCCGCCAGCCGCCCGTCGTCCAGGAGCAGCCGGGCCGCCCGGCCGCGGATCACCCCGGGCACCGTGTCCCGGCCGGCCAGCACCCGCAGCACCACCGTCCAGCGCTCCCACAGGCCGTCCTGGCCGAGGAGCCCGATCGCGGCGTGCACCCCGTCCACATGGCCCCGCAGCCCGGCCGCCGCGTCGGCGTCCAGGCCGGTCGCGCAGGCGGGCGGCAGCGCCACGCATATCCGCTCGGCGAGCCCGCCCGCGACCGTGCCCAGCGCCGCCGCGTCGGTCCCCCGTACGTCTCCGTACCGCAGTGAACGGGCCAGCGCCGGCAGCGCCTTGGCGAGCCGGGCCACGTCGGTGTCCAGTGCGGCCCGGTCGGCGAGGGCCCGCAGTACGGCGGGCAGTGCCTCGGACAGCCCGGCCAGCAGGCACCGCTCCGCGAGCGCCGTCACCTCGCCGAGCTCCCGCGCGCCGGCCGCGTCCGCCTCGGCCTTGGCGGTGGCGGCCGCCTGCACGGTGGTGCCCCAGATCCCGGCCTCGGCGACCCGCACCGACAGCTCCGGCTCCCAGCGCAGCCGCCACGTCTCGCGGAACGTGCCGGTGCTCCCGCGCGAGGCGGTCGGTGCGCCCCAGTCGATGCCGAGCAGCCGCAGCCGGTGCAGCAGCAGCGACCTGGCCGCGTCGGTGTCCTTGCGCAGGTCGAGCTCCAGCTCGCGGTCCTGGGCCTCGGGCTTGAGCCGCAGCCTGCGCTGCTGCCGGGTCAGGTCCCGCTGGAGGGGTACGACGGGGGCTCCGTCGGGGACCTCGCCGAGCACATCGCCGACGACGAGGCGGTCCTCGACGAGCGCGAGCGGTATGCCGGAGCCGTCGCACATCACGGCCCGCACCGCTTCGAGGGTCTCCGCCAGCCCGGCCACCGGCCGCCCGCGCACCGCGGCCAGTGTCGCGGCCAGCCGGACGGTCTCGATGACGTGCGCCGAGGAGACCTGCCGGTCCTCCTCCCGCAGCAGTCCGGCGACCTTGGTCAGCCACCGCTCCACCGGCCGGTCCGGGGACGCGAAGAGGTGTGCGTACCAGCCGGGCGAGGCGATGCCCGCGCCGTACCCGCCGGCCCGGGCGAGCCTTCGGTGGGTCCAGGGGACCCAGGTGGTCTCCACCTTGGTCTTGGGCAGGCCGGTCAGCAGCGCTTTGTCCGCGGCGGCCGTGGTCCTCGCGCGCAGCGCCGGCACGTGCCAGGCCCCGCACACCACGGCGTACGCGTCGCCGAACTCCCGGCGGGCGGCCCGCATCCGCTGCCGCATGTACGCCTCGCGCACCAGGTCCCGGGCCTGGCCGCCGTCCCCCTGCGCCTCGCGCAGGGCCCCCATGGCCTCCCCGAGCGCCTCGAACACGGCAAGGGGGTCCGTCTCCTCCCGTACGCCGCCGCGGTGCTCGACCACGTCCTCCCACCAGCGCTCGGGGTCGTCGTACCCGGCGGTCTCGGCCAGCACCGCGAGAGGGTCCGGCCGTACGGAGCCGGCGTCGTCCGGATCGGTCCCCGCGGCCAGCGTGTGCGCGGCCGGGAGGTCGATGAACCGCACCGGGACCGGTACTTGCTGCTCCTGCGCCCAGCGGATGGCGACCCACTCCGGCGAGAACGCGGCGAGCGGCCAGAACGCGGCCCTGCCCGGATCTTCGGCGGCGTGCGCGAGGAGGGCGACGGGCGGCCGCATCCCGGGGTCGGCGGCCAGCGGAAGCAGCGCGTCCCCCTCCGGCGGGCCCTCGATCAGCACGGCCGCCGGCCGGGCCGCGTCGAGGGCGGCCCGCACCGCGCGGGCGGAGCCCGGCCCGTGGTGCCGTACGCCGAGCAGCAGCGGCCCCCGCCGCCCGGCGGCCGGTCCGCTCATGCCGTCACCTCCCGGCAGGCGCGGTAGAAGTCCTTCCAGCCGTCCCGCTCGCGCACCACGGCTTCGAGGTACTCCTGCCAGACGATCCGGTCGGCTGCCGGGTCCCGGACGACGGCGCCGAGGATCCCGGCGGCCACGTCGGACGGGCGCAGGACGCCGTCGCCGAAGTGGGCCGCGAGCGCGAGGCCGCCCGTGACGACGGAGATGGCCTCGGCGGTGGACAGTGTGCCGCTCGGCGACTTCACCTTCGTACGGCCGTCGCCGGTGATCCCGTCGCGCAGTTCGCGGAAGACGGTGACGACGCGGCGGATCTCCTCCAGGCCTTCGGGCACAGCCGGCAGGTCGAGGGCGCGGCCCATCTGGTCGACGCGGCGGGCGACGATGTCGACCTCGGCATCGGCGGTGGCGGGCAGCGGCAGGACGACGGTGTTGAATCGGCGGCGCAGCGCGCTGGAGAGCTCGTTGACCCCGCGGTCGCGGTCGTTGGCGGTGGCGATGAGGTTGAAGCCGCGCACGGCCTGCACCTCCTGGCCGAGCTCCGGTATGGGGAGCGTCTTCTCGGACAGGACGGTGATGAGGGTGTCCTGGACGTCGGCCGGGATGCGGGTGAGCTCCTCGACGCGGGCGGTCGCCCCCTCGGCCATGGCCCGCATGACGGGGCTCGGCACGAGGGCTTCGCGGCTGGGCCCGTCGGAGAGGAGGCGGGCGTAGTTCCAGCCGTACCGGATCGCCTCCTCGGGGGTGCCGGCGGTGCCCTGGACGAGCAGGGTGGAGTCTCCGCTGACGGCGGCGGCCAGGTGTTCGGACACCCAGGTCTTGGCGGTGCCCGGGACGCCGAGCAGGAGCAGGGCCCGGTCGGTGGCGAGGGTGCTGACGGCGACCTCGACGATGCGGCGCGGGCCGACGTACTTGGGCGTGATGACGGTGCCGTCGTCGAGACTGCCGCCCAGGAGGTACGTCGCGACGGCCCACGGGGAGAGCTTCCAACGCGTTGGGCGGGGCCGGTCGTCGGCGGCGGCCAGGGCTTTCAGTTCGTCCGCGAAGGCGTCCTCGGCGTGCGGCCGCAGCGCCTCGGCGCCCTTGCCGTTCTCGGGCATGGTCATGGTCCCCCTCCAATGCTCGGCAGCCGTTCCCGACTGCTGGAACAACGGTGCACCACGCCACTGACAACGCCCCTTCCCTGCACAGTCGTTGCAGGTCAGAGCGATTGTCAGTGGGGGTCCCTACGGTGGAACACATGACTGAGCAGGGGGTCCGCTGGACGGCGGAACAGGTACTGGCTCTGGCTCCTGACGACGCTTCACGCAAGGCGGGTGCCAAGCTGGGCGGGGCGGGGCCGTGGTCACAGACCGGAGATTCCGCTTCCGGTTTGGTGTGGGGGATGTGCAAGGGCAGCGGCAGTACGCCGTACCGGACGGTCGTGGACCTGACGGGCCCCGCGTACAAGTGCTCCTGCCCCAGCCGGAAGTTCCCGTGCAAGCACGCGCTCGGGCTGCTGCTGCTCCGGGCGGCGGAGGGGTTCGGCGAGTCCGGCGAGGCTCCGGACTGGGCCTCAGCATGGCAGGCGGAGCGGGCGGCGAAGACCGCGCGGGCGGCTGCCGCGCCGGGCAGACCGGTGGACGAGGAGGCGGCGAAGCGCCGGGCCGAACGGAGGGCGGTCCGGATCGGCGCGGGCGTCACCGAGCTGGAGCAACGGCTTGAGGACGTGCTGCGCGGGGGTCTGGCCGGTCAGCAGCAGGCCGGGTACGCGCCCTGGGAGGAGACCGCGGCGCGGATGGTCGACGCCCAGGCGCCGGGACTCGCGGCGCGGGTGCGGGAGCTGGGGACGATACCCGGTTGCGGTCCGGGATGGCCCGCCCGGATGCTGGAGGAGGGCGCGCTGCTGCACCTGCTGAACCGGGGCTGGCTCGGATTGGCGGGCCTGCCGGAGCCGCTCGCCGCGACGGTCCGGAGCAGGGTGGGGCTGCCGGGTACCGCCGCGGAGGGGGAGGTCGTACGGGACCGCTGGCTGGTGCTGGCCCAGTACGACTCGGTGTCACCGGACGGCCGGCTCACCACCCGGCGGACATGGCTGCGCGGGCTGGGGAGCGGACGCCCGGCCCTGGTGCTGGACTTCGGTCCGCCCGGGCGGCCTCCGGGGCTGGCACTGCCGGTGGGGCTGGCGCTGGAGGCGGAGGCTCGCTTCCGGCCCGGTTCGGCGGGGCTGCGGGCGGATCTCGGGGAGGGGTCCGCGGTGGTCGCGCCGGGCGATCGGGTCCCGGCCGGGGTCAGTACGGGTGCGGCACTGGAGGCGTACGGAGCGGCACTGCGGGAGGACCCGTGGCTGGACTCCTGGCCGGTGGTGCTGGGCCCGGTGATCCCCATACCAGGGGAACTGGGCTGGCAACTGGCGGACGCGGAGGGCACCTGCGCGCTGCCGGTCGCACTGGCCGGCGGGGGGTCGCGGTCCGGGCTGTGGCAGCTGGTCGCGCTCTCGGGCGGCGGGCCGGTCACGGTGTTCGGCGAATGCGGACACCGCGGATTCACTCCGTTGACGGCCTGGCAGCCGGGCTGCCCGGAACCGGTCGCGCTGGGGTGACGGGGCCGGACGGCCCCACAGGGGAGGGAACGGCGGCGCGGGGGCGCCGGCGTGCACGGACGACGAAGCCGGGGGGCTTTTGTGAACGACAACCACGCAAGCTGAAAGGCCGGCCGACGGGGGGACCGAAAGCCGCTCCGGTCCCGCGGAGGGGGCGGGACCGGAGCACGGATGACGAGAGGGAGGGACGCGGTGACCGCGACGGCGACGACGCCGGTGGCCGCGACGGCCATGGCCAAGGGCATGACTGCGGACACGGGATACGGGGAGTGGGAGGAGTTGGTCGGTGCCGCGCTGCTGGGCACCGGGCGGCGCCAGGGCAGCCCGGCGGCGCTGCTCGACGCGGCCGCCGTGCAGACCGTACGGCGCCGGGCCGGGCTCCGGCCCGGCGAGGCGGGTCCGCGGCCGGAGGCCGCGCCGCGGGATCCGCGCCCGGTGCCGCCGGAGCCGGCCGGGCGGCGGCTCGCACAGCTGCTGGCCGGACGGACGGGCGCGGGCAGCGGCGGCGGGCGGCGCGGGGCCGCCCCGGATCTGACGGAGCTGCTGCCGCAGTGGCTGGCCGCCGCCGCGCGGCACGGCTACCGGGCGCCGGCCGCGCTCGTGCCGGCGCTGCTGGACGCCGCCCGGGCCCGTACGGACCTGCGCCCCCAGGCGCTGGCCCTCGCCGGGGCGCGGGGGCTGTGGCTGGCCCGGCTGAATCCGGACTGGCGGTTCGCCCTGCGCGGCGGGGCGGCGGGCGCCGGGGAACTGCCCCACCCGGAGGACGGGGCCGGGGTGGAACGGCTGTGGCAGGAGGGGCTGTTCGCGGAGCGCGTGGCCCTGCTTGGGGCCGTACGGGCACACGAGGCGGCGGCGGCGACGCGGCTGCTGTCCTCGACCTGGGCCACGGAACGGGCCGAGGACCGGCTGATGTTCCTCGACTCGCTGCGGGTGGGGCTGGCGGAGGCGGACGAGCCGTTCCTGGAGGCGGCCCTGGGCGACCGGAGCCGCAACGTCCGGGCGACGGCCGCCGAACTGCTGTCCGCACTGCCGGAGTCCGCGCTGGCCGGGCGGATGGCGCAGCGGGCGCTGGCCTGTGTGGGACCGGAGGGGGTGACCCCGCCGGCCGAGTGCGATGCGGGGATGCTCCGCGACGGGGTGGTCAAACGGCCGCCGGACGGGCGGGGGGAACGGGCCTGGTGGCTGGGCCAGCTGGTGGAGGCCGCGCCGCTGTCCTGCTGGCGGGAGCGGTTCGCGGGGCTCGGGCCGGCGGAGATCGTGGCGCTGCCGGTGGCCGGGGGCGAGAGCTGGCGGGAGGAGCTGCACGCCGCGTGGTGCCGGGCGGCGGTGCGCCAGCACGATCCGCAGTGGTCGAAGGCCCTGCTGGGCTCGGCTTCGGCGCCGCCCGCGACGGCCCCGGGCACGGCGTCGCTCGCGGAGCGGGCGAAGCTGCTGTCGATCCTGCCGGACGGGGAACGGGCGGAGTGGGTCGCGGAGTTCATACGGGCCCACGGCCTCTCGGAGGCCTTCCAGCTGCTCGGCGTGTGCGTGGTGCCGTGGGCGGGGACACTGGGGCGGGCGGTGGTGGACGCACTGGACGCCGCGCGGGAAGCGGGCAGCTACCCGTGGAGCTTCAGCGGAGTGATGGGGCTGGCGGAGCGCTGCCTGGATCCCTCGGAGGCCGGCCATCTGGAGTCCCTGACGGCGGCGTCGGACGGCCCGCCGGACGCGTCTCCGGGCGCGGCGGCGTACTGGTCCGAGGCCTTCCAGCGCCTGGCCGCCACCTTGCGGCTGCGCGCCGCGATGCTCTCGGAGCTGGCCCCGACGCCTTGACCGGACCCGGCCCGGCCCGGCCCGGCCCGACCGGGCGTCCCGAGGGGTTGCCGCTGCGCGGGCCGGATCCCCGGGCAGCGGCGGCCCCGGCGGCTACGCGGCGCGGACGTGGGCGCGGACCCAGTCCACGATCGACGTCGTGGTCGCACCCGGGGTGAAGATCTCGGCCACGCCCTTCTCCTTCAGGGGGGCGATGTCGTCCTCCGGGATGATGCCGCCGCCGAAGACCTTGATGTCCTCCGCCTCGCGCTCCTTCAGCAGCTCCAGGACACGCACGAACAGCGTGTTGTGGGCGCCCGAGAGGATCGAGAGGCCGATCGCGTCGGCGTCCTCCTGGATGGCGGTGTCCACGATCTGCTCGGGAGTCTGGTGGAGGCCCGTGTAGATGACCTCCATGCCCGCGTCCCGCAGCGCACGCGCGATCACCTTGGCCCCGCGGTCGTGGCCGTCGAGACCCGGCTTGGCCACCACCACACGGATCGGACCGGTCACACCCATCGCACTGCCTCCCGAGTGAACGAACGTTAAGTACAGCATCGCGCACACCCCCGTTTCACGGTCAACCACGAGGGGGAAATCACACGTGGGACGGCGTTGATTCACCGCCGGGGGGAGCCGCACCGGGGGCGCCGCGCCACCGTACCGACAGCCGCACGGCACGGTGGCGCGGCCGGCCGCAGTCCCAAAAGGCTTAGGGGAGGCCGTCGATGGGGCTGTCCATACCCGTGTCCGTACCCGTGTCCGGGGCCGCGCTGCGGGCCGGTGTGCTCGAAGCGGTGGTCTTCGGCGGCCACCTGCTGCTGTACCCGACCGGGATACGACAGGAGAAGCCGGGCCAAACCGGCAGGAAACACCTCGGCCAGACGCCCGTACTCCTGCTGCACGGGTTCAGCGACAACCGGTCCGTCTTCGTCCTGCTGCGCCGCACCCTCGCCGCGGGCGGGCGCCGGCAGGTGGAGACGTACAACTACTCCCCCTTCACGCGCGACCTGCGCGTCACGGCCCGCCACCTCGCCCGGCGCGTCGAGGAGCTGTGCGAGCGGACGGGACAGGAGCGGGTGGACATCGTCGGGCACAGCCTGGGCGGGCTGGTCGGGCGGTACTACGTCCAGCGCCTCGGCGGCGATGCCCGCATCCGCACGCTGGTCACGCTCGGCACCCCGCATTCCGGCAGCCGGGTCGCACCCTTCATGGACGCCCATCCGCTGGTGCGGCAGATACGCCCGGATTCCGCGGTGATGGCGGAGCTGCGGGCGCCCGCGCCCGGCTGCCGGACCCGATGCGTGGCGTTCTGGAGCGAGTTCGACGAGCTGATGGACCCGACCGAGACGGCCCGTATCGAGCATCCGGATCTCCGCGCGGAAAACGTCCAGGTCACCGGTATCGGGCACCTCACCCTCCTCGCTCATCCCGCCGTGGCGGCCGCCGTCCGGCGCACCCTCGACGGACCGGCGCCGGCCGCCGTCCAAGACCTGGGAGACGCCGCTTCCGTCGCGTGAACACCAATCCGCCAGGACTCGAACGCATTTCGAACTCAAGGCCAAGGCTCGGCCTTGCCGCGACCGAAAGACGGCCGAATGCCCGGTTCCGCAAAGCCCGGAACCCCTCGAAGATTGTCGTTGCCAGTAACCGCCGGGTACAGTCACGCCACTGCTCTCCCCAGGGAACCTTGAGTTCCCTGGCCACCCAGGCCCCCACTGCCGAGGCGAAAGAGAAGTTGGTGAACGACCGCCCCTCGTCGGGCCTGTACCCCGATTCCGGGTACGACGGCCTTTCCAACACCACTTTCGCTGGTGACTCGGCATACGTTTCCTACGAAACGCAGGGCCAGGGGTACGACTACGCCTCTTACGCCTCGTATGACACCGGCGCGTACGACACCACCGCCTGGTCCGCGCAGGCCGGTTACGTGCAGGACGCCGGCCATCTGTCGACCGTCCCCGCCCAGCGCGGCGTCCCCGAGGACACCGGAACCGGAACCGGGCAGTGGGACACGAGCGCCTGGAGCCAGCCGGGCAGCACGGACTACCAGGCCACCGCCTTCGGCTACGAGCAGACCGGGCAGTGGGCGATGCCGGGCTACGGCACCACGGGCACCGAGACCGGCGCCTACGACGCCACCGCCTGGAACACGGTCCCGCAGCACGAGCAGCAGACCCAGACCTTCTCGTACGACCACCAGTACGAGTACCAGCAGCAGCACCAGCCGCCGCAGCAGCAGGACACGGCCTACTCGTACGAGGCGTCGGCCGCCCCGGCCGCCGAGGCCTACAGCGAGACCGCGGTCTTCGAAGTCCTCGGCAGCGAAGGCCTCGGCAACGAAGGCCCCGAGCCGGACCTCGACCTCGACCAGGACTTCGGTCAGGACCTCGGCCCCGATCCCGACGCCGACCTCACCGCCGCCCCGGTGTACGACATGCCCACCCAGGCCATGCCGGTCACCCCG
The DNA here is from genome assembly GCF_040302565.1 of Streptomyces sp. NPDC097981. Classification (NCBI taxonomy): domain Bacteria; kingdom Bacillati; phylum Actinomycetota; class Actinomycetes; order Kitasatosporales; family Streptomycetaceae; genus Streptomyces; species Streptomyces sp. NPDC097981. The sequence continues at coordinate 12,978 of NZ_JBEORW010000014.1, forward strand.
GCCGCCACGCCCGTGCCGCGCTCGTCGCGCCGCGCCGGTGCCAAGACGAAGGCGTCGGCCGCGGCGTCCGGCGGCAGCAGCAGCCGGCGCCGTACCCCGGCGAAGCGTTCCGCCTTGTTGACCGTGGCCGTGCCCTCCGCCTGCGTGATGGGCGTCGCCGGTGTCGCGGCCGCCTCCGTCGGCGGACTCACCGGCGTGGAAAAGCCCTCCGAGGACACCACCACGATGGCCGCGCCCGACCCGGCCTCGGTGAAACCCGTCGCGGCGAACAGCAAGCTCGACACCCAGCTGACGGCGCTCAGCGCCGACGCGGGCGACTTCGCGGACCGCGCGAGCCGCACGCAGGAGCGCATCGACCTGCGCCAGCGCCAGGAAGACGAGAAGAAGAAGAAGGCGGAGGAGGAGGCGGCCAAGGAAGCGGCCCGCCCCAAGTTCGCGATCCCGGTCGAACAGCACGGCCTCAGCGCCAGTTTCGGCCAGGCCGGCGGCATGTGGATGTCCGTGCACACCGGCATCGACTTCCCGGTCTCCTACGGCACCCCGGTCATGGCCGCTACCGACGGCACCGTGCGCACCCAGTGGAACAGCGCCTACGGCAACATGGCCATAGTGACCTCGCCCGACGGCACCGAGACCTGGTACTGCCACCTCAGCAGCACCAAGCTCCGGTCCGGCAAGGTCAAGGCCGGCGACGTCATCGCGTATTCGGGCAACTCCGGCAACTCCACCGGCCCGCACCTCCACTTCGAGGTCCGGCCCGGCGCCGGTGCGGCGATCGACCCCCTGCCGTGGCTCCGCAGCCACGGCCTGGACCCGACCTGAGCCGCCTGAGCCGTTACAGCTTCTGCACCGGCGCGTAGCGCAGCAGCAGGCGCTTCGGCTTGTCGTCCCCGAAGTCGATGGTGGCCTGTGCATCCGCACCGGCGCCCCTGACCTCCATCACCGTGCCCAGCCCGAACTGGTCGTGCGTGACCCGGTCCCCGACCGCCAGCGCGATGACCGGCTTGTCCGCGGCCCGGCTCGTCGCGAACCCGGACGGCCCCGACCTCGTACGCGACGAGGACAGGAACGCTTCCGGCGAAGTGCCGAAGGAGGCCTTCCCGGACCCCGACCCGTAGCCCGAGCCCGAACCGGAACTCCGCATCGGGCCCGCCGGCTTCTGCGTGGCGCCCGTGCGCTTCCAGTGGAGGTACTCCGCCGGGATCTCTTCGAGGAACCGCGACGGCGGGTTGTACGAGGGGGTGCCCCATGCGCTGCGCATCGAGGAGCGGGTCAGGTACAGCCGCTCGCGCGCACGCGTGATGCCGACGTACGCGAGGCGGCGCTCCTCCTCCAGCTCCTTGGTCTGGCCCAGCGCCCGCATGTGCGGGAAGACGCCGTCCTCCATGCCGGTCAGGAAGACCACCGGGAACTCAAGGCCCTTGGCGGTGTGCAGGGTCATCAGCGTGATGACGCCCGAGCCGTCCTCGTCCTCGTCCGGGATCTGGTCGGAGTCGGCGACGAGCGCGACCTGCTCCAGGAATTCGGCGAGCGTGCCCGGGTCGCCCTCCCCGCGGGCCTGCTCGAACTCCAGGGCCACGGCCGCGAGTTCCTGGAGGTTCTCGATGCGCGTCTCGTCCTGCGGGTCGGTCGAGGCCTGGAGCTCGGCGAGGTAGCCCGTACGCTCCAGGACCGCCTCCAGCACCACCGCCGGGCCCGCGCCCGAGTCGGCGATCGTGCGGAGCTCCTCCATCAGCACGTTGAACCGCTTCACCGCGTTGGTCGAGCGCGCGGCCATGCCGAACGCCTCGTCCACGCGCCGCAGCGCCTGCGGGAAGGTGATCTTCTCGCGCATCGCGAGCGCGTCGATCATCGCTTCCGCGCGCTCGCCGATGCCGCGCTTGGGCACGTTCAGGATCCGCCGCAGCGGGACGTTGTCCTCCGGGTTCGCCAGGACGCGCAGGTACGCGAGGACGTCCCGGACCTCCTTGCGCTCGTAGAAGCGGACGCCGCCGACGACCTTGTAGGGCAGGCCGACCCGGATGAAGATCTCCTCGAACACACGGGACTGCGCGTTCGTCCGGTAGAAGATCGCGACGTCGCCCGCCTTGGCGTCGCCCGCGTCGGTGAGCCGGTCGATCTCGTCGGCGACGAACCGGGCCTCGTCGTGCTCGGTGTCGGCGACGTAGCCGGTGATGACGGCGCCCGTGCCGGCGTCGGTCCACAGGTTCTTGGCGCGACGGTTCTCGTTGCGCTCGATGACCGCGTTGGCGGCGGAGAGGATCGTCTGGGTGGAGCGGTAGTTCTGCTCCAGCAGGATCGTCGTCGCGTCCTTGTAGTCCTCTTCGAACTGGAGGATGTTGCGGATGGTCGCGCCGCGGAAGGCGTAGATCGACTGGTCGGCGTCACCCACGACGCACAGCTCGGCGGGCGGCAGGTCCGGGTAGCCCTCGCCGACCAGCTCGCGCACCAGTGTGTACTGGGCGTGGTTGGTGTCCTGGTACTCGTCCACCAGGACGTGGCGGAAGCGGCGACGGTAGTGCTCGGCGACGTCCGGGAAGGCCTGGAGCAGGTGGACGGTGGTCATGATGATGTCGTCGAAGTCGAGTGCGTTGGCCTCGCGCAGCCGCCCCTGGTACATCGCGTACGCCTGGGCGAGCGTCTTCTCGAACCCGTCGGCCGCCTGGGCGGCGAACGCGTCCTCGTCGATGAGCTCGTTCTTCAGGTTGGAGATCTTGGCGTTGAAGGACTTGGGCGGGAACTTCTTCGGGTCCAGGTCCAGGTCGCGGCAGACGAGCGCCATCAGGCGCTTCGAGTCGGCCGCGTCGTAGATCGAGAAGGACGAGGTGAAGCCGAGCCGCTTCGACTCGCGGCGCAGGATGCGCACGCACGCGCTGTGGAAGGTGGAGACCCACATGGCGTTCGCGCGCGGGCCGACCAGGCCCTCGACGCGCTCCTTCATCTCGCCGGCGGCCTTGTTGGTGAAGGTGATCGCAAGGATCTGGCCGGGGTGGACGTTCCGCGCGGCCAGCAGGTGGCCGATGCGGTGGGTCAGCACCCGGGTCTTGCCGGAGCCGGCGCCGGCCACGATGAGCAGCGGGGAGCCCGCGTGCACCACGGCCGCGGCCTGCTGCCCGTTCAGCCCGTCCAGGAGCGCCGCGGGGTCGATGACGGGCTTGGGGGCGCCGTCCCGGTAGTACGCGTCACCGCTCACGGGCAGGTCGAACCGGCCCCCGAAGAGGTCGTCCGCACCCGGCTCCGGGGCGGCGTGCTCCTCGGGCGGCGGAGGGACCTCGTCGGAGGGGGTGAGGTCCGCCAGGAAACTGTCGTCAAAGAGGCTGCTCATCGCCTTCCGAGTCTAGGGGTCGCGACCGACACCCGGTCCCGGCCGCGGAAAATCGGCGGCTCCCGCCCCTGTGGCCCCTCTCACCTCGGCCCGCCCACGGACCCCGGCGGAGCACGGGCTCCGACCGCCCACGGACCCCGGCGGAGCACGGGTTCCGACCGCGCACGAACCCCGGCGGGGGGCACGAGCCTCAGCGGCACAGGCCTCAGCCGAGCACGAGCTCCAGCAGGCCCGGGAAGCGCAGCTCCAGGTCGGCCCGGCGCAGCGTGAGGTAGAGCTTGCGGCCCTGCGGGCGCTGGCAGATCACTCCGCCCTCGCGGAGCGTCTTGAGGTGGTGCGTGACGCTCGACCTGGGCAGGTCGGGCACCACCTCGCCGCAGAAGGTCTCCTGGCCGGAGGCGAGCCTGCGGACGATCTCCAGCCGGACGGGGTGCCCGAGGGCCGCGAGCACCTCGGCCAGGTCGAGGTCCTCCGCGGCGGGGTGGGTCAGCTCAGCAGCGGCAGCCATGCCCCCACTGTACGCAGATCTCGTACGGACACGACCGGAAGCGTTCAGGGCCTCCCGGAGCAGCTGCTCGCCGGCCGCTTCCACCACCTGCTGGACCGGCTGTTCACGAACACAGCCGCCGCCCCCGCCCTCGGCACCGACACCCGCGTGGTCCGCGTCGACGGCAGCGGCCACTACCTCCCGGAGGAGCGGCCGGAGGTGGTCGTCGAGGAGCTGACCCGCTTCCTGGGCTGACCGGGAGCCCCCGTACGCTCGACGCCATGGACGTACTCATCAATGCCTTCGTGGGCCTGCACATCATCGGCATCGCCGCCCTCCTCGGCGGCTTCATGACCCAGATGAAGGCGATGAGTGCCGGCACCGCCCGCTTCGTGCCCGCGATGCTGCACGGAGCGCTGACGATGCTCGTCACCGGCGTCCTGCTGGTCGGCTTCCGCGAGATGGACGGCGGCCACGTCGACAACATCAAGATCGGCGTGAAGCTGGCCGTCCTCTTCGTGATCCTCTCCCTCGTCTACGTGAAGCGGGACGAGGAGCGCGTGGAGAAGGCGCTGTTCGGTGCGGTCGGCGGGCTGACCGTGGTCAATATCTTCATCGCCGTCCTCTGGCACTGATCCAGAGCCGCCACATCCGGTCACGTCAGGCCACTTGCGAGCATCTCGTCATCCGGCCGTTACCTTCGGGTCTAGCGTCCTCCTCCAAGCACCGAGCTCCCGAGCGAGGAAGGACGTGAGGCCCTCGTGGCCAGTCACCGAAAGCCCAGGCAGCGCCCGCTCTCCCGCGGCACCGTACGGACCGCCGCCACGCTCGCCCTGGCGGGCGCTGCCACCGCCACCGCCTTCGAGGGCACCTCGCAGGCCGACCCCCAGCCGACGCCCTCCCAGGTGAAGACGGAGGTGGACCGGCTCTACGAGGAGGCCGAGGAGACGGCCGAGCGGTACAACGGGGCGAAGGAGAAGGCCGACGAGGCCCAGCGCGCGCTCGACGGCCTGCGCGACGAGACCGCCCGCAAGACCGACCGGCTCAACACCGCCCGCCGGGCGCTCGGCTCCCTGGCCGCCGGCCAGTACCGCAGCGGCGGCCTGGGCCCCGCCATGCAGCTGGCGCTGGCCGCGGACCCGCAGGAGTACCTGGACCGGGCCTCGTTCCTCACCCGGACCGGCGACCGAAACGCCGCCGAGATCTCCGAGGTACGACGTCGGCTGGACGAGGTCGGGCAGCTGAAGGACCAGGCCGCCGGCCGGGTCGCCGACCTGCGCGCCCGCGAGGGCGAACTGGCCGAGTACAAGACCGCCGCCCTGGGCAAGCTCGCCACCGCCAAGCAGCTGCTCGCCAAGCTCACCGCCGAGGAGCGCGCAGCGTACGAGGCCCGGTCCGCCGGCGCCGCCCCCGCCGGCCCGCAGGCCGCGGCCCCGCCCGCCCCTTCGGACGGCTCGCGCGCCGCCCGCGCGGTGGCCTTCGCGTACGGGGCGATCGGCAAGCCGTACATCTGGGGCGCGACGGGACCGGGCTCGTTCGACTGCTCCGGCCTGACGCAGGCCGCCTGGCGCTCGGCCGGGGTCTCCCTCCCCCGCACCACGTACACCCAGATCAACGCGGGGCAGCGCGTCTCCCGCGACCAGCTGGCCCCCGGCGACCTGGTGTTCTTCTACTCCGGGGTCACGCACGTCGGCCTGTACATCGGCAACGGCCAGATGATCCACGCCCCCCACCCCGGCTCGACGGTCCGCGTGGCCCCGGTCGACTCGATGCCCTGGGCCGGCGCCTCCCGCCCGGCGTAGCGCCTTCGCCGCCCTCGCCGCCCCCGACTGCTCCTACGGCGCCTTGACCTGGGTGGTCAGCCAGCCGAAGGTCTGCGGGATCTGCTTCGACCACGAATCGAGGTTGTGGCCGCCGACCACCTTCTCCGCGTGCACCGCCGTCGGGGTCTGCGCGATCGCCTTGAGGTCCGTGCCGGACAGGTAGCCGTCCTGCTCGGCGCCGGACATCCACAGCGAGACCGCCGGCGGCGCGGGCGCGGCCTTGAGCAGGGCCTTCAGGTTGTGGGTGCGCCGCATCTCCGGGTCCTGGGCGACCAGCGAGGTGGGCTCCTGGCCCGGGTCGTTGTAGCCGGACAGGGAGACGGCCGCGCTGTACCGGTCGGGGTGGAGGATGGCCAGCTTGGCGGCGCAGTACGCGCCGGCCGAGTACCCGGCCACGCCCCAGGTGCGCGGCTCGTCCGACGCCCGGAAGTTGTCGGTGACCATCTTGCGGACGTCGACGCTGAACCAGCTGTCCGCGTTGACCTTGCCGGGGATGTTCGCGCAGCCGGTGTCACCGCTGCCCAGCAGCATGGCGCGCGGCGAGACCAGGATGAACGGCTGCACCTTGCCGCTCTTCATCAGCGGCTCCAGCACCTCGTGCGCCTTGAGCCCCTGGAACCAGGACTTGCCCGTTCCGGGTATGCCCGGGATCAGCTCGACCACCGGGAACTTCTTGCTCTTGAACGCCGGGTCGTCGTACTGCGGCGGGAGCCACACCATGACGTCGCCCTTGACCCCGGAGATCTTGCCGTCGAGCTCGGTCTTCTTGACCCGGCCGCCGAGGCCGTCGACCGGCTGGAAGTTCTGGAGCACCTTGGGCTCCGCCTTGACCTCCGCGGCCTTCTTCCCGCCGAGCCCGTCCGGACCCAGGTCGGGGGCGGCCGTGACGTACTTGCCGGTGCCGAGCAGATCGCCCCAGGAGTTGTAGAAGGTCTCCTGCCGGTTCACCGCGATGAACACCAGCGCAACGGCGGTGACCTGGGCGAACAGCACCATCAAGGCGCGCGCCGTCACGCGTGCGACGGCGGGGCCGCGCACCTTGCTCCACACGGCCAGCGGCAGGACGACGGCGATCACCGTGAGGACGATCGCCGTCGCGAAGAGGGGGATCCCCGTCAAGCTCATCACGCCACCCAAGAGGGCCGCGTGACGCCGCGCGGTTGCCCCCGCCCCCTGCGGCATGGATCACATGTGGTCAGACCAGGCGGCGTGCCGTCGCCCAGCGGGTCAGCTCGTGCCGGTTGGACAGCTGGAGCTTGCGCAGGACCGCCGAGACGTGCGACTCCACCGTCTTCACCGAGATGAAGAGCTGCTTGGCGATCTCCTTGTACGCGTAGCCGCGCGCGATCAGCCGCAGCACCTCGCGCTCGCGCTGCGTGAGGCGGTCCAGGTCCTCGTCGACCGGCGGCGCGTCCGTCGAGGCGAACGCGTCGAGCACGAAGCCCGCCAGCCGCGGCGAGAACACCGCGTCCCCGTCCTGCACCCGGAAGATCGAGTCCACCAGGTCGGTCCCGGTGATGGTCTTGGTGACGTACCCGCGCGCGCCGCCCCGGATGACCCCGATGACGTCCTCGGCCGCGTCCGACACCGACAGGGCCAGGAACCGCACCTGGTCCTCGGACGCCGCCATCAGCGGGGCGCAGCGGCGCAGCACCTCGACCCCGCCGCCGCCGGGCAGGTGCACGTCGAGCAGGACCACCTCGGGCCGGGTCGCGGTGATGACGGTGACGGCCTGGTCGACGTCGGCCGCCTCTCCGACGACCTCGACCCCGGTGCGGGCGGTCTCGCCGATCTCGGCCTGCACGCCCGTACGGAACATCCGGTGGTCGTCGACGAGCACCACCCTGACCTGCCTGGCCACTCCCGCGCTGCCGGTCTCTTCGGTCATCCTGCCTTCGCCGCCCTCTCCATCTCCAGCTCGACTTCCGTGCCGCCGTCGGGCGCGGACCGCAGCCGTGCGGTCCCGCCGTTGCGCTGCATCCGGCCGATGATCGATTCTCGTACGCCCATGCGGTCGTCCGGGACCGCGTCGATGTCGAAGCCCGGCCCGCGGTCCCGTACGGACACGAACACCGTCTGCCCCTCCACCTCGGCGTACACCTGCACCGGCCCTCCCTCGCCACCGTACTTGGCGGCGTTGACCATCGCCTCGCGTGCGGCCTGGATCTGTGCGGCCAGCTTCTCGTCCAGCGGGCAGTCGCCGACCACGACGACCTCGATCGGGACCCCGTGGTGGTCCTCCACCTCGGCCGCCGTCTTCTTGACGGCCTCCGCGAGGGTGGCGGGCTCCTCGGCCTCGTCCTTGCCGGTGCCCTCCGGCTTGTACAGCCAGTTCCGCAGCTCCCGCTCCTGCGCCCGGGCCAGGCGGCGCACCTCGCCCACGTCCTCCGCGTTGCGCTGGATCAGGGTGAGGGTGTGCAGCACCGAGTCGTGCACGTGGGCGGCGACCTCGGCGCGCTCCTGGGCGCGGATGCGCATCAGGCGTTCCTCGGAGAGGTCCTGGGTCATCCGGATCAGCCAGGGGCCGGCCAGCAGGGCGATGCCGACGAGGACGGCGAGGGCGGCGGTCAGTACGTTGCCGAGCTGCGCCGCCGAGCCGCGTACGACGATGAAGACGGTCAGGCCCACGCCGACCAGCGCGACCCCGGCGAATCCGCGGGCCATCTGGAGCAGGCGCGCGTTGCGCCCGGAGGCGGCGCCCCAGTGGGCGCGGCGGGCGTTGTCGGCCTGCCGCCAGACGAGGACCACGCCGGCGCCGACCAGCAGCGTGGGCCACACGTACCGGCCGGAGGTGCCGCCGAGCTGGACCTTGGAGATGAATATCCCGGCGCCGATGCACAGCGCGATGAGCGCGGTGATCTGCCCCTTGTCGGGTTTGCGCAGGCGCCGGGTGCCGTCGGGGAGGGTCTCGAAGAAGGAGCGGTGGCCGGTGCGGCCGCCCACTCCCAGCGGTACGAAGACCCAGAACGCGGCGTAGAGCAGCACGCCCAGCCCGTCGCCCCACATGAACAGGCCGAGGAACGCGAGCCTGACCCAGACGACCGGCAGCCCGAGGTGCCCGGCGAGACCGCGCGCGACACCGCCGAGCATCCGGCCGTCGGCGCTGCGGTAGAGCCTGCGGTGCGGCGGTTCGTCGGCATCTGCTGCGTGCGGGGGACGGGGGGCGGCGGAAACGGGCATGTCACTGATGGTCACACGCGCGAGGCGGGCGGGGCATCAGGGCATCCCCCCAGTTCCGTCGGGGGGATATCAGGGTTGTGCCAGGGTCGGGCCCGGTGCCGCGGCGCGCGGCGGGCCGTCACCATGGAGCCATGACCAAGCACGACTCCCCGCCGTCGCCGGCCGGTGCCGATGCGGCACCGCCGCCGGGCGACCACGCCGCGGGCTCCGCAGACCGGCCGGCCGGCCCGCCCGCCGACCGCGCCGCCGACCGGCCGCCCCTGCGCCGCAGCAGGCGCGACAAGGTCCTCGCGGGCGTGTGCGGCGGCCTCGGCCGGTATTTCGACCTGGACCCGGTGATCTTCCGGATCGTGCTCGGTGTCCTCGCGATCACCGGCGGCGTCGGCCTCATCTTCTACGGCTTCGCGTGGCTGCTGCTGCCGGTGGAGGGCGAGGAGGACAGCGAGGCGAAGAAGCTGCTGACCGGCCGGGTCGAGGGCGCCACCCTGGCCGCGGTGTTCGCGGCCCTGGTCGGCTGCGCGCTGTTCCTGTCGATGCTGGACAACGGCGGACTGGCCGTGTTCTCCGTACTGGTCATCCTGGCCCTCGGCGCGGCCGCGTACTGGTCGCAGCGCCGCCGCAGCACCTCCGCCCCCGAGGCCGAGCCTCAGTCGGCGCACCGCCCCGCTCCGCCGGAGACCCAGGCTCCGCCCGTGCCCGGCAGCCCGTCCTGGTGGCGGGACCCGCTGGTCAAGGACGGCACCACTGGCCCCGTCGGGGCCACCGGATACCTGTGGGGCCCGGACGACTCCGCCGCGGCCTCCGGGAGTGCCCTGGGCGGCCGCGTCGCGTCGGCACCCGGGCGGGCCGCCGCCCCGGCGGTGCCGCGCGGCGGCATCGGCGGCCGGGTGTTCGTGCTGGCCGTGCTGGCCGGCGGCGCCGCCACCGCCTCGGTCTGGCAGGGCAGCACCCTCTCGCACGCGCTGCAGATCGGGCTCGCCTCTGCCCTGGCCGTCTTCGGTCTGGGTCTCGCGGTCAGCTCGGTCAAGGGCCGCACCGGCTTCGGCACGGTCCTGCTGGCGATGATCACCACCGGGCTGCTGGCCGGCGCCTCCGCGCTGCCCCGGGAGATCGGCACCGACTGGAAGGCCGTGGAATGGCGGCCGGCCGCGGTGGCCGACGTACGGCCCGTCTACGCGTCGGGCACCGGGCTGGCCACGCTGGACCTGAGCCGGCTGGACGTCCCGAAGGGCACCACGCTGCCCGTCCACGCCACGATGAAGGCGGGCCGGCTCAAGGTGATCGTGCCCCGGGAGGTGACGGCGCAGGCCGACGTCTCGGTCAGGCTGGGCGACATCAGGATGCCCGGCGACACGAGCCAGGACGTACGCATCAAGAGCGGCGGCGAAACGCAGCAGGTGACCCTGAAGCCGCCCGTCGGCACCGAGGCCGGGGGAACGATCGATCTGCACCTGGACGCGGGTGTGGGACAGGTGGAGGTGGCCCGTGCGGCGTCATGAGTTCCAGCCGGGACGGCTGCTGGCCGGCCTGGTCCTGATGGCCGCGGGCGTGCTGTACCTGCTCGACGCGACCGGCGAGGCCGACCTGCCGTGGTTCCTGGTCATCCCGATGGCCATGGGCGGGCTCTGCCTCGCCGCGCTGGTGGGGACGGTGACCTACGCGGTGCGCCGGGACCGGCGCGACCGGATCAGGGAGTCCAGCGAGAGGTAGGGCGCACCGGCCAGGACCAGCGGGGTCCAGGCCATCAGGTAGATCAGGTCGTTGCCGTAGTAGTACGGGGACACCTGCCAGGACACCGTGAGCCACAGGCTGAGCGAGATCAGCGCTCCGCCGGTGGCCGCGATCCGCGTCAGCAGGCCGGCCAGGACGCCGAGGCCCACCAGGAGCTCCCCGACGGCCAGCGTCACGGCGAATCCGACGGGGGACAGCAGGGCCTGGTCCACGAGGGCGGGGATCGCGGAGGTGTCGCGCACGCCGTGCATCAGCTCGCCGATGGAGCCGGTGCCGGAGGCGGACAGGAACGCGGAGTCGGTCAGCTTGTCCAGGCCTGCGTAGACGAAGGTCACGCCGAGGAAGATCCGCAGCGGCAGCAGTGCGTACCGGGCGGCCTTGTCCCGCAGTCCGGGAGCGGCGGTGGAACGGGCGGCGGAGGGGACGTCAGTTCGGGTCACGCCCCATGTGTACCCGGTTCACTCGGCGACGTCGATGGTGCAGCGATTGGATTCCACTCCGCCGGCCGTGACCACTTGGACCTCGATGCGCCCAGGTTCCACTTCCGCCGGGACGGGCACCGTCAGGACCGAGTCCGACGGGTTGGTGAACCCGCCCGCGACCGGCACCAGCGGCACGTGCACGTGCACCGCCCCGACGCGTACGACCAGCCGGGCCAGCATCTCCGGCGTCTGCGCCCCGGGGGGTACGAAACCCACGCCGCGGATCTCGATGTCGTCGCCCGGCCGGATGGCCGCGTCGAGGTCGCCGGGCTCCCGTCGGCGGACCACCGACAGCACCAGCGGACGGGTCACCTCCGCGTACTTCGCCGCCAGGTACACCGCCGCCGAGAGGGCCACCAGCACGGCCAGCGCCCACGGCAGCCGCGGCAGCCGGTCCGGGAACCGGGCCATCGACACCGCCGCGAAGGCCAGCACCACCGTGGAGACCAGCAGGTACTGCGCGTCCGGGAAGCTCCCGCGGCCCGCGTCGTCCGTCAGCAGGTCCACCCCGCGCGGCCGGTCCGCCGGCAGCTTCTGCATCCGCTGGCCCATGATCCGTACGGTGACCACGCGGCGCACCAGCACCGCCACCGCCGAGGTCAGCGCGAGCACCGCCAGCAGCGGCAGCGCCCGCCCCAGCGCGAGGCCCTCGTACAGCGCCTGCCGCTCCGGGCCGGGCGCCGAGGCCGCCAGCCGCAGCGCGGGCAGCAGCGCGGCGAACGCCGTCAGCACCACCCACGCGATCGGCACCGCCTTCGAGGTGGACAGCCGGTTGTCCTCCCCGACCAGCGGGGCGAGCAGGCCGCCGCGCACCGACTGGGCGCGGGCGGCGACCGTGAGCAGCCCGGCCAGGACCACCGCCGCGAGCAGCCCGGCGGTGCGCGCCGTCGACCAGCCGGTGCCGAGGGCCGTGCCGACCTGCACCAGCAGCAGCACCCCGGCGGCGATCCACACGGCGAGCACGGCTCGCCGCGAGAACAGGTACAGCCAAGAGATGCCGGCCTCCCGTCCCCGGTCGGCGACGGTCCGGGCCGAGAGGGTCAGCTCGTCGGAAACCCACTGCCGGGACGCCCCGGCGGACCGGGCCACCGCCGCCGGCAGTCCCTGGCCCGCGGCGAACTCGTCCCGTTTCTCCGTGAACGCGGCGACAGCGCGCCGGTGCCCCTCCCGCGCGCCGTGCGGGCAGTCGTCGCAGGTGCAGGCGCCGCCGTGGGTGCTTCGGGACATCTCTTGGACAGCCACGCGCGTGCCGCCTCTCTGAACTACGGTGCAATGCCAGCGAATTGTGCACCACTGCGGCAGTACTCCGGATTGCGCACGATGTCAGAGCAGGTGATTAACCGTTCATGATGTTGACGTCACCCGCGCGGTCCAGTCCCGTCAGGGCAGGGGGCGACGGTCTGCCAGAGCGGCTGGTAGCTGACCCAGGCGGCGAGATCCGTGCCGAACCGCGCCCGCGCGGCGAGCGCGCTGCGGTGGTCGATCGCCGCCGGCTTCCCGGCGGCCCGCGCGATCAGCTGCACCTGCGCCGCGCGTTCCGCCGCGATGAACCACCAGGCCGCCGCGTCCACGGAGTCCCCGACCGTGAGCAGCCCGCGGTTGCGCAGGACCAGCGCCTTGTACGGGCCCAGGGCGCGGGCGATCCGCCCGGCGTCCCCGGCCCCGGAGAACCCGTCGAGGAGCGCGTGGTCCTCGTAGAAGGCGCAGGCCTCCTCGCTGATCGGGGCCAGCAGCTCCCCGAGCGCGGCAAGCGCCCTGCCGTACGGGGCGTGCGTGTGCACCACGGCCACCGCGTCGGGGCGGGCCCGGTGCACGGCCGCGTGCACGGCGAAGGCCAGCTCGTTGACCCGCCGGTCCCCCTGGAGCACGCGGCCTTCCCCGTCGACGAGCAGCAGGTCGTCGGCGGTGAGTACGGACAGGGCCTGCCCGAAGGGGTTCACCCAGTGGCAGTCCTCGAACTCCGGGTCCCGCGCGCTGGCGTGCCCGGCCACCCCGTCCTCGTACCCGAGCCGCCCGAACAGCCGCAGCGCTCCGGCCAGCCGCTCCTTGCGGTACGCGCGCTCCTCGGCCGCGTCGGCGTGTACGGGCGGCATCGGGAACCGCAGCCGGTCCACGGGTACGGGTGCGGGCTGCTCGGCCACGGGCGCTCCTTGCTCACGACGGCTCGGTTCGCGGCGCAAGGTACCGGCGGCTCCCGCAAGTGGCCATACCGACGGCGAAGCCGCCGCTCCCCGAGGGGAACGGCGGCTTCGTCACGGGCGGCGGGCGGGGACTACTCCCACTCGATGGTGCCCGGGGGCTTGCTCGTGCAGTCGAGGACCACGCGGTTCACGTCCGGCACCTCGTTGGTGATGCGGGTGGAGATCCGCGCGAGCACCTCGTACGGCATGCGCGTCCAGTCGGCGGTCATCGCGTCCTCGGACGAGACGGGGCGCAGCACGATCGGGTGACCGTAGGTGCGGCCGTCGCCCTGGACGCCGACGCTGCGGACGTCCGCGAGCAGGACGACCGGGCACTGCCAGATCTCGCGGTCGAGGCCGGCCGCGGTGAGCTCGTGGCGGGCGATGGCGTCGGCCTCGCGGAGCAGGTCCAGGCGCTCCTTGGTGACCTCGCCGACGATGCGGATGCCGAGGCCGGGGCCCGGGAAGGGCTGGCGCTGGACGATCTCCTCGGGCAGGCCGAGCTCCTGGCCGACCATCCGGACCTCGTCCTTGAACAGCTGGCGCAGCGGCTCGACGAGCTCGAACTCGATGTCGTCGGGGAGGCCGCCCACGTTGTGGTGGGACTTGATGTTCGCGGTGCCGGTACCGCCGCCGGACTCGACGACGTCCGGGTACAGGGTGCCCTGGACCAGGAAGGCCACCGCGGGACCGTCCTCCTGGAGGATCTCCAGCTGGGCCTGCTCGAAGACGCGGATGAACTCGCGTCCGATGATCTTCCGCTTGGTCTCCGGGTCGGAGACGCCGGCGAGCGCGGTCAGGAAGCGCTCCTGCGCGTCGACGACCTTCAGCTGGACGCCGGTGGCGGCGACGAAGTCCTTCTCGACCTGCTCGGTCTCGCCCTTGCGCATCAGGCCGTGGTCGACGTACACGCAGGTCAGCTGCGAGCCGATGGCCTTCTGGACGAGGGCCGCGGCGACCGCGGAGTCCACGCCGCCGGAGAGGCCGCAGATGGCGCGCTTGTCGCCGACCTGCTCGCGGATGGCCGCGATCTGCTCCTCGACGATGTTGCCGGTGGTCCAGGTGGGCTCCAGGCCCGCGCCGCGGTAGAGGAAGTGCTCCAGCACCTGCTGGCCGTGCGTCGAGTGCATCACCTCGGGGTGGTACTGCACGCCGTACAGGTGCTTCTCGTCGTTCTCGAAGGCCGCGACCGGGACGACGTTCGTCGACGCGGTGACGGTGAAGCCCTCGGGGGCGGCGGAGCAGGCGTCGCCGTGGGACATCCACACCGACTGGTTCTCGGGGGTGCCCTCGAACAGCGTCGAGCCGGCCTTGGAAACGGCCAGCGGGGTGCGGCCGTACTCGCGGGCGCCGGTGTTGTCGACGGTGCCGCCGAGGGTCGTCGCCATCAGCTGGAAGCCGTAGCACATGCCGAAGACGGGGACGCCGGACTCGAAGAGGCCGCGGGCGTCGTCCAGGCGCGGGGCGCCCTCTTCGTAGACGGAGGACGGGCCGCCGGAGAGGATGATCGCCTTGGGGTTCTTGGCCAGCATCTCGGCCACGGGCATCGTGCTGGGCACGATCTCGCTGTAGACCCGTGCCTCGCGGACGCGGCGGGCGATGAGCTGGGCGTACTGGGCGCCGAAGTCGACGACGAGAACCGTGTCCGGGGCGCTGTCGTGGGCGGCGGAGGGTGCTTCTGGCACGGGACGGCCTTCCGGCGGAAGAGGGTGGCTGTTTTGTCGATTCTACCGGTGGCGCCGGCCGCCGGTTTGTCGCACCATCCGAGGCCCACGTCACCGTGACGCCCCGCGACGCCTTCGTCACAGCGCCCGGCGCGCCTCCCCGACCGGGCACGACCTGTTCCGCCGGGTGTCCACCGGCCATGTGCGCGTCACGCGTACGGCCGGGCCGTCTCACCATCCGAACCCGGTTGGCCGGGACGAGGATGGGCGGCCATAATCCAGTCCATGCGCAAGCAGATGAGCTTCCTCTTTACCTATGGCACCGGCCGGTCCGGTCGCCATGGGTCCTCGTGATGCTCGCTTGAGCCGCTGACTTCCCAGAGCGCCCCGGTCCGACAGGACCGGGGCGCTCTGGCGTTTCCGCTCCTGCCGGCACAACCCACAGGAGTATGAACATGACCGTGACCACCACCCCCGCGCAGCTGATCGCCGAGTCCCGCGAGCGCATCGACGCCATCGACGACCGGATCATCGGCCTGGTCCGGGAGCGGATGGCCGTTTCGACCGTCATCCAGGAGGCCCGGATCGCCTCGGGCGGCCGCAGGGTGCACCTCTCGCGCGAGATGGAGGTGCTCGCGCACTGGAGCGACGCCCTCGGAAAGCCCGGGACCGCCCTCGCCATGACCCTGCTGGAGCTGTGCCGCGGCCGCGTCTGAGGCGTTCGGCGCCCCTTAACGCCTGTTCGTCACCCGTACGGACCGTGACCGGCCCGTACGGGCTTCGTTGGGGTGGATGGCCGCGTCAGCCAGGCGCGGGACCGCAGCACCACGCGTGGCTCCGCAGGAGCGATGAGACGTACGGCCCGGTCGGGACGTGCATCGTGGGACCTCGCTCCTTCGCGTGACCGGACTGCAGGGGACAGCAGCCCGGTCACCCCGGAAGGACGGCCGGCCCGGGGGACGCCCCGGACCGGCCGTTCCGTTGTCTACGCGTGCCCGCCACTGCGGCGGCGGCGCGCCCCCACGTACAGCGCACCGCCGGCGACCACGGCGGCCAGCGCGCCCAGCGCGATCGGGCCGACGGAGCTGCCGGTCGAGGCCAGGTTCCCGCCCGTGCCGCCGGCGGCGGACGGAGACGAGGACACGGTCGCCGAGGCCGACGCCGAAACCGAGGCCGACGGGGACGGCGAGGCTGAGGCCGAGGCCGACGGACTCGGGCTCGCACCCGTCTTGACCTCGACCGTGAAGGCGGCCGTGGAGTTGCCCGCGACCGGGTCGAAGGCGTGCAGCTTGGTGCCGCCCGGGACCGGCTCACCGACGGTGACCGAGCCCTTGGCGTCGGCGACGGCCTTCTCGATCTTCATCGCGAAATGGTTGGCGTACGCGCCGCCGACGCCCGCGAACAGACCGGCGTCGCAGAAGTAGCGGGGCGCGCCCAGCAGCTCCTTGCGGTCGCTGCCGTCGGCGTTGACCGCGCGGCAGTTCGGGGGCACGTCGGTGACCTGCACGCCGGCCGGCATCACGACGTCGGTACGGGCCACGCTCTCGCCCGAGGCCAGGTGGCTGATCACGGCCGGGCCCTTGTTGCGGAAGCCGAGCTCGGCCACGACCGTGTCCCCCACCTTGCCGGCGGGCGAGGCGGTGACCGCCTCGAAGTCGGCCTTGGCGCCCTTGGCGGTGAAGTCGAACGAGCGCTCGTTGTCGCGCGGGTTCAGGTCGGTGTCCTCGGCCCGCGTGGCGGCCCGCGGGTCCAGGTTGGACTCCGTGACCGGCACGGCGGCCGACGCCTTGACCAGCGTCAGCTTCTTGCCGGTGGCCGGCTTGCCCGAGGGTGCGTCCTTGCTCGGCGCCGGGTCGGGGACGACCCCGTACCGCAGGGTGTCCCGGTAGGCCCGCTCGGTCGTCTTGAGGTGCAGGGGCGAGTCCGGGGAGAGCCGGTAGGACTCGCCCGGCAGGAACTCGCCCTCGACGAGGCACACCGTGGTGGCGCCGTTGCCGACCGAATCCCGCCGGAGGCAGTTGTCGTAGGCCTCCGCCGGCTCCAGGCCGGCCGAGGCGCCCAGCTCCAGCGCGACCGACTTGGCGGGCAGCGTGCCCCGGTTCGCGAAGGCCAGCGGCAGGTCCTGCTGCTCGCCCGCCGTCACGTCGGCCTTGAGCTTCAGCTCACCCATGTGCAGGTCGGGTCCGCCCACGGTCAGCTTGGTGGTGACGGGCGTGACGCTCGCGCCGGTCACCTTGCCCGTGACCGCGATCTCGCCGGTCGCGCCGTTCTTGCTGCCCTGGGCGGAGGAGACGAGCAGGTCGAAGCTGTTGCTCCCGTGCCCGACCGACAGGCCCTGCTGCTTGCAGACGATCGCGGTGGCGCTGGCGGTGCAGTCCGGCCTGGGCTTGGCCGGGTCGAGCCGGACCGACGCCACCCCGGCGACCTTGCTCAGGTCGACGGTGATGGTGAACTCGCCGGGGAAGCTGTTCCCCGGGCCCACATAACTCAGGTCGTAGCGAAGGCTCCGCTCCTTCGCGGGGCCCGCGTCCGGGTACGGCTGGAGCACTTGGGCGGAGGGGCCGCTGAGCGGAAAGGCAGGTTCCGCGGCGAGCGCGGGGGCGGCCGCGCCGAGGCTCAGGGTCGCCAGCCCCGTGGCGGCCAAAAGGGAGATGCGCTTGTCCATGAAGGTCGAGACCGCCAACTACCGTCCACAGTTGCCCACTTCGCGGCGTGATGGGCATCACATGCAACCATCCGGACTGATCACCTGTCACTTATGTACGCGGCGGCGGGTTCTGCCCTCGGAGGGGGAGCGCAGACCCCGTCGCCGCGTACACGTGTCACGCCTTCTTCGGCACCTCCGGTACCGGGAGCAGCAAAGGCAGCCGCAGCGCACCGAAGGCCTCCTTCGGAACCGCCGGACGGGCCGGTTCCACCGCTGCCAGGCGGGTGTAGGCTCCGCCCTGCTCCGGCCGCGGGTCCTGCTCGCCCTTGTTCGGCCAGTACGACATCGCCCGCTCGGCCTGCGCCGTGATCGTCAGCGACGGGTTCACGCCGAGGTTCGCGGAGACCGCCGAACCGTCCACCACCGAGATGCCCGGGTGCCCGTACAGCCGGTGGTACGGGTCCACCACGCCCTCCTCGGCGGAGGCGCCGATCGGGCAGCCGCCGAGGAAGTGCGCGGTCAGCGGCGTGCCCATCAGCTCGCCGATGTTGCTGCCCGGGAAGCCGTTGATCTCCTCGGCCAGCAGCGTGGCCGCCTCGGTGGCCTCCTTGATCTGCACCGGGTTCGGGGCCCCGTGCCCCTGGCGGGCGGTGAGCAGCCCCTTCCCGAGGCCGCCGGGCTTGCGGTACGTCGTGAGCGAGTTGTCCAGCGACTGCATGACGAGCCCGATGATCGTCCGCTCCGACCAGCGCCGGTTGGACAGCGAGCGCGCCAGCTGCACCGGGTGCTTCGCGGTCCGGGCGAACCAGGCCCGTACCCGATGCCTGCCGTAGGGCACTTGGAGGACGGTCATGAACCCCATGGCGTTGGAGCCCTTGCCGTAGCGGACGGGCTCGATGTGGGTGTCGGCGTCGGGGTGCACGGACGAGGTGATCGCGACGCCCCGGGTGAAGTC
Source organism: Streptomyces sp. NPDC097981 (assembly GCF_040302565.1). Classification (NCBI taxonomy): domain Bacteria; kingdom Bacillati; phylum Actinomycetota; class Actinomycetes; order Kitasatosporales; family Streptomycetaceae; genus Streptomyces; species Streptomyces sp. NPDC097981. The sequence continues at coordinate 31,452 of NZ_JBEORW010000014.1, forward strand.
CGCGCGCCGCTCGCTGCCGGGGCCACGCCCGTGCCGCCTGCGGTAGCGGCGGTCGTCGGTCTGCGCGCCGACCAGGCCCTCCGAGTTGGTCCGGGTCAGCTCGCCGAGCCGGTCCGAGATCCGCGGGAGCAGCCCGTTGTCCTTCATCGTGTGCAGCAGGGTCTGGGTGCCGTACGTGCCCGCCGCGACGACCACGTACCGGGCCCGCAGCTCCTTGGCGATGCCCCGGCGCCGGGCGTCGGTGGGGACGGTGCGGATGCGGTAGCCGCCCTCGGGGTGCTCGGCGAGCGCGGTGACGGTGGTCATCGGGTGGATGACGGCGCCGGCGCGCTCGGCGAGGTGGAGGTAGTTCTCGTTGAGGGTGTTCTTGGCGCCGTGCCGGCAGCCGGTCATGCACTCGCCGCACTCGGTGCAGGCCTTGCGGGCGGGTCCGGCGCCGCCGAAGTACGGGTCGGGGACCTCCTGGCCGGGACGGGCCTCGCAGCCGCCCTCCGCGTCCGAGCCGTCGCCGAAGAAGACGCCGACCGGGGCCATGTGGAAGGAGTCCCCGACGCCCATCTTCTCGGCGGCGGCCTTCAGGTGGACGTCGGAGGGGGTCATCGTCGGGTTCAGCCGCACGCCGAGCATCCGCTTGGCCTGGTCGTAGTACGGGGCGAGTTCCTCGCGCCAGTCGGTGATGGACGCCCACTGCCGGTCCTCGAAGAAGGCGGCGGGCGGCACGTACAGGGTGTTGGCGTAGTTGAGCGAGCCGCCGCCCACCCCGGCGCCCGCGAGCACCATCACGTTGCCGAGCAGGTGGATCCGCTGGATCCCGTACAGCCCGAGGGCCGGGGCCCACAGGTAGTTCCGCAGGTCCCAGCTGTTCTTCGGCAGGCTCCCGCGGGTGAACCGGCGCCCTGCCTCCAGGACGCCGACCCGGTACCCCTTCTCGGTCAGCCGCAGCGCGGAGACCGACCCTCCGAAGCCCGATCCGATGACGATGACGTCGTAGTCGTACGACACTGCTTGTGCCTCCCGGTTGGGTCCTGGCGTGTCTAGCGCAGGCGAAGGGCCTTCATGACCTTGAGGCTGCGGGTCATGAACGCCGCGTACTTCTCGTCGTCCATGCCCAGCGAGGGCGCCATCGGGAGCAGTCGCTGGTGGGCGACGGTCTGGGCCTCGGTGTACTTGAGGATGCCCTCGGAGCCGTGGCGGCGGCCGAGGCCGGAGTCCTTCATGCCTCCCATGGGCGCCTGGGCGCTGCCGTAGGCGGGGGCATAGCCCTCGTTGATGTTGACGGTGCCGGTGCGCAGCCGGGCGGCAACGGCGTGGCCGCGGCGGGCGTCCTTGGTCCAGACGCTGGAATTGAGTCCGTACGCGGTGGAGTTGGCCTGCGCGACGGCCTCGTCCTCGTCGGTGAACCGGTAGATCGAGACGACAGGGCCGAAGGTCTCCTCGCCGCAGACCGCCATCGGCGCCTCGACGCCGTCGAGGATGGTGGGCTCGTAGAAGAGCGGACCGATGTCGGGGCGGGCGGTGCCGCCCGCGACGAGGGTGGCGCCCTTGGCGACGGCTTCGTCGACGTGCCGCTGTACGGTCTCCAGCTGGCGCTCGCCGACCAGCGAGCCCATGTCCGCGCCGTACGCGAGGGAGGCGCCGAGCCGCATGGCCTTCGTACGGGCGGCGAAGCGCTCGACGAACGCGTCGGCGATCGAGGCGTGGACGTACAGCCGCTCGATGGATATGCACAGCTGGCCGGCGGAGGAGAAGCAGGCGCGGACGGCGCCCGCGGCGGCCTTCTCGATGTCGGCGTCGTGCAGGACGAGCATGGCGTTCTTGCCGCCGAGCTCCAGGGAGACACCGACCAGGCGGGCGGCCGCGCCCTGGGCGACCTCGCGGCCGGTACGGGTGGATCCGGTGAAGGAGACGTAGTCGGCGTGCCGGACCACCTCGGGGCCGACGACGGGGCCGTCGCCGAGGACGATCTGGAAGACCTCGGCGGGCAGTCCGGCCTCGATCAGCAGGTCGCGGGCCCACAGGGCGGTGAGCGCGGTCTCGGTGTCGGGCTTCATGACGACGGCGTTGCCGGAGACGAAGGCGGGCAGCGCGTCGCCGACGGACAGTTCGAGGGGATAGTTCCAGGGGGCGATCTGGCCGACGACCCCGCGCGGCTGGCGCAGCTCGGTGACCTTGGTGAGGGTGGGCATGGCGCCCGTGTGGCCCTTCGGGCGCACGTACGCGGGGGCCTTGCGGCCGTAGTGGCGGGAGGCGACGGCGACGGCCTGGACCTCCTCGTGGGCGTGCAGCCGGGCCTTGCCGGTCTCCAGCTGGATGAGGTCGAGCACCTCGGCCTGGCGGGCCAGGATCAGGTCGTGGAAGCGGAGCAGTACGGCCGCCCGCTTGCGTACGGGGACCGCGGCCCAGGCGCTCTGGGCGGCGCGGGCCCGGTCGAAGGCCTCGGCCACGTCCCCGGGGGTGGCCTCGGGGAGGTCCGCGAGCTTGGCCCCGGTGAAGGGGGTGTGGTTGGCGGTCCGGCCGGAGCCGATCACTCCGCGGGTGAGCCGGGTGACCAGGTCGGGGGTCACCACGTCGGCGGCGGTGCGTGCACCGGCCGGGGCGGGGGCGACCGGGTTGGTGGGCTGCGGTGCGCTGCGGAGGGGGGCCGGGGCCTGCGAGTCCGTCATGGCGGTGAGCGTATTCCGCCCGCGGGGCTTTGGGTACCCGTGGGTAACCGGATTTTGTCATTTCCGCCAGCGATCGCTGGCAGCATGCCCGGTGACCGGTCGGCGACCGGCCGGCCGCCTTCCGGGGTCAGCCCTTCTTGGCCGGCGGGGCCCACCCGCTCAGCACGGTGTCGAACTGCGTGCGGGTGGTCTGCCAGTCGGCGGCCGGGCCCGACATGTACACCGCGTACTCGGTGCCGTCCGGGGCGATGTACATCTGCTCGATGGCCCGGCGCGGCCCGGCTTGCGTCCCCTTCTCGGTCCAGGTGAAGTCCCACAGCGCGGATCGGGCACTGTCCTGGAAGGTGTTCTGGTTCAGCTTCTGCCGCTTGTAGTCCGTCCGCTGCTTGAGCTGCTTCTCCAGGTCGAGCAGGTGCTCGTACGGGTTGTCGTAGTCCGGCGTCGTGTCGGAGGCGATCCGGATGAAGTGCTTCCCGTTGTCCGGGGTGTAGTCGATCTGGTCGCCGTCCATCTGGCGCTTCCAGCCGTTCGGCACGAACAGCGTGAAGCCCGCCGGGTCGGTGACCTCGCTGTAGCCGTCCGGAGGGCCGGCGTCCTCGTCGCTGCCCTGCTGGTCGGGGGCGCTCGCGTTCTTGTCGGAGCCGCCGTCCTTCCCCGCGTCCCCGTCCCCGGTGAGCTTCAGCACGCCGAACACGGCGCCGCCGCCGACCAGCGCCGCCACGAGAGCGACCGCGGCCGCCCGCTTGACCCGGCCCGCGGCGGGGCTTGCCGGCCGGGGCCCGGGAGCGGCCGCGGCCTGTTCAGGCTGGGCCGCCGTGCGCCCCTGCTCGGACACCGGGGCGGTGTGCGGCGCGGTCGGCGCGACGGACTCCGCCTCGGTGTCGGGCTCCTGGGCGTCGGCGAGTTCCTCCGGAGTCACCGCGCGCGTGGGCACGTACGCCTGCGCCGCCTTGGGTGCGCGGCCCTCCATCGCCTCGATCAGCATCCGCTCGGTCTCCTGGGCCGAGGGCCGCTCGTCCGGATCCTTGCGCAGCAGGGCGGTGATGACCGGGCCCAGGGCCCCCGACTGCCGCAGTGCCGGCGGCTCGTCGTTGACCACGGCCTGGAGGCTGGAGATGGGCGAGGTGCGGCGGAAGGGCGAGCGGGCCTCGACGGCCGTGTACAGGGTCGCGCCCAGCGACCACAGGTCGGAGGCCGTGCCGGGGGTTCCGCCGGTGACCCGTTCCGGGGCCAGGTAGTCGATGGAGCCGACGATCTCGCCGGTCCGCGTGATGGAGGAGTCGCCCTCGATCGCGGCGATCCCGAAGTCCGTGAGCAGGACCCGGCCGTCCTTGGCGAGCAGCACGTTCCCCGGCTTCACGTCCCGGTGCAGGACGCCGACCGCGTGCGCGGCGCGCAGCGCGCCCAGGACGTGCAGGCCGATCCGGGCCGCCTCGGCGGGCTCGATCCGGCCGGCCGCCTTGGCCGCCTCCGCGAGGGAGGGTCCGTCGATGTACTCCATGACGATCCACGGCCGGTCGTCGTGCTCCAGTACGTCGTGGACCACCACGACCGCAGGGTGCTGGATCCTGGCCGCGGCCCGGGCCTCCTTCTGGGTCCGGGCGTGCAGCACCTCCCGGTCGGCCTGGGCCACGTACAGACCCGCCGTCAGTTCCTTGACGGCGACGGTCCTGTGCAGCAGCTCGTCATGCGCGCGCCACACCTTGCCCATGCCGCCGCTGCCGATGGGCTCCACGAGCCGGTACCGGCCAGCGAGCACCGCACCCGCACCTGTCTGCTGTTCCACGAAACCCCGCCGCTCTGTGCACTTCGGGCCAGATTACGGAGCGCTCGGGGCTCCAGGAACCGTGAAGGCGCGGTTCCGGCTGCACTGTGACGCAATCGCCGTACTGAGTCACCGTCAGTCGGCGTCAACCGCCTGATTTGTAACTCCCCGTGGCCTTCTCGAAGACTTCGGTGACCTTGCCCTCCCCGTCCTGCGGACCGCTGACCATGACGACGTGGTAGCTGCCCCCGAGCGCCACGACGAAGTTCCGGGCCACGACGCTGCGGCCGTTGCCGTCGATCCACGTGTACCGCCCGGTGACCCGCAGTTGCTGGCCGACCTTCGTGGTCTTGACGTCGCCGCCGCTGGCCCAGGTGGAGGACCGGTACGGGGACAGCTCCGGCTCCTTGTCCTTCTGGTACGTCGCCGGGTCCGGATTGCCGTCGACCTTGTCCCGCCCGGGCACGACCGTCAGGACGTACTCGCCGTCGGTGTAGCGGACCTGCCCGGCCTCGTTCATGCCGCGCCGCTCCCAGCCGCCCGGGACGGCGATCTCGAAGTGCTCGGGGTCCTGCTGAGTGGTGTAACCGGGCGGCGCGGGGGCCGCCGTCTGCGGCGCGGGCCTGGACTCGGGTGTGCCGGCGGGCGTCCGGCTCTGCTGCGGCGCCGGCGCCTTCGACGGGGACTTCGTCGGGGTCGCGGACCCCTGCGACACCGGGGTCTTGGCGGCGGCGTCCTCCTGGTCGGCGGAGCGGGGCAGGAAGAGCATCGCGTACGCCACCGCGCCCGCGAGCAGGGCGAGGACGCCGACGAGCAGGGTCCGCCCGAGGGAACGCGGGGTGCGGGAGGCGGCGGGATTGCGGTGCCGGCCGTGCAGGTCGCCGCGCCGGCGTACGACGGGAAGCCGCGCGGGATCCGGCTCCGGCACCGGGAGCGCACCGAGGCCGCCGTCCGGCTCGGGGGCGGAGCGCACGAGCGAGCGCAGCCAGCCGCTGAGCGCCTCGAAGTCCGGCCGCTCGGTGGGGTCCTGGCGCAGCAGCGACTCCACGATCGGGCGCAGCGGGCCGCATTCCTCGGCGAAGGCCGGGGACTCGGCGCAGACCATCTCGACGAGCTCGGTGACGCTGTCCTCGGGGTACGGGGCATGGCCCTGGACCGCGCGGTACAGCAGCGCGCCGAGCCCCCAGAGGTCGGTGGCGGGCCCGACGGGCGCGGCGAGCTGCCAGGGCCCCGTGACCGGTCCCGCCTGCTCGGGGGCCCACCGCTCGGTGACGGCCCCGACCACGGCCATCCGCGTCTGCCGCGCCCGCTCGGCATCCAGCCCGCTCCGGATCCCCCCGCTCCCCCAGCCTCCGCCTGCAGGCTGCGCCGCGGTCCGGCCGGGGAGCGGGGCCGGGTCCGCGTCCGGGCCGCCGGGCCCGTTCGGCCGCGTCAGACCGGCCTGTTCGGGGCGAGGCGCCGGTGGTCGGTCCTGGCCGGAGGGCAGGAACGAGGCCATGGTCGGGCCTTCGGCGGCGCGCGGCCGGTCGGCCGGGTCGGGGGCGTCGGCCTGGCGGTAGCCCTGGGGCAGGGCCAGTTGAGCGGGCAGTGCGGGCCGGGCCGGCACCGGGCCGGTCTGCGGCTCGGGCTCGGGATACGGATCCGGAGCGGGCTGCGGCTCGGGCTCCGGCTGTCCGGCGGGCGGAAGCGCGGCCTGGCGGCGCGGGGTGGCCCCGTGCCACGGCGCACCCGTACCGGTCTGCGGACCGCCGTACGGGTACGAGTACCCCTGCGGAAGGTTCGACCCCTGCGGCCTCGGCTCCGGCGCGGGCCCGGGCCCGGCCTTGCGCTGCTCGGTGACCCGCGCGGCGGCGGCCTGTGCCCCCGCCCGGTACGCGGCGATGGCCCCGGCCCGCGCGGCGGCCTTGAGGTCGGGCCGCTCCGCCGTCGCCCCGGGCGTGATGTGGTCGGAGTACCGCGGCCCGGTGTCGTACCCGGGCGCCACGAGCGGCGCGTAACCGCCCGCGCGCGGACCGGCGTCCGGCCCGGCCCCGGCCGGCCCGGCCCGGTCCCCGCCCTGGGGCCCCCGTACGGCGATCCCCGCACCGGGCGGGGCATCCGGACCCGGCGCAGCACCGGGGGTGGGCGGCGCGCCGGGGGTGGGCGGCGCGCCGGGGGTGGGCGGCGCGCCGGGGGTGGCCGCGGGAGCGGATTCCGCCGGGACCGGGTCGTAGCCGCACAGCGCGTCCTCCGCGGCGCCCGCCGCCAGCCCCGTGAGGACGACCCGACCGTCATCGCATATCAACACGGTCCGGACCGTGATGTTCCGGTGCGTCCAGCCGTGCGCGTGCAGTACCCGCAACGCGGTCAGCACGTCCGCGGCGACCTCAGCCGCCCGGTACGGGCTCAGCGGTACCTCGGCGATCAGCGCGGCCAGCGGACGGGCCGGCACCAACTCGCTCACGATCCACAGCGACCCGCCTTCGGCGAACACGTCGAAGACCTGGTCCAGCCTCGGATGGTCCGGAACGGACGCGGCCGCCTGCGCGGCGGCGATGGCCCGGCGCACGGCCGGCGGGTCCCCCGCCGGGCGCCGGGCGACGGCCGCCGGGGTCCGCGCCCCGTCGGCGTCGAGCAGCTCGGCATCCACGATCTCCGGTAACGGCACCTGCCGTACCAGGACTTCCTGCCCGCTGCGCGTGTCAAAGGCGCGGGTCTCGACCAGTTCGTACTCGTCCGACGGCGGCAGCGGCAGACGGTAGCGGTCGGCCAGGATCCGGCCCGCGTAGTCGTCCACTCCGCCTCCCCCGAGTGCCGGGGCGCACGTCCCCCATGGCCCCGCTGCCACGATACGTCGCGCAGGGCGCCCGCGTCCCGGGCGTGGGAAGGCTCACCGGGTTCCTTGCTCCACCCGGTCCAGAACAGCACGCCCCGCGCCCAGGCGACGCAGGGCACCCTCCCCCGCCCGGCCATACGGCCGGGCGGGCAAGCGTCCGGAGGGACACGCCCACACGGACCGGACCAGGCTGCCCCGCGCAGCCCACCGGAACCAGAGCGTGACAACGATCAGCACACCACCCACCAGCCGACACCGGCCACACGGGGCAGCACTGGGCGCGGGATTCCACCACCACGCCCACGCCTCCCCACCACGGTGGGAAACGATCCCAGACACCACGTCTGACACAGGATCACTAAGCTGATTAGAGACGCTCGTCAGCCGAGCGGCTGGAAGGTCTGGAAGGCCGTGTTGCGCATCGTCGTGCACTCCGGGCCGTCCCACTGGTCCGCCGCGCAGCTGATCATGATGGCGTAGCCGTGCTTCCCGTCCACCTTGAAACCGCGGTTGAGCACCCGGACCTTGATGCCCTTCTGCTCCCGCTCGAACTCCCAGTCCGCGACGGTCGGGTAACCGTTGTACTCCGTCGAGTCGATGCGGATCGTCCGGTAGTTCGTGCTGGAGCTCGCCACTCCCGCCACGGCTTCGGCCCACGCGGCGCGGGCGTCGTTGCCGGGGCTGTTGGTGTAGTCGACCTGAATGCGCGGGAAGCCGCCGTCGCGGCTGTATATCGCGCCGGAGTTGTCGCCGGCTATGGCCGTCACCTTGAAGCCCGACGGCATCGCCATGGAGAAGTGGAACCCCGGGTCTGTCACCTTCGCGTATCCCTCGGGGAGTCCGGCGCCGGAACCGGCCGGAGCGGCGCCCTGGCCCTGGCCCTGGCCCTGGCTCTGCCCCTGGACCTGGCCCTGGACTTGGCCCTGCTGCCCGCTCGGCGACTGCCCCTGGCTGGGCTCGGTGCTGCCGCTTCCGTTGCCGGTACCGGTGGCGGTACCGCCGCCCTTGCCGGAGGTGGAATTGGTCTCGCCGGTCTTGGCGGAGGAACCGGGCTTCGGGGTGCCGGAAACCGTCGCACCCGGACCGCCCTTGCCCGCGTCCTTCTTGTCGGACGCGTCGTCACCGCTGAACGCGTAGGCGATCAGCGAACCGATGACGGCGAGCACGACGACCGCACCGGTTATCGCGAGGGCGATGGTGCGGCGGGACATGACGTCGGTGAGCGGCGCCGCGACCGGCGAGGGCCTGCCCGCGGCCGGGGGCTCCGCCGCGGTGGCCGCCGTCGTCGCCGCCGCGGCGGCCGCGGCCTTGCGGGCCGCCTTCAGCGCCGCGCGGGCCCGTTCGCGGTGCTCGCGTTCGAGCCGCTCGCGCTCCTTCTTCTGCGCCTTCTCGGCGGCCTTTTCGGCGGAGGCCTTGGCCGCCGCCTCCTTGGCGTCGGCCAGCGATATCTGCCGGGTCTCCTCGACGGCCGGGGAGAGAACCGGGGCGGGCACCGGCTCCGGCGCGTTGACGACGGCGGTGAGCATCGCCCGCGCGCGCTCGTCGTCGAGGCGCTGGGCCGGGTCCTTGGCCAGCAGGCCGTAGATGACCTCGGTCAGCGGGCCCGCGTTCCTGGGCGGCTCCACCGGCTCGGTCATCACGGCCGTGAGCGTGGCGAGCGCGGACCCCTTGTCGTACGGGGGCACACCCTCGACGGCCGCGTAGAGCAGTCCGCCGAGGGACCACATGTCGGCGGGCGGGCCGGGCTTCTGGCCCCGGGCGCGCTCGGGAGAGATGTACGAGGGGGCGCCGACGAGCATGCCGGTGGAGGTGACGGAGGGGTCGCCCTCGACCTGCGCGATGCCGAAGTCGGTGAGGACGACGCGGCCGGTGCGGGCGATGAGCACGTTGGACGGCTTCACGTCCCGGTGCAGGATGCCCTGGCCGTGCGCGGCGCGGAGCACGTCGAGGATGGCGAGACCGACCTCGGCGGCGCGGTGGGGGGTCAGCGGGCCCTGTTCACGGATGAACTCGGCCAGCGAGGGGCCCTCGATGAGCTCCATGACGATCCACGGGCGCCCGTCCTCGTCCACGACGTCGAAGACGGTGACGGCACCCCCGCTACGGATCCGGGCAATGGCCTTGGCCTCGCGGAGGGTACGGGTGATGAGCCGGCGCTTCTCGTCCTCGTCGACGCCGGTGCTGAAGCGGAGTTCCTTGACGGCGACCGTCCGGCCGAGGGTCTCGTCCTCGGCACGCCAGACGGTGCCCATGCCGCCCTTGCCGAGCACTTCGCGCAGCCGGTAGCGGCGGGCGAGCAGCCGCCCCTCGTCCTGCCCGTCCCCGGCGGCCTTGGCGGCGGCGGCCTTGACGGCAGCGGCGACGGCATCGGCCTTCTCGACCACGGGGTTCACGGCGGGCTTCCTGTCTTCCGCCGCGACGGGCTTCCCACCCTCGGCGGCACCCGCCCCGGCCTTCGCCGAACCGGCATCCGCAGGCTTCGCCGACTCGGCCGCCGCCGCTCCCGGCTCGGCCGACCGGGCCGCCGCAGCAGCCGACTTCGCCGGCTCGGCCGCTGCCGGCGCCGGCTTCGCCAGGTCGGGCTTCGCCTCGGGCGAGCCCGCAGCCTTCGCGTCCCCGGACGCGCCGCCACCAGCCTCCGCAGAGGCCGACTCGCCGCCCGCGGCAGCACCCGCCCCGGCCTTCGCCGAACCGGCGGCCGCAGGCTTGGTCAGCTCGGTCTTCGCCACAGCAGGCGCCTTGTCCTCGGGCTCCGCCATGTCAGCCTCCGCAGGCTTCGCCGGACTCGGCTTCGCCACGGGCGAGCCCGCAGCCTTCGCCGAATCGGCGTGCGCAGCCGCAGGCTTGGTCAGGTCGGCCCTCGCCGCAGCAGGCGCCGCGTCCTCAGGCTCCACCGACCCGGCGGCCACAGGCTTCGCCCGGTCCTGCTTCGCCGCAGGCGACTCGGTGTGCTCCGGCTTCGACATGCGTCCCCTCTGCGATCGTGCCGCCTGCTCCGGCTGCTCCGGCAGCCTCCGGGATCCCCGGTGGCCCGCCCCCGGAGAACCCGTGCGGTAACCCGCCCCGGCAGAACCCTCATTGTTCCTCACTCCGCAACGGACGGGCGCCCCGGGTCCGCGGTTCCCCCCTCCGCATCCCGGAGTTACAACGGAACGATGTCCGGCGCCCCCAGCCGCGCCGCATCCGCCGTCTGGTCGTCCGGCTGACGCTGCGATTCCCGTTCCGCCTGCACCCGCTTCTCGTAGTGTTCCACTTCCTTCTCGATCTGCTGTTCGTCCCACCCCAGGACCGGGGCCATCAGCTCCGCGCACTCCCTCGCCGACCTCGTCCCCCGGTCGAACGTCTCGATCGAGATCCGCGTCCGCCGCGTCAGCACGTCGTCCAGGTGCCGCGCCCCCTCGTGCGAGGCCGCGTACACCACCTCCGCCCGCAGGTAGTCCTCCGCGCCCGTCAACGGCGCGGCCAGCGAGGGGTCCGCCACGATCAGGTCCAGCAGTTCGTCCGTCATCGAGCCGTACCGGTTCAACAGGTGCTCCACCCGCACCACGTGAAGGCTCGTCCGAGACGCGATCCGCGCCCGCCCGTTCCACAGCGCCCGGTACCCCTCCGCCCCCACCAGCGGCACGTCCTCCGTCACGCACTCCGCGACCCGCTGGTCCAGGCCGTGCACCGCCTCGTCGACCGCGTCCTTCGCCATGACCCGGTACGTCGTGTACTTGCCGCCCGCGACCACCACCAGCCCCGGCACGGGATGCGCCACCGTGTGCTCGCGCGAGAGCTTGCTCGTCGCGTCCGATTCCCCGGCCAGCAGCGGCCGCAGGCCCGCGTACACGCCCTGTACGTCGTCGCGCGTCAGCGGCACCGCCAGCACCGAGTTCACGTGCTCCAGCAGGTAGTCGATGTCCGCGCTGGACGCCGCCGGATGCGCCTTGTCCAGGTCCCAGTCCGTGTCCGTGGTCCCGACGATCCAGTGCCGTCCCCACGGGATGACGAACAGCACCGACTTCTCGGTCCGCAGGATCAGCCCGGTGCTGGAGTGGATCCGGTCCTTCGGGACGACCAGGTGAATGCCCTTCGACGCCCGGACGTGGAACTGTCCGCGCTCCCCGATCAGCGCCTGCGTGTCGTCCGTCCACACCCCCGTCGCGTTCACGACCTGCCGCGCGCGGATCTCGAACTCCCCGGCATCTCCCCGCCGCCGGCTCTCCACGTCCCGCACCCGCACCCCGACGACCCGCTCGCCCTCGCGCAGGAACCCGACGACCCTCGCCCGGTTGGCGCACTGCGCCCCGTACGCCGCAGCCGTACGGACCAAGGTGGTCACGTACCGCGCATCGTCCATCTGGGCGTCGTAGTACTGCAGGGCCCCCACCAGCGCGTCCTTGCGCAGCGCCGGCGCGACCCGCAGGGCGCGCCCCCGCGACAGGTGCCGGTGCACCGGCAGCCCCCGCCCGTGCCCGCTGGACACCGACATCACGTCGTACAGCGCGACGCCCGATCCGGCGTAGAACCGCTCCCAGCCCTTGTGCCGGAGCGGGTACAGGAACGGCACGGGCTTGACCAGGTGCGGGGCCAGCCGCTCCAGCAGCAGGCCGCGCTCCTTCAGTGCCTCCCGGACGAGGGCGAAGTCGAGCATCTCCAGATACCGCAGGCCGCCGTGGATCAGTTTGCTCGACCGGCTGGAGGTGCCGGACGCCCAGTCCCGGGCCTCCACCAGCCCCGTCGAGAGGCCTCTGGTCACGGCGTCGAGCGCGGTGCCCGCGCCGACCACGCCCGCACCGACCACCAGCACGTCCAGTTCCCGCTCGGCCATCCGGGCGAGCGCCTCTTCGCGCTGGACCGGCCCCAGTGTCGCTGTCCTCACGGCTGCCTCCCGTCGGTGCGGGTTGTCCCCGCTCGGTGCGGGTGATCCCGCTCACATCCCCGCCCTCGATTCTGACCCGGCACACCCACATCAGCCACCGCCTGTGGACAACACAACAGTGACCATCGCCCTCTAATGCGACACTTCGGTCATATATACGCTTAGTGTGACATCACGCCAGCTCTGCCGGGACCCGCACGGTCCACAGGACTTGCGCACCCAGCCCCCTCATGCATGCCAGGGAAGGCACGGCACCCATGCCCGCAGATCTCGCCGTCATCGGACTCGGCCACCTCGGCCTCCCGCTGGCCCAGGCGGCCGTCGCGGCCGGAATCGAGACGGTCGGATACGACAGCGGTCCGGCCACGGACTCCACCCTCACCGCCGCCGAGGTCCGCCGCATGTCGGCCGCCGGCTTCCGGGTCACCACCAATCCCGCCGAACTCGGCCGGGTCCGCACCGCCGTCATCTGCGCCCCCACCCAGCTCGGCGCCGACCGCGCGCTCGACCTCTCCGCCGTCGGCGAGGCGGGCCGCACGCTGGCCGCCCGGCTGCGCCCGCACACCACCGTCATCCTCGAATCCGCCGCCCACCCGGGTGTCACCGAGGACTACCTGCGCCCCATCCTCGAATCCGGCTCGGGCCTGCGCGCCGGCCGGGACTTCCACCTGGCCTACTCCCCCAGCCGCCTCGACCCCGGCAACCGGACGCACGGCATCGCCAACACGCCCAAGGTGATCGGCGGCCTCACCCCCGCCTGCACCGAGTCCGCCCACGCCTTCTACGCCCGCCTCACCGAGAAGGTGGTCCGGGCGCGCGGCCTGCGCGAGGCCGAGACCGTGCAGCTCCTGGAGACCAACTACCGGCACGTCAACATCGCCCTCATGAACGAGATGGCGGTGCTCTGCCACGACCTCGGCGTCGACCTGTGGGACGTCATCCGCTGCGCCGAGACCAAGCCGTACGGATTCCAGGCCTTCCGGCCCGGCCCGGGGATCGGCGGCCACAGCGTCCCCCTCGACCCCAACTACCTCCCCCACACCACCCGCACCCCGGGCCACCCCCTGCGCATGGTGGGCCTGGCGCAGGAGATCAACGGCCGGATGCCCCAGTACGTCATCCAGCGCTCCGCCACCCTGCTGAACGAGCACGGGAAATCGGCCCGCGGGGCCCGGGTGCTGCTGCTCGGCGTCACGTACAAGCCGGACCTGGGCGACCAGGAGGGCTCGCCGGCCCGCGAGATCGCCAGCCGCCTCCTCGACCTCGGGGCGCTGGTCAGCTACCACGACCCGTACATCGCCGGATGGTGCGTCAGGGACCGGCCCGTCCCCCGTGCCGAATCGCTGTACGAGGCCGCCGCGAACGCCGATCTGACGATCCTGCTCCAGCACCACCGCACGTACGACCTCCAAGGCCTGGCGGTGAAAGCGCAGTTGCTGCTGGACACCCGCGGCGCCAGCCCGGCGGGAGCGGCACACCGCCTCTGACCGCGCGGGAAATCCCTTCCCGTGATGCCGGATCAGGCTGGTCGGCTTCGTCGCCGGCGTATGCCGGCGCGCGACCCGGCCCGGATCCCGCAGCCCGGCACGCAGGCGGCGGCCGGTGCGTGGACCGCAGGAAGAAGGACAAGAACCGACCGGCCGGACGGCCGAACGGGCGAATGCCGAAGGGCCGGCTCCCGTCCGGGGAGCCGGCCCTTCTCAGCGTGTGGATCAGCGGCGGTGCTGCGAGTCCGCGACGGTGACCTCGACCCGCTGGAACTCCTTGAGCTCGCTGTAGCCCGTGGTGGCCATCGAGCGGCGCAGCGCGCCGAAGAGGTTCATCGAGCCGTCCGGGGTGTGCGACGGACCGGTGAGGATCTCCTCGGTGGTGCCGACGGTGCCCAGGTCGACCTTCTTGCCGCGCGGCACGTCCTCGTGGACGGCCTCCATGCCCCAGTGGTGGCCCTTGCCGGGCGCGTCGGTGGCACGGGCCAGCGGGGAGCCCATCATCACGGCGTCCGCGCCGCAGGCGATGGCCTTGGGCAGGTCGCCGGACCAGCCCACGCCGCCGTCGGCGATGACGTGCACGTAGCGGCCGCCGGACTCGTCCATGTAGTCGCGGCGGGCAGCGGCCACGTCTGCGACGGCGGTGGCCATCGGGACCTGGATGCCGAGCACGTTGCGCGTGGTGTGCGCGGCGCCGCCGCCGAAGCCGACCAGGACACCCGCTGCGCCGGTGCGCATCAGGTGCAGGGCCGCGGTGTACGTGGCGCAGCCGCCGACGATGACCGGGACGTCGAGCTCGTAGATGAACTGCTTCAGGTTCAGCGGCTCGGCGGCGCCGGAGACGTGCTCCGCCGAAACGGTGGTGCCACGGATCACGAAGATGTCCACGCCCGCGTCGACGACCGCCTTGGAGAACTCGGCGGTGCGCTGCGGGGAGAGCGCGGCGGCGGTGACGACGCCGGAGTCGCGGACCTCCTTGATGCGCTGCCGGATCAGGTCCGCCTGGATCGGGGCGGAGTAGATCTCCTGGAGACGACGGGTGGCGGACTCCTCGTCCAGCTCCGTGATCTCGTCGAGCAGCGGCTGCGGGTCCTCGTACCGGGTCCACAGGCCTTCGAGGTTCAGCACGCCGAGGCCGCCGAGCTCGCCGATGCGGATGGCGGTCTGCGGGGAGACGACCGAGTCCATGGGCGCGGCGAGGAACGGGAGCTCGAAGCGGTAGGCGTCGATCTGCCAGGCGATCGAGACCTCCTTCGGGTCCCGCGTACGCCGGCTCGGGACGATGGCGATGTCGTCGAACGCGTACGCCCTGCGGCCGCGCTTGCCGCGCCCGATCTCGATCTCAGTCACGTGTGGTGGCCTTTCCTCTGGGTCTGCCTGTCCAGTATCCCCGAATGCCGGGGGCCCGCGTTCCGGTGACCGCTGTACGGACGGCCCGGTGCTCCGGACGACGTGCGCGCGGGGTGCGTACGACGTACGTGCCGGGGCGGGCACGGCGAAGGGGCGGGCCCGTCCGGGCCCGCCCCTTCACTCGGTCACTCCGATCAGCCCTTGCGGCTGTAGTTCGGCGCCTCGACCGTCATCTGGATGTCGTGCGGGTGGCTCTCCTTGAGGCCCGCCGACGTGATGCGGACGAAGCGGCCGCGGTCCTGGAGCTCCGGCACCGTGCGGCCGCCGACGTAGAACATCGACTGGCGCAGGCCGCCCACGAGCTGGTGCACGACCGCGGCGAGCGGGCCGCGGTACGGGACCTGGCCCTCGATGCCCTCGGGGATGAGCTTGTCGTCGCCGCCCACGCCCTCCTGGAAGTAGCGGTCCTTGGAGAAGGAGCGCTGGTCACCGCGGGACTGCATCGCGCCGAGCGAGCCCATGCCGCGGTACGACTTGAACTGCTTGCCGTTGATGAAGAGCAGCTCGCCCGGGGACTCCTCGCAGCCCGCGAGCAGCGAGCCGAGCATCACCGTGTCGGCGCCCGCGACCAGCGCCTTGGCGATGTCGCCGGAGTACTGGAGGCCGCCGTCGCCGATGACCGGGACGCCCGCGGCCTTGGCGGCGAGGGAGGCCTCGTAGATGGCGGTGACCTGCGGGACGCCGATGCCGGCGACGACGCGGGTGGTGCAGATGGAGCCGGGGCCGACGCCGACCTTGATGCCGTCGCAGCCGGCGTCGATCAGCGCCTGGGCGCCGTAGCGGGTGGCGACGTTGCCGCCGATGACGTCGACGGAGGAGTTCGACTTGATCTTGGCGACCATGTCGCCGACCAGGCGGGAGTGGCCGTGGGCGGTGTCCACGACGATGAAGTCGGCGCCCGCCTCGATCAGGGCCTGGGCGCGGTCGTACGCGTCCCCGGCGACGCCGACCGCGGCGCCGACCAGGAGGCGGCCGTCCTTGTCCTTGGCGGCGTTCGGGTACTTCTCGGCCTTGACGAAGTCCTTGACCGTGATGAGGCCCTTGAGGATGCCCGCGTCGTCGACCAGCGGAAGCTTCTCGATCTTGTGGCGGCGCAGCAGCTCCATGGCGTCCACGCCGGAGATGCCGACCTTGCCCGTGACCAGCGGCATCGGGGTCATGACCTCGCGCACCTGGCGGCTGCGGTCCGACTCGAAGGCCATGTCGCGGTTGGTGACGATGCCGAGCAGCTTGCCCGCGGGGTCGGTGACCGGGACGCCGGAGATGCGGAACTTCGCGCAGAGCTCGTCGGCCTCGCGCAGCGTCGCGTCGGGGTGCACCGTGATCGGGTCGCTGACCATGCCGGACTCGGAGCGCTTGACCAGGTCGACCTGGTTGGCCTGGTCGGCGATCGACAGGTTGCGGTGCAGTACGCCGACGCCGCCCTGGCGGGCCATCGCGATGGCCATGCGGGCCTCGGTGACCTTGTCCATGGCGGCGGACAGCAGGGGAACGTTCACGCGCACGTTCCGGGAGATGAGGGAGGAGGTGTCGATCTCATCCGGCGCCATGTCGGACGAGCCCGGCAGAAGCAGGACGTCGTCGTACGTGAGGCCGAGTGTGGCGAATTTGTCGGGCACTCCGTCGGCGTTCACAGTCATGACACCTTCCCAATGGTCTTGCTCAGCGCGGGTCTCCATGCTAACGGGATCGCGACGCGTCTCATTCCACGAGCTGGTTCAAGCCCAAGTTTCGTGGCTTCCTACTATTGATCGTCACCGTACCGATCATCGAAGGGATCACGGCCCTCGCGGCGGCGGCTACTGCTCGGCGAGTGCGCGCAGCCTGCTGAGCGCACGGTGCTGGGCCACCCGGACCGCACCGGGGGACATCCCGAGCATCTGCCCGGTCTCCTCGGCCGTCAGTCCGACCGCCACCCGCAGCACGAGGAGCTCGCGCTGGTTCTCCGGAAGGTTGGCCAGCAGTTTCTTCGCCCAGGCGGCGTCGCTGCTCAGCAGCGCCCGCTCCTCAGGACCCAGCGAATCGTCCGGCCGCTCGGGCATCTCGTCGGAGGGCACGGCCGTGCTGCCCGGGTGCCGCATGGCGGCCCGCTGCAGGTCGGCGACCTTGTGCGCGGCAATGGCGAAGACGAAGGCCTCGAAGGGACGGCCGGTGTCCCGGTAGCGCGGCAGCGCCATCAGGACGGCGACGCAGACCTCCTGCGCGAGGTCCTCCACGAAGTGGCGGGCGTCACCCGGAAGCCGCGACAGCCGGGTGCGGCAGTAGCGCAGGGCCAGCGGGTGCACGAAGGCGAGCAGGTCGTGCGTGGCCTGCTCGTCGCCCTCCACCGCCCGGCGCACGAGCGCGCTCACGGCCCCGGCGCTGCCGCTTTTGGCGGCGCCGGTGGAGCCTGTGGCCGCGGGTGACCCCGGGGCCTCGTCGTCGCGCATCAATCCATGGTGCCTTGGCGCCGGAGCATTCGCGGCACCACGGCCCGTGTTGTGCATCGAAGCGTTATGAGCGGGTGCGCCTGAGCTCGTCACTGCGCCCTCCCCTCCCGCTCGACCGAATACTCCCCGAGGCCCCATCCCAGAAAATGCGCCACACCTCAAGCATGCGGCATCGCGCGCGAAGCGACACGTCCCCCGGATTGTGCCCCGCCAATCCCCGGGTACGCACGGGGTGCGACGGGACGGAAACAGCCCGGAACGGATCGCGGTCGGCGGGCGTGCACCGCGCCGCCCCGCCCGCCGGTGGCGGACGGGACCGCTCTCAGCGTCCGGCCTGCGGGCTGGCGGTCAGCGGACCAGGCCCCAGCGGAACCCGAGCGCGACGGCGTGCGCCCGGTCCGACGCACCCAGCTTCTTGAACAGTCGGCGGGCGTGCGTCTTGACCGTGTCCTCGGAGAGGAAGAGCTCGCGCCCGATCTCCGCGTTGGACCGGCCGTGGCTCATGCCTTCCAGGACCTGGATCTCGCGGGCGGTGAGCGTGGGCGCGGCGCCCATCTCGGCCGAGCGGAGCCGGCGCGGGGCCAGGCGCCAGGTCGGGTCGGCGAGGGCCTGGGTGACCGTGGCCCGCAGTTCGGCGCGCGAGGCGTCCTTGTGCAGATAGCCCCGGGCGCCGGCGGCGACCGCGAGGGCCACGCCGTCCAGGTCCTCGGCGACCGTCAGCATGATGATGCGGGCGCCCGGATCGGCCGAGAGCAGCCGGCGCACCGTCTCCACACCGCCGAGCCCCGGCATCCGTACATCCATCAGAATCAGGTCGGAGCGGTCGGCACCCCAGCGGCGGAGGACTTCCTCGCCGTTGGCAGCCGTCGTCACACGCTCGACGCCGGGCACGGTGGCAACCGCGCGACGGAGCGCCTCTCGGGCAAGCGGGGAGTCGTCGCAGACGAGGACGGAAGTCATGACCGCCCTCCGCAGCTGCTGATGCGCGTCACCTTGAGCCTCCAGGCTGGTACGTATCGTCACCTGTGCGGTCGATGCCCTCGGACACCCGTCCGGGAACTTCTTGGTTCAACCGCCTTCGCACTCTCAACGATGGTCACTCGAAAGAGTTACGGGTCGGACGGACACCTTCGGCACTCTACGTGAGGGTGCGATCACGACACGGCCGCCACTGCCACATGTCCTCCATCTGGAGCTATGCCCTATTTGGCGGCTTTCCTTCCGTTTGGCATGTGTCTGAGGCTAGATTCCCAATGAGTCATATTTACATCTACTACGACAGTAGGTGTGGAGACTTGGACCGTATCCGTCTCAGTACCGGCACCAAGAGGACTACCCATGGCAGATTTCTCCCGCCTCCCCGGACCGAACGCCGACCTCTGGGACTGGCAGCTGCTGGCAGCCTGCCGGGGGGTCGACAGCTCCCTCTTCTTCCACCCTGAAGGCGAGCGGGGCGCGGCGAGGAGTGCGCGCGAGGCCTCGGCTAAAGAGGTCTGCATGAGATGCCCGGTGCGCTCGGAATGCGCCGCGCACGCACTGGCCGTCCGCGAGCCCTACGGGGTGTGGGGCGGCCTCACCGAGGACGAGCGCGAAGAACTGATGGGGCGCGCCCGCCATCGCCTGATCCCCGCGTCGAGCACGATCGGACCCGTCCCTCCACCCTGACCCGCAGGCTCGCCGAACGCCTGAAGGAACGTTTCCTCAACCCGCGCGGACCGGAACGCCACGCGCCGCCACGCACCGCCCTGCGGCCGGCGCGTGGCGGTCAGCGCGCCGCGGCCCGTTCCAGCTGGTCCAGGGTCGCCGCCACGGCCGGTACGCGGGCCAGGTCGGGCAGGGTCAGCGCCACGACCTCCCGTTCCACGGCCGGTTCCACGGCCACCGTGCTGACGCCCTTGGCCCGTACGGACTCCACCGCGAGCTCCGGCAGCACCGCGACGCCCAGTCCCGCGCCGACGAGGCCGACCACGGCCGGGTAGTCGTCGGTCGCGAAGTCGATGCGCGGGGTGAAGCCCGCCGCCTCGCACACCTCCACCAGATGGCGCCGGCAGCGCGGACAGCCCGCGATCCAGGGCTCGTCGGCCAGTTCCGCCATGCCCACCCGTTCGGCCCCGGAGAGCCGGTGCCCCTCGGGCACCAGCCCGACGAGCCGGTCCGTGAGCAGCGGCCGCACCACGAGGTCCTCCCACTCGGCGGCCGAGCCGGTGGCCCCGCCGTAGCGGAAGGCCAGCGCCAGGTCGCAATCGCCCTCGCGCAGCATCTCCACCGACCGCGGCGGCTCGGCCTCGACCAGTGAGATCCGCGTACCGGGGTGCTCGGCGCGCATCGCGGCCAGCGCCGTCGGCACCAGCGTGGAGCTCCCGCTGGGGAAGGACACCAGCCGGACCCGGCCCGCGCGCAGCCCGGCGATCGCCGCGACCTCCTCCTCGGCGGCGGTCAGCCCGGCGAGGATCCCGGCGGCGTGCCGGACCAGGGCCGTACCGGCCTGGGTCAGCCGCATCTCGCGGCCGGCCCGGACGAGCAGCGGGGTGCCGGCCGACTGCTCCAGCGCCTTCATCTGCTGGGAGACGGCGGGCTGGGTGCAGCCGAGCTCGCGGGCGGCGGCGGAGAAGGACCCGGTGCCGGCCACGGCGCGCAGCACCCGGAGATGACGTGCCTCGATCATCCTTCGAGCATAAGCCGTGCTTTGACGGCGGCGCGAATACTCCCGCGCCCCTTTGAGAGGGCTGGGCTAGCGTGTCCCCATGACCCCCTTGCATGTCGTCTCCGTGAACCTCGGCCGCGCGACGGCCGTCGACTACACCGATGCGGAGGGTGGTGTGACCGGCATCGGCAAGCGCCCCGTCCCCGGCCCGGTCCGCGTGTCCGCCCCGGGACCCAAGGGCACCGGCGCCGGCGGCCTCGAAGGCGACGCGGTCTGCGACCTGCGCCACCACGGCGGGGACCACCAGGCCGTCTACGCCTACGCGCGGGAGGACCTGGACTGGTGGGAGGGGGAGCTGGACCGCGAACTGCCCGCCGGGCTCTTCGGCGAGAACCTCACCACCTCCGGCATCGATCTGACCGGTGCGCTGCTCGGCGAGCGCTGGCGGGTCGGCGCGGGCCTCGTCCTCGAAGTGGCCTCGGCCCGGATCCCGTGCCGCACCTTCCAGGGCGCCCTCGGCGAGAAGGCCTGGGTCAAGCGGTTCACGCAGGCCGCGCGGCCGGGTGCTTACCTGCGCGTGGTCCAGGAGGGCCCGGTCTCCCCCGGCGACTCCGTCGAGATCGTCCATCGCCCGGACCACGACGTGACGGTGGAGCTCTGGTTCCGGGCCTTCACCACCGACCGGTCGCTGCTGCCGCGCACGCTGGCGGCGGGCGGGGCGATGGAGCCCCGGGCGCACGAGAAGGTCCGCTCGTACATGGCGAAGCACGAAGTGCGGGAAGCGGCCCGGGAGTAGGGCCAAGGTAGCCGGAAGTAGCGGTTCCGCAGCGGGAAGCGACGACCCGCGACGCGAACCGTCACGAAGGGGTACCGCCCGGCGGGCTCCCCTTGAGCTGTCACCGAGGACGGCTAGGTTGCGCCTATGACGACTGCGTTGATTACGGGATCCACGGCGGGCATCGGCGCCGCATTCGCCCGGCGGCTCGCCGCCCAGGGCCACAACCTCGTTCTGGTGGCCCGCGACACGAAGCGGCTCGGCGAGCAGGCCACCGAGCTGCACGACCGGCACGGCATCGAGGCCGAGGTGCTGACCGCCGACCTGTCCACCGACGAGGGCATCGCGGCGGTCGAGCAGCGTCTCGGCGACCGTACGCACCCGGTGGACCTGCTGGTCAACAACGCGGGCTTCGGCAACAAGGGCCGTTACCTCGAAGTCTCCATGGCCGACGAGCTCACCATGCTGAAGGTGCACATCGAGGCCGTCCTGCGGCTGACCTCGGCGGCCACCGCTTCGATGCGCTCGCGCGGCCGCGGCGGCGTCGTCAACGTGGCCTCGGTGGCGGCCTTCGTGCCGCGCGGCACGTACGGGGCGAGCAAGGCCTGGGTCGTGCAGTTCACCCAGGGCGCGGCGAAGGACCTGGCGGGATCCGGCGTACGGCTGATGGCGCTGTGCCCCGGCTTCGTCCGGACCGAGTTCCACCAGCGGGCAGGCATGGGAACGGACAACATCCCCAACTGGATGTGGCTGGACGCAGACAAGCTGGTGGCCGCGGCCCTGGCCGACCTGGCGCGCGGCAAGACGGTCTCGATCCCGGATCCGCGGTACAAGGCGCTGATGGGCTTGGTGAAGCTGACGCCGCGCGGGCTGCTGGGCGGGGTGTCCTCGCGTACGGGCCGCAAGTACGGTCCCCAGTAGCCGAAGTGACCTCCGGGTAGGCCGGTCCGGAAACCGGCCTAACGGGTGAAAACTCCCTAAACTGGGACGTGTCCCATCCAGCCCGGGAGAGCGCCATGACATTCGTACAAATAGTCGATTACGAGACCAGCAGGCCGGAGGCCGTCAACGAGGTCATCGACCGGTACCTGGCGAAGACAGAGGGCAAGCGCACCGTGTCCCACTCCGTGGTGGGCAAGGACCGTGAATCCGAAACGCACTTCGTCGACGTCGTCGAATTCCCGTCGTACGAAGCGGCCATGAAGAACTCTCACCTCCCGGAAACGGACAAGATGTTCCAGGAGATGGTGGCCCTCTGCGACGGGATGCCCCGGTTCACCAACCTGGACGTCATCCGCGACGAGCACCTCAACACGCTGCTCGCGAACCGCATGTACGACGACGTCGCCATGAAGGGCGACATGTCCGCCGTGGACGAGATCTTCGCGGCGGACTACCGGGACCACGACATCAGCAACCCCGTGGACAAGATCGGCCGCGAGGGCATCCGCGAGGACGTCGGGATGTGGCGCAGCGCCTTCGACTTCACCTTCACGCGGGACGCCCAGATGGCGCAGGACGACTACGTCACCACGCTGTGGACCTGGACCGGCAAGCACAAGGGCGAGTTCATGGGGATCGCCCCGACCGGCAAGACCTGCACGATGACCGGCACGACGGTCTTCCGGTGCGAGGACGGAATGATCAAGGAAGGCTGGTGGCACTACGACGCCATGCGCCTGATGCGGGAACTGGGCGCGATGTAATCGCCTCTCGCATCCCGCCGCCACGGGAAAGGCCCCGGTCACCACCGCTCTGGCAGCGGCGACCGGGGCCTTTCTCCGTTCAACTACTCAGCTGTTCAGCCGTTCAACCACCAACGGGTCAGTGGCTGTGGCCGTGACCGTGGCCGTGACCGGCGTCGGCCTCTTCCTCGGCCGGCTTCTCGACGACCAGGGTCTCGGTCGTGAGCAGCAGGGAGGCGATGGAAGCGGCGTTCTCCAGCGCGGAGCGGGTGACCTTGACCGGGTCGATGACGCCGGCCTTGACCAGGTCGCCGTATTCGCCGGTGGCGGCGTTGAAGCCGTTGCCCTTCTCCAGCTCCGCCACCTTCGAGGTGATGACGTAGCCCTCAAGGCCGGCGTTCTCGGCGATCCAGCGCAGCGGCTCGACGGCGGCGCGGCGGACGACCGCGACACCCGTGCCCTCGTCGCCGGACAGACCCAGGTTGCCCTCCAGCACCTTCACGGCGTGGACGAGCGCGGAGCCACCGCCGGAGACGATGCCCTCCTCGACCGCGGCGCGGGTCGCCGAGATGGCGTCCTCAAGGCGGTGCTTCTTCTCCTTGAGCTCCACCTCGGTGGCGGCGCCGACCTTGATGACGCAGACGCCGCCGGCGAGCTTCGCCAGGCGCTCCTGCAGCTTCTCGCGGTCCCAGTCCGAGTCCGTGGACTCGATCTCGGCCTTGATCTGGTTGACGCGGCCGAGGACCTCGTCGGAGCTGCCGGCACCGTCGACGATGGTGGTGTCGTCCTTGGAGATGGTCACGCGGCGCGCGGAACCGAGTACGTCCAGACCGGCCTGGTCGAGCTTGAGGCCGACCTCCTCGGCGATGACGGTGGCACCGGTGAGGGTGGCCATGTCCTGGAGCATCGCCTTGCGGCGGTCACCGAAGCCGGGGGCCTTGACGGCGACCGCGTTGAAGGTGCCGCGGATCTTGTTGACGACGAGGGTGGAGAGCGCCTCGCCCTCGACGTCCTCGGCGATGATCAGCAGCGGGCGGGAGCCGCCGGCCTGGATGACCTTCTCCAGCAGGGGCAGGAGGTCCTGGATGGAGGAGATCTTGCCCTGGTTGATCAGGATGTACGGGTCGTCGAGGACGGCCTCCATACGCTCCTGGTCGGTGACCATGTACGGCGAGAGGTAGCCCTTGTCGAAGGCCATGCCCTCGGTGAACTCCAGCTCCAGGCCGAAGGTGTTGGACTCCTCGACGGTGATGACACCGTCCTTGCCGACCTTGTCCATCGCCTCGGCGATGAGCTCGCCGACCTGCTGGTCCTGCGCGGAGAGCGCGGCCACGGCGGCGATGTCGGACTTGTCCTCGATCGGGCGGGCGGTCGCGAGGAGCTCCTCGGACACGGCCTTGACCGCGGCGTCGATGCCCTTCTTCAGGGCGGCCGGGGAAGCACCGGCGGCGACGTTGCGCAGACCCTCGCGGACCAGCGCCTGGGCCAGCACGGTGGCGGTGGTGGTGCCGTCACCCGCGATGTCGTTGGTCTTGGTCGCCACCTCCTTCACGAGCTGCGCGCCCAGGTTCTCGTACGGGTCGTCCAGCTCGACCTCGCGGGCGATGGTGACACCGTCGTTGGTGATGGTGGGGGCGCCGAACTTCTTGTCGATGACGACGTTGCGGCCCTTGGGGCCGATCGTCACCTTGACCGTGTCGGCAAGCTTGTTGACGCCGCGCTCGAGGGCGCGACGGGCGTCCTCGTCGAACTTCAGGATCTTCGCCATGTGAGCGGTTCAGCCCTCTCGAAAACTCGGGTTTAACGAACTGCGCCCCTTGCCGCCCGGCAATCAGCGGGGTGACCAGGGGCGCAGCTCAAGCAATACAGATGAAGCGAAAGACGTTTGACGTCTTACTTACTTCTCGATGATCGCGAGCACGTCGCGAGCCGAGAGGACGAGGTACTCCTCGCCGCTGTACTTCACTTCGGTGCCGCCGTACTTGCTGTACAGCACGATGTCGCCGACGCTGACGTCCAGCGGGAGACGCTGGCCGTCCTCGAAGCGGCCCGGGCCCACGGCGAGGACGACGCCCTCCTGGGGCTTCTCCTTCGCGGTGTCCGGGATGACCAGGCCGGAGGCCGTGGTCTGCTCGGCGTCGAGCGGCTGGACCACGATGCGGTCCTCAAGCGGCTTGATGGCAACCTTGGAGCTGGTGGTCGTCACGATCCGACCTCCCCCTTCGGAGATCTCACGGGGCTAACTGTCTGTGGTGGCGACCAGGTGGATCCGTCGTCGCGGGTGCCGGACCTGCCCGTCGCTGTGTTGGCACTCACCGGGGGCGAGTGCCAGGTGCGAGACTATTCCGGCGATTAGCACTCGGTCAAGCGGAGTGCCAACACGCTCCGCTGGACCGCCCGGATCCGGGGCCGCACCCGGCCCCGGGCGGCCCGGCTCCCGGCAGCGGGGCCGGGCCGGGTGGGCCGGGGGGTATGTGACGCTTGGGGCGTGCGCATTCTCGTGGTCGAAGACGAAGAAGGCCTCGCCGAGTCCCTGCGGCGCGGCCTCTCCGCCGACGGCCACTGGGTCGACGTCGCCCACGACGGCCACCGCGGCCTGGACCTCGTCCGCACCGGGTCGTACGACGCCGTCCTGCTCGACCTGATGCTGCCCGGCCTCAGCGGCTACGAGGTCTGCTCCCGCATGCGGGCCGACGGCGACCCGACGCCCGTGCTCATGCTGACCGCCAAGGACGGCGAGTACGACGAGGCCGAAGGCCTCGACTCCGGCGCCGACGACTACCTCACCAAGCCGTTCTCGTTCGTCGTCCTCGCCGCCCGCCTCCGCGCCCTCGCCCGCCGGGCCGCGGCCGGAAACGGGGCCGGGCCCGGGGACCCCCACCGCACCCTCCAGGCCGGCGACCTCTTCCTCGACCCCGCCGGCCGCCGCTGCCGCCGCGGCACGCACGACATCGAGCTCACCGCCCGCGAGCTCGGCGTGCTCGCCTGCCTGATGGAACAGCCCGGCCGGGCCGTCGCCAAGCAGGACATCCTGGACCAGGTATGGGACACCCCGCACGCCATCGACCCGAACATCGTCGAGGTGTACGTCTCCTCGCTGCGCAAGAAGATCGACGCCCCCTTCGGCCGGCGCTCGATCCTCACCGTCCACGGCACCGGCTACCGGATGGCCCCCGACGGCGGCCCGGCGTGATCCGGAGGGCGGGCGGCCCCAGGCCGCTGCGGCGCCGCGCCGCCCTGGCCGCCGCCCTCGCGATGGCCGCCGTCCTGGCCGCCGGCGGGCTGTGGCTGTACGCCCTGCTGCGGGCCAACCTCCTCGACAACACCACCAACCGCACCGAGCTCGCCGCCCGCAAGGTCGCCGCCCAGCTCGACGGCCGCACCCTCCCGCCCGGCGGCCGGCTGCCGGCGCCGGAGAGCGGGGTGGACCTGGTCCTCGTACGGGACGCGCAGGGGCGGACCGTCGCCTCCACCGGGGCCCTCGGGGACGCGCCCGACCTCGGCGGCCTGCGCCCGCCCGCACCCGGCACACCCGGTGACGACTCCCGCTCCGCGGTCCTCCCGCCCGCGCGCCCCGGCGCGGAACGGCGCGCGGTGGTCGTGGTCGAGGCGCCGGGAGCGCACGAGGTGTACGCCGTCACCGTGCTCGGCGACGTGGACGACGCGACCCGGGCCATCGCGCTCGGCCTGCTGGCCGGCGCACCCCCGCTGATCGGCTTCGCGGCGGCGCTGGCCTGGTGGGTGACGGGGCACGCACTGCGTCCGGTGACCGCGATCCGGACCGAACTGGCGGCGGTCACCGCCAGCGAGCTGAACCGGCGCGTTCCGGATCCGGGCGGGGCGGACGAGATCGCCCAGCTGGCCCGGACCGTCAACGACACCCTCGACCGGCTGGAGCGGTCCGACGCCCGGCAGCGGCAGTTCACCGCGGACGCCTCGCACGAGCTGCGCAATCCGCTGGCAGCGGTCCGGTCCCGGCTGGAGGTGGCCCTGGACCGCCCCGACCGGGAGTCGGTCGCGGCCGCACTGGCCGATACCGAGCGGCTCCAGCGCATCGCGGCGGACCTGCTGCTGCTGGCCCGCCTCGACGGCGGCCCGGCCCCGCGGGCCGAGCCGGTGGACCTGGCGCTGCTGGCCGCCGAGGACCTTGCCCGGCGCCCGGCGCCCCGGGTCGCGCTCCGGCTGGACGCGCCGGCGCCCGTACCGGCGGCCGGGGACCCGGCGCGGCTGGAGCGGGCACTGGCCAACCTGGTGGACAACGCGCTGCGGCACGCCCGGACGGAGGTCGTCGTACGGGCGGCCACCGAGCCGTCCGCGGAGCGCGACGGCTGGGCGGTGCTGGAGGTCGGGGACGACGGTCCGGGCATCCCGGAGGCCGACCGGGACCGGGTCTTCGAGCGGTTCGTCCGGCTGGACCCGGACCGCGGCCGCGCCAGCGGCGGTACGGGCCTCGGCCTGTCCATCGCCCGCGAGATCGCCCGCGCGCACGGCGGCGACGCCCGTGCCCTGCCGTCGGCCGCGGGCGGCGCCCGCCTGGTCCTGCGCCTGCCCGCCGGGGACCGCGCGGGGACCCGGCCCCGAGTCGACCCCGAGCGGGGCGTGGAGCCTTCACGACACCGCCCGTGGAGCGGTTCGGAAGGAACCACGGGGAGGACATAAACGTCATAGACGATATGAAGCTAAAGCGCCTCATTGCCGAGCAGATCGGACCAGAGCCCTCCGCATCCGCGGCCGCTCCGAGCCCGAGCAGCGGCTCCGCCATCGACGGTGTCGGCATCCCGTGCGTGGACTGAGGCCGCTCACGGCGGCGGGCGCGCGCCGCCGCACCGAGGCGCTGCTCCTTCTTTTCGTCGTCGCCCTCACCGTCTTCGGGCACGCGAACGCCGGCCTGGCGATGAACGGCGCGCTGCCCGCCAACCTCAGCGGCTTCACGATCAGCATGACGCTGCTGGCGCTGGTGGGGCACCTGGGCGTGCGCCGGTTCGCGGCGTACGCGGATCCGCTGATCCTTCCGCTCGCCATGCTGCTGACGGGGCTCGGGCTGGTACTGATCCACCGGCTCGACCAGAGCTACATCGAGCGGTACGGGGGCGATCCGAACGCCCCCGACCAGCTGATGTGGACGGTGGTCGGGGTCGCCGCCTGCCTGCTGGCGCTGGCACTGCTGCCCGACCACCGCATGCTGCAGCGGTTCATCTACATCACGATGGCCGTGTCGCTGGTGCTGCTGATAGCGCCGGTGTTCTTCGGCGCGGACAGGTACGGCGCGAAGCGCTGGATCATCCTGTTCGGCTTCTCGATCCAGCCCGGCGAGTTCGTGAAGATCATGATCTCGGTCTTCTTCGCGGGCTACCTGGTCATCCACCGGGACTCGCTGTCCCTGACCGGCCGCAGGTTCCTGGGCATGCGCCTGCCCCCGATGCGCCAGCTCGGGCCCATCATCACGGTGTGGATCGTGTCGCTGCTGGTGCTGGTCTTCGAACGCGACCTGGGTACGTCGCTGATCTTCTTCGGCGTGTTCGTGGTGATGCTGTACGTGGCCACCGAGCGCACGAGCTGGATCGTGACCGGCCTGCTCATGGCGGGGGTCGGCGCCTTCGTGGTGGGCTCGACGGAACCGCACGTCAAGGGGCGCGTGGCCGCCTGGCTGGAGCCTCTGTCGTACTACTGGAAGGACCGGCCGCCGGGGGTCGTCTCGGACCAGTCCGCGCAGGCGCTGTTCAGCTTCGGCACGGGCGGCATGTCGGGCACTGGCCTCGGGATGGGCCACCCGGAGCTGATCGCGTTCGCGGGCCGCAGTGACTTCATCCTGACCACGGTGGGCGAGGAGCTCGGGCTGGCCGGGGTCATGGCGGTACTGATCCTGTACGCGCTGCTGGTCCAGCGGGGGCTTCGGATGGCCCTGGGCGCCCGCGACCCGTTCGGGAAGCTGCTGGCGGTGGGCCTGTCGGCGGCGCTGGCGCTCCAGGTCTTCGTGGTGGCGGGCGGGGTGACGGGCCTGATCCCGCTGACCGGCAAGGCGCTGCCGTTCCTGGCGAAGGGCGGCTCGTCCCTCCTGGCCAACTGGATCATGATCGCCCTGCTGCTGCGCATCAGCGACAGCGCGGAACGCCAACGCGAGGCGGACGCCCGCGGCCCGGCGGAAACGACGATCACGCCGTTGGTGGGGTCCGGGGCCCGGGGGTGAGGGTCGTCGAGCGGCCTGCAGCCGCCCGACAGGCGCACGCGGTGTGGCCGTAGGCGGCCCATGTCCAGCCCCGGACGGCCGCCGGACGCCAAGCAAGAGAAGCGCGTAGCGATCTGACGCGTCCACGGCCCGCCCGGCACCCGATGGGCATCTCGCCGCTGCCTGGTGCAGGTTGACTGGCCCGGACTCGGAATGGGGCGGATATGGGCCCTTGAGGGGCCCGCGGCCCCGTCACTGACCCGGCTCGGTGGGCCCGAGGAGCCGGGGTGCGGATAACCGGGACTGCTGGGCGGCATCTCTGATCGGCAACGGCCTGGACATGCCCCCCCCGGACACTCCACCGACACCGCCCCTCCGACTCGCACCCCTAGCGCCCCCGGGATCCTGCGGCCCCCCGGGATCCTGCGGCCCGCCCGTCAGAGGTAGTCCTCCAGGCGGCCTATGCGGTAGCCCTGCTCCTGGATGCGCTGGAGCATGCGGGTCGTCATCTGGATCTCCGTCGCGCCCTTGAGCTCCGACGGGCCGCGGAAGTGGGCCAGGATGATGTCGCCCGGTTTGAGGGCGGAGCCCTCGGCGTACTGGAAGTTGTTGATCTGCATCGACACGCGCCACAGGACCACCTGCGAGATGCCGCATTCGGCGGCGGCCTTGAGGGTGTCGTCGTTGTAGTTGCCGTACGGCGGGCGGAAGCGGGTCGGCTTGGTGCCGAAGCGCTTCTCCAGGTGTTCCTGCTGGCCGCATATCTCCTTCTTCTGCGCCGCGAAGGGCAGGGTCCGGAGGTTCGGGTGCGTCAGGGTGTGGTTGTTGATCGTGCTGTTGGAGCCGTTGTCGCGGAGCTTCTCGAAGTGGCCGTAATCCGACGAGGCTATGTTGTCCGTCAGGAACATGCTGATCGGCAGCTTGAGGTCGGCCGCCATCTTCAGGAACTCGGGATCCTTCTCCGCGCCGTCGTCGAAGGTCAGGAAGACGACCTTGTCGGTGGGCGGGACGGGTATTCGGTCCACCACCTGGACCTTCCCCGGGGTCGCCGGCGGGAGGGCGGGCTTCTGGGCCGGCTTCGGGGCGAACTGGAGGGGGGCCGACAGACCCCACTTCTTGTACGCCTCGTCGCCCGCGGCCGCCGAGGCGGCCGGCTGCGACGAGGGCGGCTGCGACGCGGACGACGACGGAGTCGGATGCTGCTCCGCCGTCTTGCGCCCCAGTCGCTCGATCGGGTCCACGCTGTTCCCGCATCCCGTCAGGGACAGCGCGAGCGCGCCGGCCGCCAGCGTTCCGGCTGTCAACCGGCGCGTGTGCCTCACAAGTAGTCCTCCAGGCGAGCCACGGCATACCCCTTGTCCGTGACGGTCTTCATGACATGACGGATCATGTCAGGCATGGTGCCCTTCCAGTCCTCCCGGCCTCGGAAATGAGTCAGGATGATGTCCCCGGGGTGGAGGTCGCGGTCCCATTCCCGCCAGTCCATGCGGTTCGGGAAGGCCTCCTCGTTCCAGAGCGGGACGGCCTTGATGCCGCAGGACTTCGCCGCGCGCAGCGTGTCCTCGTTGTAGTTGCCGTACGGCGGGCGGAAGAGCGCCGGCCGCTTGCCGAACTGCTTCTGGATCATGTCCTGCTGGCCGCAGATCTCCTCGTGCTGCTGCTCGTACGAGAGCGCCGGGAGGTACCGGTGGTTGAGCGTGTGGTTGTTCAGGGTGACGCCGGCGGCCTGCATCTGCTTGAAGTACGGGTAGTTGTCGCGGATGAGGTAGTCGCTGAGGAACGCCGTGTACGGGATCTTCAGCTCCTGCATCATCTTCAGGAACTCGGGGTCCTTCTCCGCGCCGTCGTCGATCGTCAGGAAGACGACCTTGTCCTCCGTGGGGACGGTGGTGAAGACCGGCGGGAGGTCCTCGCCGCCCTCGACCTCGAAGCCTTCGCGGGTACTGATCTCCGGCTTCGTCTTCGGGGCCGCCGGTGCGACCAGCGGCGGCCTGGCCAGCCCCCACTTCTTGGCCACGGCGATCCGGGCCTGCTGGGCGGCCTTCAGCTGCTCGGCCGAGCCGGCCGCGCCCGCCGCACCCGCCGCCTCGGTGCCCTGGCCCGCCTTGGCGCCCTTGGTCTTGGCGGGCGCGCCGGAGTCCGCGGAGGAGCCGCATGCCGTTCCGAGGGCGGTGACCAGCAGTGCGGCCAGTGCCACCCCGACCCGCCCGCGCGGACCCGCCGCGGACCGGTGACCATGGAGCGTCTTATGTTCCTTTTGTCTTACTAGCTGCATAGCAGCGCATCCTGGCACCCGCCCCACACACCGGCCCGCCGACACCGCCGACGGAAGACGACCTTCCACCGGGTGGCCCACACTGACCGACAATGAACCGGTGACCCCCGAAGACTTCGCCGCGCTCCTCACCCCCGAGGGCCGCGCCCTCCTCGACTCGCTCCGCGCGTACGACCCGTCCCAGGAACTCGCCGTCGCCACCCGGCTGCGCCGCGAGCACCCCGCCGAACTGGTCTCCGCCGCGCTCGGGCAGGCGCGGCTGCGGCAGCGCGCGGTGGCGAAGTTCGGGGCCGAGGACGCGTTCCGGATGTACTTCACGCCCGGCGGCGGTGAGATGGCCACCCGTGCGTCGGTGGCCGCGTACCGCGCCGAGCGGCTCGCGGAACTCGGCGTGCGCAGCGTCGCCGACCTGTGCTGCGGCATCGGCGGGGACGCCCTCGCCCTGGCCCGGCTCGGCATCCGCGTGCTGGCGGTGGACCGGGACCCGCTGACCGTCGCCGTCGCCCGCGCCAACGCCGAGGCGCTGGGGCTGGCGGACCTCGTCGAGGTCCGCGAGGCGGACGTGACCGACGTGGACACCTCCGGGTACGACGCCGTCTTCCTCGACCCCGCCCGGCGCGGCGGCCGCGGGAGGATCTTCGACCCCGAGAGCTACTCGCCGCCGCTGTCGTGGGCCGTCGAGGCCGCCCGTACGGCCGAGTACGCCGCCATCAAGATCGCCCCCGGGATCCCGCACGAGGCCGTGCCCGAGGAGGCGGAGGCCGAGTGGATCTCGGACCAGGGGGACGTGAAGGAGGCCGTGCTGTGGTTCGGGACCGCGCCCGGTACCGTACGCGCCACCCTGCTGCCCGGCCCGCGCACCCTGCACACCGCCGATCCGCTGCCCGATCCCGCGGCCGGGCCGGTCGGCCGCTACCTCTACGAGCCCGACGGCGCCGTGATCCGCGCCCACCTCGTGGCCGAGGTCGCCGAGCAGCTGGACGGCCGGCTCATCGACCCGACCATCGCGTACGTCACCGCCGACGAGCTGCGCGCGACGCCGTACGCCACCGCGTACGAGATCACCGACGTGCTGCCCTTCGGCCTCAAGAAGCTGAAGGCGCTGCTGCGCGAGCGCGAGGTGGGCATCCTGACCGTGAAGAAGCGCGGTTCGGCCATCGAGCCCGAGGAGCTGCGCAAGAAGGTCAAACCGCAGGGGCCGCACTCCGCGACCGTCTTCCTGACCCGGGTCGCGGGCGCCCCGTCGATGCTGATCGGCTCGCCGGTCAGCGCACCGTAGGCCCGCCGCGGAAGACGCGCACGGCCCACCGGTAGTGCGCGCCGGCCTTGCCGAGGCCCAGCAGGCCCGTGATCCACAGGATCATGCCGAGGCCCATGAAGTAGGTGACCTCGCCGTACGTCGTGGCGCCCGGGCGGGCGGACGCCGCGGACCCGAAGGTCACGTACAGCCCGAACGCGCCCAGCGCGAAGGAGGCCAGCAGCCAGGTCAGACTCAGCCCCGGGGCGCGGACACCGGCGTCAGCGGCCGGATCCCGGTCCGACTCGGCCCAGGCGCACATCAGTTGGCGTACCCGCCGGTCGCGCTTGGCGCCCCGGGCGAACCAGAATCCGGCCGGGATCAGCACGCCCGCGCCGAGCAGGGCGAAGATGAGGCCGAAGACGTACGCGAGCGGCTCGCCCGGCGTCTCGAAGGACATCAGGGCCATGCCGACGAAGGACCAGCCGAGCGCGAAGACCGCGGCGACCGCCCAGAGCAGCAGCAGCCGCCCCGGGCCCAGGCTGCGCCGGCCCAGCTCCTTCAGGAACCGTGCACGGTCGGCCCGTACGGCGCTTTCGTCCAGCCAGGCGCGCATGTGGGCGGGAGGCGGCGGAGGCGGCAGGTCGCGGCGAGGCATGCACATGACCATATCGGCACCGCGCCACAGACCCGGTCCGGGGACGCTCGAAAGCGCCCCGGAGTGTCAACTGCCGCTGGTTTCAACCGACTCGAACCGCCAGCGGTGCACCGGCCGGGTGATCAGATCGGCGGCCGGCTCCGGCAGTTCGGGCAGTTCGGCCGCCACGCCTTCGGCCGCCTCCCACCAGGTGACGACCAGTACCCGGTCCTGCGGGGCCCGCAGCAGCTCGCGACGCACCGGCTCGCGCGCGAGCACCTGCGAGCGGGCCCACTCCAGCAGCTCGTTGCCCCGGCCGGCGGCGGCCCGGGCCTCCCACATCAGCGCGACGGTGCTCATGAGTAGAGGTTGTCCTTGCTCAACTCGTGCACGTGGTCGTGGTCCTGGGTGTGCGCGTGCCCGTGCGCGGCGCCCGGCACGTGCGGGTCCGTCACCGGCAGCGAGGAGTCCGCCGACAGGTCCCAGTCCGAGGCCGGCCGGTTCCGCTTGACCATCTCGGCACCCAGCGCCGCGACCATCGCGCCGTTGTCCGTGCACAGCTTCGGCCGCGGCACGCGCAGGATGATCCCCGCGTCGTCGCAGCGCTCCTGCGCGAGCGAGCGCAACCGGGAATTGGCCGCCACGCCGCCGCCGATCATCAGGTGGCCCACGCCCTCGTCCTTGCACGCGCGGATCGCCTTGCGCGTCAGCACGTCCACCACGGCCTCCTGGAAGGACGCCGCCACATCGCGCACCGGCACCTCCTCGCCCGCGTTCCGCTTCGCCTCGATCCAGCGGGCGACCGCCGTCTTGAGCCCGGAGAACGAGAAGTCGTACGCCGCGTCGCGCGGCCCCGTCAGCCCGCGCGGGAAGTTGATCGCCTTCGGGTCGCCCTCCCGTGCGAGCCGGTCGATGACCGGGCCGCCGGGGAAGCCCAGCTGCAGCACGCGCGCGATCTTGTCGAAGGCCTCGCCCGCCGCGTCGTCGATGGTCGCGCCCAGCGGCCGTACGTCGGAGGTGATGTCCGGGGCGAGCAGCAGCGAGGAGTGCCCGCCGGACACCAGCAGCGCCATGGTCGGCTCCGGCAGCGGCCCGTGTTCCAGCTGGTCCACGCAGATGTGCGAGGCCAGGTGGTTCACCCCGTACAGCGGCTTGCCGAGCGCGTACGCGTACGCCTTGGCCGCCGAGACGCCCACCAGCAGGGCTCCGGCGAGGCCGGGACCGGCCGTGACGGCGATGCCGTCGAGGTCGCGGGCGCTGACCCCGGCTTCCTTGAGGGCGCGGTCGATGGTCGGGACCATCGCCTCCAGGTGCGCCCGGGAGGCGACCTCGGGTACGACGCCGCCGAAGCGCGCGTGCTCGTCGACGCTGGAGGCGATCGCGTCCGCCAGCAGCGTGGTGCCGCGGACCACGCCGACGCCGGTCTCGTCGCAGGAGGTCTCGATACCGAGGACGAGCGGTTCGTCAGCCATGGGTCTCACCTTGTACGGGTCCGTCTACGGTTACGGAGCTAGCGGGATCGGAATGACGCATCACGAGCGCATCGACGTTGCCGGGCTGGTAGTAGCCCCGCCGGAAGCCGATCGGCTCGAAGCCGAAGCGCTCGTAGAGCTTCTGGGCCCGGGCGTTGTCCACCCGCACCTCCAGCAGCACCTCGGCGCACTCGAATGCGGTGGCCGCGCGCAGCAGGTCGGTGAGGAGCCGGGCGCCGAGCCCGGTCCCCCACTGGTCGCGCGCGGCCGCGATGGTCTGTACGTCGGCCAGGCCACCGGCGGCGGCCAGCCCGGCGTAGCCGGCGAGACGGCCGGTCCGAGGGTCCTCGGCGACCACGTAGCGGCGCGTGGCGTGCGGGCCGCGGGCGTGGGCGAGCTCGGACCAGAACATGCCCGCGGACCAGGCGTCCTCGGGGAACAGCTCGTGCTCCAGTTCCAGCACGGGCTCGATGTCCCACCAGCGCATCTCGCGCAGTACTGCTGTCACTGCGGGGTGACCACCTTGTAGTTCTTCGGGACCTGCGCGTCGGGCCGGCGCAGGTACAGCGGCGCCGGGGGCAGGCCCTCGGCGTTCTCGAAGGGCGCACCGGCCGCGAGCCGTTCCGCGGCCAGGGACGCGAGGGCGGCGGCGCTCTGGTGCTCGGGGGCCCGCGCGTCCGTGAAGACGTCCGGGTACAGGAACGCGCCCTGGCCCACTGCGGGCAGGCCGGCGACCTGCTCGGCGATGTCGGCCGGGCGGTCCACGGCGGGCTCGCCGACGCGGGTGCGCGGGTCCTCGTACCGGGCCCAGTAGACCTCCTTGCGCCGTGCGTCGGTGGCGACGGTGAAGGGGCCCTCGATCCCGGCGGCGCCCGCGGCGTACGCGAGGCCGTCGAGGGTGCACAGGCCGTGCACGGGGATGCCGAGCACGGTGGCGAAGGTGGAGGCGGTGACGAGGCCGACGCGCAGCCCGGTGTAGGGGCCGGGGCCGACACCGACGACGATGCCGGTGAGGGCGTCGAGCTTCAGCCCGGCCTCGGCGAGGACCTTGTCGACGGAGGGCAGCAGGAGCTCCCCGTGGCGGCGGGCGTCGACCTGGTTCGACTCGGCGAGGACGGACTCGCCGTCGTGCAGGGCGACGGTGACGGCGGGCGTGGCGGTATCTACAGCGAGCAAGAGCACGCGAACAGCCTACGACTCCGGGGGGCCGGGCCCTCGCGGCCGGTCGCAGGGCACCCCGGCTGCTACCTTCGACCCAGGTATCGGCCGAGGTCCGGGCCCGGGCATGCCGTGCCCGGCCGGCGCCCCGGCACAGGGGAAGCACGGGAGAGGTGGAGCAAGGTGGCACGCAGCAGCTCGGGAATCGTGGCCGGGCTCACCGTAGCGGCAATCGCCGCCGTCGGCTTCCTCGGCTACCAGGCCTCCGCGACCGCGCCCGCGCACCCCGCGAAGGCGGCCCCGCAGGCCGCGACGCCCGCCCCCGTCCCGTCCGCCCACGCGGCCGACCCGGCGAAGCCGGTGGCCGTGCCGGCCGAATCCGGCACGGGCTCGCGCGTCGTGTACTCGGTGGGCCTGAAGCGGGTGTGGCTGGTCGGCGAGAGCGGGCAGGCGCTGAAGTCGTTCCCGGTCAAGCCCAGCACGGCGCACCCGAAGCCGGGCACGTACCTGGTCAACTCGCGCGCCGGCACGGCCACCGGCTCGGACGGGGTGCCGATCGAGCACATCGTGCGGTTCGCCACGGCGGACGGTGTCGTGGTCGGGTTCAGCTCCCGGGTGGACGGCCAGATGCCGGAGCCCGACCCGAACAAAAAAACCGGCGGCATCCGCATGACGCGGCTCGACGGCGATGCGATGTGGGCCTTCGCAACGACCAACTCGAAGGTCGTCGTCGTCCCCTGACCGGAGCCCGCCGCGGTTCACCCGAACGGGCTACCCGGTATACGGGCCGACGGGACCGGCGGACCCGCACAGCACTGCGCGGACGGACTTCTCAGGCCGCCTCGGACTCCGGGGCGGCCTGCTCGCGTACGTCCGTCGCGGCCGCCTCGCAGGTCCCGGGCGCGTCCGGGGCGTCCTGCCGTACGGGCGGTGTCGAGACGGCGGTGGCGGCCGCGCCCGCTGCGAGCAGCGCCCCCACGGACACGACGGGGCGCGGGTGTCGCTGCACTCCTGCTGCGGACATGGGTGCCTCCTGGCCCGGGGCCGGCCCGTACTTAGGTACGCCTAACCGGCCCTCCGTACCATGTCACCATGCCCGGCTCCGTCGGCGCAATATCTTGCCGACGAGTTGTCGGTACGTTTTCCCGGGGCTCCCCCGGGCTCTCCGGTTCCTCCGGTCCCCTGTTCCGCCGGTTCCCGGTTCCCCTGGTCCCCTGTTCCGCCGGCCTACCGCGCCGGGGCCACCGCGGACAGGGCCGCCAGTGCGTCCGGCCCGGACCAGCGCGCACCGATCCCGCGCACCGAGACCTCCCGTACGTCGTCCAGGACCTCCTCGTGGCCGACCGCCCGCGCGATCACCACGTGCAGCCGGTCGTCGGAGAGCTCCTCGACCTTGCCGTCGCCCCACTCCACGACGACCACGGACTCGGGCAGCGAGACGTCGAGGTCCAGGTCCTCCATCTCGTCCAGCCCGCCGCCGAGCCGGTACGCGTCCACGTGCACCAGCGCCGGGCCGCCGCTCAGCGAGGGGTGCACCCGGGCGATCACGAAGGTCGGCGAGGTGACGGCACCCCGTACGCCCAGTCCCTCGCCCAGGCCCCGGGTCAGCGTGGTCTTGCCCGCGCCGAGCTCCCCGGTCAGCAGGACGAGGTCGCCGGGGCGGAGCAGGCCGGCGAGGGTGCGGCCCAGCTCCTGCATGGCCTCGGGCGAGTCGACGGTGATGCGGGCCTCGGCGTCGGGGACCTCAGGTCCCTGCTGCGGTGCCTGACTGCGCGGTGCCCGCGGCGCTTCCAGCGGTACTTCTTCCATGCCCGCCAACGTTAGTCGCTGCGGGGACCGCGCCCGTGCGCGCCAGCAGGTCGGTCAGCATCCCGGTCACCTGGTCGGGGTACTCCAGCATCGAAAGGTGCCCGGCGGACTCCAGGACCACGAGCTCGGCGGCGGGCAGTGCGTCCTTGATGGCCTGGCTGTGCGCGGCGGGGGTGACCATGTCGCGGTCGCCGGCGATCACGGTGACGGGGATGTCGGCGAAGCGCTGGAGGGCGGCGCTCTTGTCGTGGATCTGGAAGGCCGGGTAGAACTCGGCGACCACGTCGATCGGGGTGGCCTCGATGAGCCGTTCGGCGAAGCGTGCGACCCCGGGGTCCACCTCGCGGGGCGCGCCGAACGAGTACATCTTGATCATGCCGGCGAAGAGGTCGGCCGTGGCCCGGCGGCCCTTCTCCACCAGCTCCGCCTGCGAGCCGAGCACCTTGAGCACGGGCGGCAGGATGCGGCGTACGGCCCCCATGCCGACCGAGGGCAGCCCGTACGTCACCTGGTCGAGGTGCCCGCTGGACGTGTTGACCAGGGCGACGGCGATCACCCGGTCGCGGATGAGCTCGGGGAACTGCTCGGCGAGCGCCATGACGGTCATTCCGCCCATCGAGTGGCCGACCAGGACCAGCGGGCCCTCGGGCGCGGCGGCGTCGATGACGGTCTTCAGGTCGCGGCCGAGCTGATCGATGGTCACGCGCTCGCCGTCGGCCTGGGCGAACCCGCGTGCGCTGCGGCCGTGGCTGCGCTGGTCCCAGTACACGGAGCGGACCAGTCCGCGCAGGGCGGCGCGCTGGAAGTGCCAGGAGTCCTGGGCGAGGCAGTAGCCGTGGCAGAAGACGACGGTCGCGGCGGCCTGGCCCTTGCGGCGCAGCCGGGGCCGCTTCTTCGGGCCCTCGGGCAGCTCGTCGACCTCGTGGTAGAGCTCGGTGCCGTCCTCGGCGTAGCAGGAACCCGCGGTCCCGCGCAGGGATCCGTAGTCCCCGGCGGCGTCGAGCGCGAGGCGGGCCTTTCGGCGCATGCCGCGGCCGACCGTGATCCGTTCGACCGCGACCCCGGCCGCCGCGCCTGCGGCTATCACGCCGATCGCGGCGCCGGCCCAGCCGGCTTTGCGCCAGTTCTCGCTCACGCCGTCCTCACTCCGCCCTCAGCCGTTGCGATAGACCCGGGGAACGCGCACCCCGACACGGGTGACGATCTCATAGGCGATCGTGTGTGCCGCTTGAGCCCAGTCCTCGGCGGTGGGCTCGCCGTGCTCGCCGGGGCCGAAGAGGACGGCCTCGTCCCCGGCCCGCACCAGGTCGCTGCCCAGGTCGACGACGAACTGGTCCATGGCGACGCGGCCGGCGACGCGGCGGACCTTGCCGCCGACGGAGACCGGCCCGCGGTCGGAGGCGTGCCGGGGGATGCCGTCGGCGTACCCGGCGGGGATGAGGGCGAGGTTCGTCTCGCCTTCGGTGACGTAGTGGTGTCCGTAGCTCACCCCGTGGCCGCCGGGTACGGTCTTGACCAGCGCCACGGAGGCCTTGAGGGTCATGGCGGGCCGCAGGCCCAGCTCCTCGGCGGTGCCGAGCTCGGGGGCCGGGGACACGCCGTAGACGGCGATGCCGCAGCGCACGAGGTCGAAGTGGCTCTCGGGCAGGGTCAGGGTCGCGGGCGAGTTGGCGATGTGCCGGACCTCCGGCTCGACCCCCTCCTTCTCGGCGTACGCCAGCATGTCGCGGAAGGCCGCCAGCTGGAGCGGGACGGAGGGGTGGCCGGGCTCGTCGGCACACGCGAAGTGGGACCAGACACCGGTGATCCGGACGGTGCCCTCGGCCTGGGCGGCGACGGCCGCGCCGACGAGCTCGGCCCAGTCGGCGGGCTGGCAGCCGGCCCGGCCGAGGCCGGTGTCGG
The DNA here is from genome assembly GCF_040302565.1 of Streptomyces sp. NPDC097981. Classification (NCBI taxonomy): domain Bacteria; kingdom Bacillati; phylum Actinomycetota; class Actinomycetes; order Kitasatosporales; family Streptomycetaceae; genus Streptomyces; species Streptomyces sp. NPDC097981. The sequence continues at coordinate 70,645 of NZ_JBEORW010000014.1, forward strand.
CCTTGAGCTGGATCCTGGCCGGGCGCTCGGCGGCGTGCGCGGCCTTGCGCACCTCGTCGAGGGCCCACACCGCGCTGACGGAGATGTCCAGGTCGGCCTCGACGGCCGCCTGCCAGGGCCCGTCGGGGGTCCACAGCCAGCACATGATCGGCCCGCCGATCCCGGCGGCGCGCAGGGCGAGCGCCTCCTCGGGGGTGGCGGTGCCGAGCCAGGTGGCACCGGCGTCCTGGGCCGCGCGGGCGCAGCGGACCGCGCCGTGGCCATAGGCGTCCGCCTTGACGACGGCCATCAACTCGGACCGGGGTGCCCGCGCGCGCAGTGCGCGGACGTTCGCCCGTACGGCGTCAAGATCGATCTCGGCGTACACGCGCATCGGTGTCTCGTTCATCGCCCCCAGTCTCTCAGAGCCCGGCCCTGGCCCGCGCGACCGCCGTTCCCAGCCCGTATAGCGGTATTTTTCACCCCCGTTGGGAGCACTCCGGGAGCGCGGGGTCCGGCGGCCCCGCCTCGGCGGGGCGTCAGGAGCGGCCGGTTTCGCGCCAGACCGCCGGGAGGGACTCCGCGATCTCCTGGGCGAGGACCGGGGCTCCGGAGGCGGCCCGGCGCCCCGCCAGACCGTGCAGGTAGGCCGCGACCGAAGCGGCGTCCGGCGCCGACAGGCCGCAGGCCAGCAGGGAGCCCGCCAGGCCCGACAGGACGTCGCCGCTGCCGGCCGTCGCCAGCCACGCGGTTCCCGTCGGGTTGACCCGGACCGGGCCGCCGCCGCGGGACACCAGCGTCGTCGAGCCCTTCAGCAGGGCCGTCGCCCCGTACCGCGCCGCCAGCGACCGTACGGACGACAGGCGGGCCGACTCCACCGCCTCCCGGGACACCCCGAGCAGCGCCGCCGCCTCCCCCGCGTGCGGGGTCAGCAGGGTCTCGGCCGGCCGGGCCCGCAGCACCGCCGGGTCCAGTCCGCGCAGCCCGTCCGCGTCCACCAGTACCGGCACCGGGTCCGCCAGGGCCTGCGCGACCTCGGCCGCCCGGCCCTCCCCCAGGCCCGGCCCGACCACCCATGCCTGCACCCGGCCGCGCCCGATCAGCGTCTCGGGGAAGCGCGCCAGCACCGCGTCCACCGCCGGCCCGACGTAGCGCACGGCGCCCGCGCCGCCCCGCAGCGCGCCCGCGACGGCGAGCACCGCCGCGCCCGGGTACTGCGCCGACCCGGCGACGATGCCGACCACGCCCCGCCGGTACTTGTCGCTCGACGCCGTCGGCGCCGGCAGCAGGTCCGCCACATCGGCGTGCTGCAACGCCTGCGCATCCGGCTCCGGCAGTGACAGGCCGATGTCCACCAACCGGACCGCACCCGTCCGAGAGGCCCCCGGGTCGATCAGCAGCCCCGGTTTGTACGCCCCGAAGGTCACCGTGACATCAGCCCGGACCGCCGCCCCGGCGACCTCGCCGGTGTCCGCGTCGACCCCGCTCGGCAGGTCCACCGCGACGACGACCGCACCGGCCGGGATCCGCTCCACCAACGCGGCCGCGGCCGGCCGCAGCCCGCCTTGGCCACCGATGCCGACGAGCCCGTCCAGTACGAGGTCCGCCCGGCCGGGAACGTCCTGCGCCACCCGGCCCCCGGCGGCCAGCAGCGCCCGCAGCCCGCCCGCGTGCAGCCGCTGCGGATCCATCGGGACGGCCGTCACGCCGGCGCCGCGCCGGGCCAGCCGGGCGCCCGCGTACAGCGCGTCGCCGCCGTTGTCCCCGGGTCCGACCAGCAGCACCACCCGCGCCCCGTACACCCGGGGTACAAGCTGAACGCAAACAGCGGCCAATCCGGCCGCCGCGCGCTGCATCAAACTGCCTTCAGGCAGCCGCGCCATCAGCTCTCGCTCGGCGCTCCGTACTGTCTCCACGCTGTAAGCAGTACGCGTGACTCCTCCTCCTCGCGAACGAGGTGGTTTCTCATTCGGCTCTAGGGAGCCTCATGACGGCCAAGCCCTGACCGCTGCCGAGGCAGGTGCGCAGCGTACCATACGCTACCCCTCGGCGATCACGACCGCAGAGGCGATACCGGCGTCGTGGCTCAGCGAGACGTGCCAGGACTTCACGCCCAGCGCCACCGCCCTGGCCTCGACCGTCCCCGACACCCGCACCCGCGGCTGCCCGGTCTCCTCGACGTACACCTCGGCGTCGGTCCACAGCATTCCGCCGGGCGCGCCGAGCGCCTTGGCGAGGGCTTCCTTGGCCGCGAACCGGGCGGCGAGCGAGGCGGTCCCGCGCCGCTCGCCGCTCGGCAGCGTCAACTCGGATGCGACGAACAGCCGGTCCGCCAGTTGCGGCGTGCGCGCCAGCGCCTCGCCGAACCGCTCGATCTCGGCAACATCGATCCCCACACCGATAATCACAACGTCAACCCGCTTCGCTCACTCCACCGTTACCGACTTCGCGAGATTACGCGGCTGGTCCACCTCGTTCCCCCGGGCCGTCGCCAGCTCGCACGCGAAGACCTGCAACGGCACCGTCGCCACCAGCGGCTGAAGGAGCGTCGGCGTCGCCGGAATCCGGATCAGGTGGTCGGCGTACGGGACGACCGCCTGGTCGCCCTCCTCAGCGATCACGATGGTCCGCGCCCCGCGCGCCCGGATCTCCTGGATGTTCGACACGATCTTGTCGTGCAGCACGGAGCGCCCGCGCGGCGACGGCACGACCACCACCACCGGCAGGTCCTCCTCGATCAGCGCGATCGGCCCGTGCTTGAGCTCGCCCGCCGCGAAGCCCTCGGCGTGCATGTACGCCAGCTCCTTGAGCTTGAGCGCGCCTTCCAGGGCCACCGGGTACCCGACGTGGCGCCCGAGGAACAGCACCGTGTCCTTGTCGGCGAGGGACCGCGCCAGCTTCCGTACCGGCTCCATGGTCTCCAGTACGGTCTCCACGGCCGCGGCGATGTCGGAGAGCTCGCGGATCACCGCCTCGATCTCGTCGCCCCACTTCGTGCCCCGTACCTGCCCGAGGTACAGCGCGACCAGGTAGCAGGCCACCAGCTGCGTCAGGAACGCCTTGGTCGAGGCGACGGCCACCTCGGGGCCGGCGTGCGTGTACAGCACGGCATCCGATTCGCGCGGGATCGTCGAGCCGTTCGTGTTGCAGATGGCCAGCACCCTGGCGCCCTGCTCGCGCGCGTGCCGCAGCGCCATCAGCGTGTCCATGGTCTCGCCGCTCTGCGAGATCGCGACCACCAGCGTCCGCTGGTCCAGGATCGGGTCCCGGTAGCGGAACTCGCTCGCCAGCTCCGTCTCGCACGGGATGCGGGTCCAGTGCTCGATGGCCAGCTTCGCGATCATGCCCGCGTGGTAGGCCGTCCCGCACGCCACGATCACGACCTTGTCGACCTCCCGGAGCACCGAGACGGGGATGCGCACCTCGTCCAGGCTGAGCGAGCCGCTCGCGTCGATCCTGCCCAGGAGGGTGTCGGCGACGGCCTTCGGCTGCTCGGCGATCTCCTTGAGCATGAAGTAGTCGTATCCCGCCTTCTCGGCCGCCGAGGCGTCCCAGTCCACGTGGTACGCCCGTACGGACGCGGGCGCACCGTCGAAGTCGGTCACCGTGACCCCGTCGTGGCGGAGCTCGACGACCTGGTCCTGTCCGAGCTCGATCGCGGACCGGGTGTGGGCGATGAACGCGGCCACGTCCGACGCGAGGAAGTTCTCGCCTTCCCCGACGCCCACCACCAGAGGGGAGTTGCGGCGCGCCCCGACCACCACGTCCGGCGTATCGGCGTGCACCGCGACCAGCGTGAACGCGCCTTCCAGCCGCCGGCACACCTGCCGCATGGCCTCCGCGAGGTCCCCGCCGGCCTCGAACCGCTCCGCCAGCAGGTGGGCGACGACCTCGGTGTCCGTTTCGGACTCCAGCCGGTGCCCGCGCCCGGCCAGTTCGGCGCGCAGCGCGGCGAAGTTCTCGATGATGCCGTTGTGTACGACGGCCACCCGGCCCGCGTTGTCGAGGTGCGGGTGGGCGTTGGCGTCGGTCGGCCCGCCGTGGGTCGCCCAGCGGGTGTGCCCGAGCCCCGTGGAACCGGCCGGCAGTGGATGCGCGACCAGTTCCTTCTCCAGGTTGACCAGTTTTCCGGCCTTCTTGGTGGCGGCGAGCCCTCCGTCGGCGAGCACGGCGACCCCTGCCGAGTCGTAGCCGCGGTACTCCAGCCGCTTGAGTCCGGCGATGACCACATCGAGCGCCGACTGCGCTCCCACGTAACCCACAATTCCGCACATACGGCGCAGCGTACGCGGAAGTCGGCCGCCTGCCCCGTACCTGAACAAGACGAAAACCCCGCCCCGGCGAATGCGCCGGAGCGGGGTTGACGGATGTTTCGAACAGCCCTGCGGGCCGGGGTTCAGCCGAGCTTCCCGGCCTGGGCGTCCACGACCGGCTTGGGCTGCCCGGCCGTGCCGGACAGGCTCAGGCCGTAGAAGGTCGCCAGGGTGTTGCCCTTGCGCACGGTGACGAGCTGGGAGGTGGTCTTCCGGCCTCCCCCCTCGGCCTCCACCACGTACGCAAGGGCCGAATCGCCCGCGGTGACGGCGGCGCCGGCGCCGACCCTGGAGATCTTGATCTTGTCCCCGCCGTTGTCCACGGTGTAGCCGCCGGCGCACGCTGCGCCGGACGTCTTCAGAGCGCCGAAGGCCTCCTCCGCACCCTTGCCCTCGTAGGAGGCCAGGGTGAGGTAGGTGATGGTGCCGGAGAGCGCCTCCAGGCCCGCCTTCACCTTGTCCTCGGGAGCGGCGTCGGCGGACGCGCCCTTCGGCTTGGCGGTGACCTTGGTGCGCGCCACACCGGCGGGCGTACCGAGCGCGGCGCCGGACTGCACCTTGACCAGCGGCAGGCAGTCGGCCTTGTCGGAGGTGGCGGCGACGATCTCGTCCGCGCCCCACGCCTTGAAGACGTGATCCGGCAGGTCTGCCTGGGTGACGATCTCCTTGGCCAGCTCCGCGTCCGTCTTCCCCTTCGCGGCCGGGGCCGCGGACGATGCGGCGGCGGACGGCTTGGCATCGGCCTTGGTGTCGGCCTTGCTGTCGGCGTCCGAACCGCACGCGGTGGCCAGCAGGGCCAGCGACACCGCCGAAGCGGTCAGCACGGTACGGCGGACAAGGGTGCTGCGCACGAAAGATCTCCCCCAGAAAACAGAACAACAGCGGCGAACGTCAGGACGGCCCGTACTGCGCCCGATCCGGAGGAGGGCGTGCACACGAGCCGCGATGATCGGCAAATCTACGGGGCGATCCGATCAAGGCCGGTCCCTTCCCGCCGCATGCCGCCGACTGTGACCGGGGCGAGACCGGACGCCCCGGATGCGGGCCCGTCCGCCAAGTGACCGACCCCACCACCCACAACCGCCCCGGAGCCACGACAATGGCCCTGTGATCACTTCGCCGCCACGAAGCAGCACGCCCGGCCCGGACAGCGCGATGGAGCGCCCCGAGCGACCCGAGCGACCTCACCGCCGGGCCGAGGTCTCCCCGTACGTCGACCTCACCCGCGCCGAGTGGAGCGCCCTGCGCGAGCGGACCCCGCTCCCCCTCACCGCAGACGAGGTCGAGCGGCTGCGCGGACTCGGCGACGTCATCGACCTCGACGAGGTCCGGGACGTCTACCTCCCGCTCTCGCGTCTCCTCAACCTCTACGTCGGTGCCACCAGCAACCTCCGCGGCACCCTCAACACGTTCCTCGGCGACGCCGGGAACGGCCACGGCGCCCAGCAGGGCACCCCGTTCGTCATAGGGGTCGCCGGGTCCGTCGCCGTCGGCAAGTCGACCGTGGCCCGTCTGCTCCAGGCCCTGCTCGCCCGCTGGCCCGAGCACCCCCGCGTCGAGCTGGTCACCACCGACGGCTTCCTCTACCCCATGAAGGAGCTCCAGCGGCGCGGGCTGACCTCCCGCAAGGGCTTCCCGGAGTCCTACGACCGCCGTGCGCTCACCCGTTTCGTCGCGGACATCAAGGCGGGGAAGGACGAGGTCACGGCCCCGGTCTACTCGCACCTGATCTACGACATCGTCCCGGGCGAGCAGCTCGTCGTAAGGCGCCCGGACATCCTCATCGTCGAGGGGCTCAACGTCCTCCAGCCGGCCCTGCCCGGCAAGGACGGCCGCACGCGCGTCGGCCTCGCGGACTACTTCGACTTCAGCGTGTACGTGGACGCCCGCCCCGAGGACATCGAGCGCTGGTACCTCAACCGCTTCCGGAAGCTGCGCGAGACCGCCTTCCAGAATCCTTTCTCCTACTTCCGCAGGTACACCCAGGTCTCCGAGGAGGAGGCCCTGGAGTACGCGCAGACCATGTGGCGGACGATCAACAAGCCGAACCTGCTGGAGAACGTGGCGCCCACCCGCGGCCGGGCCACCCTCGTCGTGCGGAAAGGCCCGGACCACAAGGTCCAGAAGCTGAGCCTGCGCAAACTGTGAGGGCTGCTGCGCGGGCATGCAGCACGTGCGGATCACCACCCCGCACGGCCGCGTCGCCTTCTTCTACGGCGGCTTGCCGCAGATGTGGGGCTCCGCGGTCCAGCCGGCGCTGAACCTGATCGGCATCGTGCGCGCCGGCTGCCCGACCCTCGTGGCCTGGAAACTGCTGTGGCGCACCCGGCACGACCGGATGACCCGGCGGCCGGATGCGCCACGCAGTGAGTGAGGGGCGGGCCCTGGACCCGGGCCCGCGAGCCTCTTAGCCGAGCGCCGACTTCACGGCGTCCGCGAGACGGCCGGCGACCGCGCGGGCCTGCTCGATGTCGGCGGCCTCGACCATCACTCGTACGAGCGGCTCGGTGCCCGACGGACGGAGCAGCACCCGGCCGGTGGTGCCCAGCTCGCGCTCGGCGTCGGCGACGGCCGCGGCCAGCTCGGCGGAGGTGGCGACCCGGGACTTGTCCACGTCGGGGACGTTGACCAGCACCTGCGGCAGCCTCTGCATGACGCCCACGAGGTCGGCCAGCGACCGGCCGGTGGCCGCGACGCGCGCCGCGAGCATCAGGCCGGTCAGCGTGCCGTCGCCCGTCGTGGCGTGGTCGAGGATGATCACGTGGCCGGACTGCTCGCCGCCGAGCGCATAGCCGTGCGCCTTCATCGACTCCAGCACGTACCGGTCGCCGACGCCGGTCTGCACGACCTGGATGCCCTCGCCCTCCATGGCCAGCTTGAAGCCGAGGTTGGACATCACGGTGCCGACGACGGTGTTGCCGCGCAGCCGGCCGGCCTCGCGCATGGCCAGGGCCAGCACCGCGAGGATCTGGTCGCCGTCGATCTCCGCGCCGGATGCGTCGACCGCGAGGCAGCGGTCCGCGTCGCCGTCGTGCGCGATGCCGAGGTCGGCGCCGTGCTCGACCACGGCCTGCTTCAGGAGCTCCAGGTGGGTGGAGCCGCAGCCGTCGTTGATGTTGAGGCCGTCCGGCTCGGCGCCGATGGTGACGATCTCGGCACCCGCCCGGGTGAACGCCTCCGGCGAAACGCGGGCGGCCGCGCCGTGCGCCTCGTCCAGGACGATCTTGAGCCCGTCCAGGCGGTTGGGGAGGACTCCGATGAGGTGGGCGACGTACTTGTCGAAGCCCTCGTCGTAGTCGGAGACGCGGCCGACGCCCGCACCGGTGGGCCGGTCCCAGGGGGCGCCGGTGCGGTGCTCGTCGTAGACGGCCTCGATGCGGTCTTCGAGCTCGTCGGCGAGCTTGTGGCCGCCGCGGGCGAAGAACTTGATGCCGTTGTCGGGCATCGCGTTGTGGCTGGCCGAGAGCATCACGCCGAGGTCGGCACCCAGCGCACCGGTGAGATACGCCACCGCCGGGGTGGGCAGCACACCGACGCGCAGGACGTCCACGCCCGCGCTCGCGAGGCCCGCGACGACGGCGGCCTCAAGGAATTCGCCGGAGGCGCGGGGGTCGCGGCCGACGACCGCGGTCGCCCGGTGGCCCGCAAAGGTGCCCGCCTCGGCGAGTACGTGGGCAGCTGCCACGGAGAGACCGAGCGCGAGCTCAGCCGTCAGATCCGCGTTGGCGACGCCGCGTACACCGTCCGTCCCGAAGAGTTGTCCCACTGTTGTCCTCCCGAGTTCACACTTCGTTTGTGACCGCTTGTGACATGTATTTGCCGCTTGTGGCGGTAAACGAACCGCCCCGACAGCACGGAGAGTGCTGCCGGGGCGGTTGTTGCTGAACAGCAGGCGCAGATTAACGCTTGCTGTACTGCGGAGCCTTACGGGCCTTCTTGAGACCGGCCTTCTTGCGCTCGACCGCACGGTCGTCGCGGGAAAGGAAGCCGGCCTTCTTCAGCGCCGGGCGGTTGTTGTCGACGTCCGCCTCGTTCAGGGCGCGGGCCACACCGAGGCGCAGGGCGCCGGCCTGGCCGGAGACGCCGCCACCCGCGATGCGGGCGATGATGTCGTAGCGACCGTCGAGCTCAAGCAGCTTGAACGGCTCGTTGACTTCCTGCTGGTGCACCTTGTTGGGGAAGTAGTCCTCAAGGGTGCGACCGTTGATCTTCCACTTGCCGGTGCCCGGAACGATCCGGACGCGGGCGATGGCGTTCTTGCGACGGCCCAGGCCGGCGGCCGGCTGGGGGTCGCCGAAGCGACCGGCAAGGGACTCGGAGGTGTAGTCGCCCTCGACGACAACCTCAGACTCGGTGGTGTACTCCTCGACGCCCTCGAACTCTTCGACGGGGGTCTCGGCGGTGGTCTCGGCCACGATGCTCCTCAGAATTTTCTACGTCTTAGGGGGTGGCCGGAACTACTGCGCGACCTGGGTGATCTCGAACGGCACCGGCTGCTGGGCAGCGTGCGGGTGCTGGTCGCCCGAGTAGACCTTCAGCTTCGAGAGCATCTGACGGCCCAGGGTGTTCTTGGGGAGCATGCCCTTGACGGCCTTCTCGACGGCCTTCTCCGGGTTGTTCGCCAGGAGGTCGTCGTAGCGCACGGAACGCAGACCACCCGGGAAGCCGGAGTGGCGGTACGCCATCTTCTGGGACGCCTTGTTGCCGGACAGGTGCACCTTGTCGGCGTTGACGATGATGACGAAGTCGCCCATGTCCATGTGAGGCGCATAGGTCGGCTTGTGCTTGCCCCGCAGGAGGGCAGCGGCCTGGGTCGCCAGACGGCCGAGGACAACGTCCTGGGCGTCGATGACGAGCCACTGGCGCGAGATGTCGCCGGGCTTGGGGCTGAACGTACGCACGCGTATGCCTTCGCTTCTTCAGTGGTGGCATCCCCTGGGGCACGAGCCCCGCGGGAAAGGTCCTGACAGGGTCACCACGGACGATCACGACAGCCCTCGTTCACATCGGGGACGCAACCCGTGTGAACCGCTGGTCATCGGTCCGGTGGACCGGCGTAAGGCCCTTTCACGTGAGAATGAGAAAGCCAATACGCATAACAAACCAGCAGGATACCCAAGCAGACCCGTACGGGTCAAAACGCGGTCCGCGATGCCGATTCTGCTGGCGTCGCGGCGCACTCCGGTTCGGTCCTGGGTGGGGACCCCGCAGTTGTTACGGGCTCCAGGGTAACCCGACCGGAGCGCAGCGCACGACGCGCCAGCAGGATCGCGAGCCCGCACAGGGTGGCGCAGTCCTTGAAGGCGCGCCGCTTGCGGGCCAGCTCCGAGGGCCACGGGATCAGGGCCACCTGGGGCGCCAGGGCCAGCCAGAACCAGGGCGAGCGGGGTATCGAACCCGGCCGCACCGCCGAGGCCAGCAGCAGCGGCAGCACCACCAGCAGGTAGTGGTCGAACGACGGCCGCGAGACCAGGAATGCGGCGAGCATCACCATGCAGGCCGTCTCCACGAGCCGCAGCTCTCCCCCGTCCGTCTCCTCCCCCGTGCGCCGCCACCGCGTCCAGGCGGCCCACAGCCCCGCCCCGGCCCCCGCGAAGGCCACCAGCACCGCCACCGGCTCCGGCACCCCCAGCCGGGGCAGCACCGCGATCGGCGAGGCGTCCCAGGGCAACGCGTACGCGTCCTGCCCCTGGAGCAGGAACGGCAGGGTCTTGGTGACGAACAACGACGGGTTCGGCATCAGCAGCGCCCCCGCCAGCGAGAGCCCCAGCGGCACCAGCACGGCCGCCGCCAGACCCCGCCACCGCCGCGCCATCACGAACAGCAGCCCGACCGGCACCAGCATCGGCTTGCAGGCGATCGCCAGCCCGACCACCAGTCCGGCCGCCCCCCAGCGCCGCCGGTGCGCGAGCAGCAGCGCCACCGGCAGCGCGGCCGCCGAGATCGCCGTCCAGTTGCCGATCAGCACGAGGTTGACGTACGGCTTGTAGGCCAGGGCCAGCACCGGGAACCCGACGACCGCGAAACGCGAGCGCAGCGGCACCGAGAACATCCGCAGCGCGGCCAGCCACCCGGTGCCCAGCAGCCCGGACATCGCGACCGGCAGGCTCCAGCGCAGCACCGTCGTCGGCAGCAGCGCCTCGGGAACGGCCATCAGGACCGCGCTGGGCAGGTACAGGAAGCGCTTGTCCTCGTACGGCGACCCGCCGTCCAGCAGCGTCTGCGCCGCCTTGACCACGAAGGCGTTGTCGGAGCCCCAGTTCTCCCGCAGGCTCGTGGAGACGCAGACCCCCAGGAGCACCGCGAGGGAGACGAACTGCCAGGGCCGGGACGCGGGCCGCAGCAGCCGGTCGAGCAGCCGGTCGCAGGAGCCGTGGTTCTCCCGCTTCATGAGCCAGATGCCAGGCCGCAGGCCCACAACGCCTCCCCCTCACTCCGGCCGAGGGGGAGGGTCTCCCCCTAGCGCTTCCGCTCGACCCTACGTTCGTCCCATACGGGTTCTTGAGTCTCTCGTACAACACCGTCCGAACCGAAGACCAGGAAGCGGTCAAATGTGCGCGCGAACCAGCGGTCGTGCGTAACGCACAGCACGGTCCCCTCGTACGACTCCAGGCCGTCCTGGAGCGCCTCCGCGGACTCCAGGTCCAGGTTGTCCGTCGGCTCGTCCAGCAGCAGTGCCGTCGTGCCCGCCAGCTCCAGCAGCAGGATCTGGAAACGCGCCTGCTGGCCGCCCGACAGCTTCTCGAACGGCTGGTCCCCCTGGCGCTCCAGCTCGTACCGGCGCAGGACGCCCATGGCGGCGCCGAGCGGCTTCGCGGCCTCCGTCCACAGGATGTCGACGAGGGTGCGGCCGAACAGCTCGGGGTGGGCGTGCGTCTGCGCGAAGTGGCCGGCAACCACCCGCGCGCCCAGCTTCCAGTCGCCCGTGTGCTTGACGTCCTCGCCCGCCAGCAGCCGCAGGAAGTGCGACTTCCCGGAGCCGTTCGAGCCGAGCACCGCGACCCGCTCGCCGTAGAAGACCTCCAGCGAGAACGGCTTCATCAGGCCCGTGAGCTCCAGGTTCTCCACGGTCAGCGCGCGCACGCCGGTCCGGCCGCCCTTGAGCCGCATCTTGATGTCCTGCTCCCGCGGCGGCTCCGGCGGAGGCCCGGCCTCCTCGAACTTCTGGAAGCGGGTCTGCATCGCCTTGTAGCGCGAGGCCATGTCGGGGCTGCTCGCCGCCTGGTTGCGCAGCCGCAGGACCAGCGCCTTCAGGCGGGCGTGCTCCTCGTCCCAGCGCCGCTTGAGCTCCTCGAAGCGCGCGAAGCGCTCCTTGCGGGCCTCGTGGTACGTGTCGAAGCCCGCGCCGTGCACCCACACGTCCGTACCGGTGGGGCTCGGCTCCAGGCTGATGATCTTCTCGGCGGCCCGGGACAGCAGCTCCCGGTCGTGCGACACGAAGAGCACCGTCTTGCGGGTGGCCTTGAGCTGCTCCTCCAGCCAGCGCTTGCCCGGGACGTCCAGGTAGTTGTCGGGCTCGTCGAGCAGCAGCACCTCGTCCGGCCCGCGCAGCAGCGCCTCCAGGACGAGGCGTTTCTGCTCACCGCCCGACAGCGTGCGCACCTCGCGGAACTGCGCTGCGTCGTACGGAATGGCCAGTGCGGCCATGGTGCAGACGTCCCACAGGGTTTCCGCCTCGTAGCCCTGGACGTCGGCCCAGTCGCTGAGCGCCTGCGCGTACGCCATCTGGGCGGCCTCGTCGTCCACCGTCATGATCAGGTGCTCGGCGTGGTCGACGGCCTTCGCGGCCGCCCGGAGCCGCGGCTGGGCCACCGAGACCAGCAGGTCCCGTACGGTCGTCTCGTCCCGCACCGAGCCCACGAACTGCGACATCACGCCGAGTCCGCCGCTGACGGTGGTCCCGCCGCCGTGCGGCTGGAGGTCACCGGAGATCAGCTTCAGCAGGGTCGACTTGCCGGCCCCGTTCGCCCCGACGAGGGCGACGACCGACCCCTCCCCCACGCGGAAGGAGACGTCGGGGAGCAGTACCCGCCCGTCGGGAAGGTAGTACTCCAGGTGGCTGGCTTCGAGATGTCCCATGCCGGGCATTGTCCAGGCCCGGCGCCGATCCGCCCAAACGGATTAGGCCGGTACGGGCGGAGCCGGTCAGCAGCAGCCGGCGCCCGGGAGGGTGCGCATGTTCCGCGCCTCCTTGCTGCGGGCGGCCAGCAGCTCGTCCGCCGGGTAGCCGACCTCCTCCAGGGTGAGTCCGTGCGGCTTCACGACGTGCACCGAGGAGTCCCGTACGGCCGCCCGCAGGACCTTGCCGGGCCAGTCGGTCGGCCGGTGCCCGTCCCCGACGTGCAGCAGGGCTCCGACCAGCGAGCGGACCATGTTGTGGCAGAAGGCGTCGGCGCGGACGGTCGCGGTGATGATCCCGTCCTCGGCGCGCTCCCAGCTGAGCTGCTGGAGGGTGCGGATGGTCGTGGCGCCCTCGCGCTTCCTGCAGTACGCGGCGAAGTCGTGCTCGCCCAGCAGCGGGGCGGCGGCCTCGTTCATGGCGTCCACGTCCAGCGGCCACTGGTGCCACAGCACGTGCCCGCGGCGCAGCGGGTCGACGCCGCCCTGGTGGTCGCCGACCCGGTAGGCGTAGCGGCGCCAGATGGCGGAGAACCGGGCGTTGAAGCCCTCCGGGGCCTCGGCGGCCCTCCACACCCGCACGTCGTGCGGGAGCCGGCCCGCGAGGCGGCGCAGCAGCTTGTCGTGGTGCTCGGCCCACACCTCCTCGGCCAGGTCGAACTGGGCGACCTGGCCGCGTGCGTGCACGCCCGCGTCGGTCCGCCCGGCCACGGTCAGCTCGACCGGGTCCGGCAGCCGCATCACGGTCTGCAGGGCCGACTCCAGCTCACCCTGCACCGTCCGCAGCACGCGCTGCTTCGCCCAGCCGGAGAAGTCCTTGCCGTCGTAGCTCAGGTCCAGCCGCACCCGGACGTGCCCGGGCTCCACCTCGTCACTCACGTGAGCGATCCTCTCAGAAACGCGAGAAGGTCAGAAAATGCAGAACGGGCCCGCCCCGGGAAGGGGCGGACCCGTTCAAAGCCGATCAAGCAAGCTCGATCCCGGAGCGGGATCAGGCCTCCTTGGTCTCCTCGGCGGCGGGAGCCTCGGCCACGGCCTCGGCGTCCTTCGCGGCGCGCTTGGTGGCGGCCTCGGCCTCACCGGTGGCCTGCTGGGCGACCGTGAGGGCCTCGACCAGCTCGATCACGGCCATCGGGGCGTTGTCGCCACGACGGTTGCCGATCTTGGTGATGCGCGTGTAACCACCGGGGCGGTTCTCGTAGCGCGGGGCGATCTCGGTGAACAGCGTGTGCACGATGCTCTTGTCCGTGATCGTCTGCAGCACCAGGCGACGGTTGTGGATGTCGCCCTTCTTGGCCTTGGTGACCAGACGCTCGGCGTAGGGACGCAGGCGGCGGGCCTTGGCCTCGGTGGTGGTGATGCGGCCGTGCTCGAAGAGCGCCTTCGCGAGGTTCGCGAGAAGGTGCTTCTCGTGTGCGGCGGAGCCGCCCAGACGGGCACCCTTTGCGGGACGCGGCATGGTGTTACTCCTTCATATCTGCACCGGCCGTGTCAGGTACCGGTGTCAGTTCCCCCGGGGCGGCCGCCCCGGGAAAGTCTTTTCTTAGTACTGCTCGGTCTCGACGAAACCGGCGTCCGCGTCGTCGTCGGCGCCGAAGGCGTCGGCGGCGGCGGTCGGGTCGAATCCGGGCGGGCTGTCCTTGAGGGCCAGGCCCATGCCGGCCAGCTTCGCCTTGACCTCGTCGATCGACTTCGCACCGAAGTTGCGGATGTCGAGCAGGTCGGCCTCGGAACGGGCGACGAGCTCACCCACGGAGTGGATGCCCTCGCGCTTGAGGCAGTTGTACGACCGAACGGTGAGCTCCAGCTCCTCGATCGGCAGCGCCAGGTCGGCGGCCAGGGCGGCGTCCGTCGGGGACGGGCCCATGTCGATGCCCTCGGCGTCGATGTTGAGCTCGCGGGCCAGACCGAACAGCTCGACCAGGGTCTTGCCGGCGGACGCCATGGCGTCGCGCGGGCGCATGGCCTGCTTGGTCTCGACGTCGACGATCAGCTTGTCGAAGTCGGTGCGCTGCTCGACTCGGGTCGCCTCGACCTTGTAGGTGACCTTGAGGACCGGGCTGTAGATGGAGTCGACCGGGATGCGGCCGATCTCCTGGCCCAGCTGCTTGTTCTGGACGGCGGAGACGTAGCCGCGACCGCGCTCGACGGTCAGCTCCATCTCCAGCTTGCCCTTGCCGTTGAGCGTGGCGAGGACCAGGTCCGGGTTGTGCACCTCGACACCGGCCGGGGGCGCGATGTCGGCAGCGGTGACCAGGCCGGGGCCCTGCTTGCGCAGGTACATCACGACCGGCTCGTCGTGCTCCGAGGAGACGACCAGCTGCTTGATGTTGAGGATGATGTCGGTGACGTCTTCCTTGACACCGGGCACGGTGGTGAACTCGTGCAGGACTCCGTCCACGCGGATGCTGGTGACAGCGGCACCCGGGATCGAGGACAGGAGCGTGCGGCGCAGCGAGTTGCCGAGGGTGTAGCCGAAGCCCGGCTCCAGCGGCTCGATCACGAACCGCGAGCGGTACTCGTCGACGACCTCTTCGGTCAGCGAAGGACGCTGAGCGATAAGCATGTCTGTGTTCCTTCAGTCGTGGACGCCCACTATTTGACGCCCGACATGTACTGCTGGGTACTGCAAGGGTACGGGCGGCACGGCCCCCGAAGGGGTCGTACCGCCCGGACACTCAAAGACGCACAGGCGTCGCTGCGTCAGACGCGGCGGCGCTTCGGCGGGCGGCAGCCGTTGTGCGGGGTGGGGGTGACGTCCTGGATCGAGCCGACCTCAAGGCCGGTGGCCTGGAGGGAGCGGATCGCGGTCTCGCGGCCGGAGCCCGGACCCTTGACGAAGACGTCAACCTTGCGCATGCCGTGCTCCTGCGCGCGGCGGGCGGCCGACTCGGCGGCCATCTGCGCGGCGAAGGGGGTGGACTTGCGCGAGCCCTTGAAGCCGACGTGGCCGGCGGAGGCCCAGGAGATCACGTTGCCGGACGGGTCCGTGATCGAAACGATGGTGTTGTTGAACGTGCTCTTGATGTGGGCGTGCCCGTGAGCGACGTTCTTCTTTTCCTTGCGGCGCACCTTCTTGGCAGCGCCCTGACGACCCTTGGGGGGCATCTAAATCTCCTACGGGAGGTGGTCGGTCCTACAGCGCAAGACCGCTGAACAGGACTACTTCTTGCCCGGCTTCTTCTTACCGGCGATCGCGCGACGCGGGCCCTTGCGGGTACGCGCGTTCGTGCTGGTGCGCTGACCGTGCACCGGCAGGCCACGACGGTGGCGGATGCCCTGGTAGCACTGGATCTCGATCTTGCGGCGGATGTCGCCCTGGATCTCGCGGCGGAGGTCACCCTCGGTACGGAGGTTGGCGTCCACGTACTCGCGGATCTTGACGAGGTCCTCTTCGGCCAGGTCACGAACGCGGGTGTTCGGGTTCACGCCGGTGGAGGCGAGGATCTCCTTGGACCGGGTGCGCCCGATACCGAAGACGTAGGTGAGTGCGATCTCCACACGCTTTTCGCGCGGGATGTCAACACCGGAAACGCGTGCCATTCAATGGCTCCTGTGTGTTCGGGGGTCTTCCACAGAACCGACCCCGACCGCCGACCACACCTGATGGGTGGTGGTACGTCCGGGTCCCCGGCCCCCGCCGGAGGTACCGCCGGCCCCGTACAGGGCTGGGCGGGTTCTGCGTATGTACGTTTTCTTACGTCGCGCGAAGAACTGCGTAGTGCAGGTCGGTCGGCGTGCGTCAGCCCTGGCGCTGCTTGTGGCGCAGGTTGTCGCAGATGACCATGACCCGACCGTGACGGCGGATCACCTTGCACTTGTCGCAGATCTTCTTGACGCTCGGCTTGACCTTCATGTTGGTGAGGTTCTCCGGGTCAGTGCCACCACCCGCACCGGGACGGATGCCCAGGCAGGAGTGAGGACAAGATCTACTTGTATCGGTAGACGATCCGGCCACGCGTGAGGTCGTACGGAGACAGCTCCACAACGACCCGGTCATCCGGGAGGATGCGGATGTAGTGCATACGCATCTTGCCGCTGATGTGCGCGAGGACCTTGTGACCGTTCTGCAGTTCCACCTTGAACATCGCGTTCGGGAGGGACTCGATCACGGTGCCCTCGATCTCGATGGCACCTTGCTTCTTGGCCACGCTTCGCCCTTCGAATCGGCTACCTTGGTCAGCTCCCTGCTTCGCATGCGGACATGCGGGTGCAAAGGAGCCGACGAGTCAGTCTACGTCAGGGCACCCAGAAAGACGAATCCGGAAAGTTTGCCCCACACACTAGATCATTAACCGAGCGGATCCGGCGCGGTGGTCACGCCGTACTCCGCCAGCTTCGCCTTGCCGCAGTCCGGGCTGGTCAGGACGATGGGACCGGCCTCGGTGAGGGCGATCGAGTGCTCCCAGTGCGAGGACCAGGTGCCGTCCGTGGTGATGACCGTCCAGTCGTCCGCGAGTACCTCCGTCTGGGGGGTACCGAGGGAGACCATCGGCTCGATCGCCAGGCACACGCCCGGGACCAGCTTGATCCCCTTGCCCCGCTTGCGCGAGACGTAGTTCAGCAGGTGCGGGTCCATGTGCATCTCGGACCCGATGCCGTGACCGCCGTAGTCCTCGATGATCCCGAACCGGCCGAGGCTGTGGTCGCCGGTGGCCGGCCGCGGCTGGCGCTTGATGTAGCCCTCGATCGCCTTGGAGATGTCCACGAGGCGGTTGCCGAGCTTCATGGCGGCGATGCCGGCCCACATGGACTCCTCGGTCACCCGGGAGAGCTCGACGAGCTCCGGAGCGTGACCGGAGCCCACGAAGGCCGTGTACGCGGCGTCGCCGTGCCAGCCGTCGACGATCGCGCCGGCGTCGATCGAGATGATGTCGCCGTCCTTGAGGACCGTCTTGTCATCCGGGATGCCGTGGACGACGACCTCGTTCACCGAGGTGCAGATCGTCGCGGGGAAGCCCCCGTAGCCCAGGAAGTTCGACTTGGCCCCGGCATCCGCGATGACCTTGCGGGCCACCATGTCCAGATCCCGCGTCGTGGCGCCCGGCACGGCCGCCTCACGGGTCGCCGCGTGGATCGCGGCGACGACCAGCCCTGCCTCGCGCATCTTCGCGATCTGCTCGGGGGTCTTGATCTGGACCATGGGAAGTGCCTGCCCTTCTGTGCGGCTAGACCGCCGCCGCTCTCGCGGAGGTGGTTGCTCTCCGCTGTGGTTCCTCAATTATTGGCTGAGGTCGTCACCATCCGCGTCATGCAGACGGCCGCGGGGTCCTGGGGACACCGCGGCCGTACTGCACAACAGGGGGTACTACTTCTTGAGGGCGTCCATCGCGCGCTGCGTGACGTCCGCGACCTCACCGAGGGCCGGGATGGTCACCAGCAGGCCCTGGGCCTTGTAGTAGTCGATGATCGGCTCGGTCTGCGTGTGGTAGACCTCCAGCCGGTTGCGGACCGTGGCCTCGGAGTCGTCGTCACGCTGGTACAGCTCGCCGCCGCAGGCGTCGCAGACGCCCTCGGTCTTCGGCGCGGCGTACACGACGTGGAAGACGTGCGCGGAGTCGTTGCGGCAGATCCGGCGGCCGGCGATGCGCTTGACCACCTCGTCCTCCTCGACCTCCAGGTCGAGGACGGCGTCGAGCTTCATGCTCGCCGTCTGCAGCATCTCGTCCAGCGCCTCGGCCTGCGAGACGTTGCGCGGGAAGCCGTCCAGCAGGAAGCCGTTCACGGCGTCCGGCTGCTCCATCCGGTCCTTGGCCATGCCGATGGTGATCTCGTCGGGGACGAGGTCACCGGCGTCCATGAACGCCTTCGCGCGCTGGCCCAGCTCGGTGTTCTGGCTGATGTTGGCGCGGAAGAGGTCGCCCGTGGAGATGTGCGGGATCGACAGGTTCTTCGCAAGGAACGCGGCCTGCGTTCCCTTGCCCGCACCGGGCGGTCCGACGAGGACGATTCGCATCAGCGGAGGAACCCTTCGTAGTTGCGCTGCTGGAGCTGGCTCTCGATCTGCTTCACGGTTTCCAGACCCACACCCACGATGATGAGGATGCTCGTCCCGCCGAACGGGAAGTTCTGGTTCGCTCCGAAGCCGGCCAACGCCATCGTCGGCACAAGAGCGATGAGACCCAGGTACAGCGACCCCGGCCAGGTGATCCGGTTGAGCACATAGCTCAGGTACTCGGCGGTGGGTCGACCCGCACGGATACCCGGGATGAACCCACCATACTTCTTCATGTTGTCTGCAACTTCCTCGGGGTTGAAAGAAATCGCCACGTAGAAGAACGCGAAGAAGACGATCAGGAGGAAGTAGGCGGCGATGTAGTACGGGTGGTCACCCTTGACGAAGTGCTTCTGGATCCAGGTGGCCCAGCCCGCGGTCGAACCGCTGAACTGGACGATCAGCGCCGGGATGTACAGCAGCGACGAGGCGAAGATGACCGGGATCACACCCGCCTGGTTCACCTTGAGCGGGATGTACGTCGAGGTGCCCCCGTACGCACGGCGACCGATCATGCGCTTCGCGTACTGGACCGGGATCCGCCGCTGTGCCTGCTCGACGAAGACGACCAGGGCGACCATGGCCAGGCCGACGAGGATGACCACGCCGAACTCGACCCAGCCGTCGGCGATCTTGCCCTGGAGCTTGATCTGCCACAGCGCGCCGATGAAGCCGGCGGCGATCGAGATGAACATCAGGATCGACATGCCGTTGCCGATGCCGCGGTCGGTCACGAGCTCGCCGAGCCACATGACGACACAGGTACCCGCGGTCATGGTGACGACCATGACGATGGTGGTGAAGATCGACCGGTTCGGAACGATCTGGCTGGCGACCTGGCAGCCCTGGAACAGGGCACCAGTGCGGGCGGTGGCGACGAGGCCGGTGCCCTGCAGGATCGCGAGTGCGACCGTCAGATAGCGCGTGTACTGGGTGATCTTCGCGGTGCCGGACTGGCCCTCTTTTTTGAGGTTCTCCAGCTTCGGGATGACCACGGTCAGCAGCTGCAGGATGATGCTCGCCGTGATGTACGGCATGATGCCGAGCGCGAAGATCGTGATCTGCAGCAGCGCACCGCCGCTGAACATGTTGACGAGACCGAAGAGGCTGTTGCTGCTCCCGGCCTGGTCGACACAGATCTGAACGTTCTTGTAGCTCACGCCGGGCACCGGGATGTGGGACCCGAGCCGGAACAGCACGATGATGCCGAGTGTGAAGAGCAGCTTCTTGCGCAGGTCGGGCGTCTTGAACGCCCGGGCGAACGCGGTGAGCACGGTGCCTCCTGCGACCCCCGCGCTACTGCGTCAGAGGTGACGGTCTGAGGGAAGGTGAATACGTACAAGCAAAGGTGCAGGCCACCTTACCGGCGACTGCGCCCCCCGTGGAACGACCAACCGGGGATGCCCCATATGTGAGGCATCCCCGGTCAGGTTTCTAGCTATTTGTCACAAGAGTTCGTCTTAGACGAGCTCGGTGACGGTGCCGCCGGCAGCGGCAATCTTCTCCTTGGCGGAGGCGGAAACGGCGTCAACCGAAACCGTCAGCGCCACGGAGATCTCGCCCTGGCCCAGGACCTTGACGAGGCTGTTCTTGCGCACCGCGCCCTTGGCGACCAGGTCGGCCACCGTGACCTCTCCACCCTCGGGGTAGAGAGCGCCGAGCTTGTCCAGGTTGACAACCTGGAACTCGGTGCGGAACGGGTTCTTGAAGCCCTTGAGCTTCGGCAGGCGCATGTGGAGGGGCATCTGCCCACCCTCGAAGCGCTGCGGGATCTGGTAACGGGCCTTCTGGCCCTTCGTACCACGACCGGCCGTCTTACCCTTCGACGCCTCACCGCGACCGACACGGGTCTTCGCGGTCTTGGCGCCGGGGGCGGGACGGAGGTTGTGGGCCTTCAGCGGGCTGTTCTCAGCCATGATTAGTCAACCTCCTCAACCGTCACGAGGTGGCGGACGGTGTGAACCATTCCGCGGAACTCGGGGCGGTCCTCCTTGACGACCACGTCGTTCAGGCGCTTGAGCCCGAGCGAACGCAGCGTGTCGCGGTGGTTCTGCTTGCTGCCGATGTACGACTTCGTCTGCGTGATCTTGAGGCGAGCCATTACGCACCCGCCCCAGCACGCGCACGAAGCAGAGCCGCGGGGGCGACGTCCTCAAGGGGCAGACCGCGGCGAGCCGCGATCTCCTCGGGACGCTGCAGGCCCTTGAGGGCCTCCACGGTCGCGTGCACGATGTTGATCGCGTTGTCGGAGCCGAGCGACTTCGACAGGATGTCGTGAACGCCGGCGCACTCCAGAACGGCGCGCACCGGGCCACCGGCGATAACACCGGTACCGGGGGAAGCAGGCTTCAGCAGGACAACGCCGGCCGCCTTCTCGCCCTGGATCGGGTGCGGGATGGTGCCCTGGATACGGGGAACCTTGAAGAAGTTCTTCTTGGCTTCCTCGACACCCTTGGCGATGGCCGCGGGAACTTCCTTGGCCTTGCCGTAACCGACACCTACGGTGCCGTCACCGTCGCCCACCACGACCAGCGCGGTGAAGCTGAAGCGGCGACCACCCTTGACAACCTTGGCGACGCGGTTGATCGCGACAACGCGCTCAACGTAAGCGGTCTTCTCGGCGGCAGGGCCACCGTCGCGACCCTTCCGGTCCCGCCGCTCGCCGCCACCGGCACCGCTTCCGCGGCGCTGGGGTCCAGCCATTGGATTACCTCTCTCTGTTACGTCCGTGAGTCCCGGAACCGGGGCTTAGAACTTCAGCCCGGCTTCGCGGGCGGCGTCAGCCAGAGCGGCAATGCGCCCGGCGTATCGGTTGCCACCGCGGTCGAACACGACGGTCTCGACACCCGCAGCCTTGGCACGCTCGGCGACGAGCGCGCCGACAGCCTGGGCCTGCGAGCTCTTGTCGCCTTCGCCACCGCGGATCGAAGCGTCCAGGGTCGACGCGGACGCCAGGGTGTGACCCTGGAGGTCGTCGATGACCTGAGCAACGATGTTGCGGTTGGAACGCGTCACGACGAGGCGCGGACGCTCCGCCGTACCCGAGACGTTCTTGCGGATGCGGATGTGGCGGCGAGCCTTGGCAGCGCGCTTGTACGCGTCGCCCTTGGCGATCTTCACACCGTATGCCATGGCTACTTACCAGCCTTTCCGACCTTGCGGCGGATGACCTCGCCGGCGTACTTGACACCCTTGGCCTTGTACGGGTCGGGCTTCCGCAGCTTGCGGATGTTGGCGGCGACCTCGCCGACCTTCTGCTTGTCGATGCCCTCGACCGAGAACTTGGTGGGCGACTCGACCTTGAAGGAGATGCCCTCGGGCGCCTCGATCAGGATCGGGTGGCTGTAACCAAGCTGGAACTCCAGAGCGGAGCCCTTCGCGGCGACGCGGTAACCGACACCGCTGATCTCGAGAGCCTTGACGTATCCCGTGGTCACGCCGGTGATCATGTTCGCCACCAGCGTGCGGGACAGGCCGTGCAGGGCCTTGTTCTGACGCTCGTCGTTGGGGCGGGTGACGTTCAGAACGCCGTCCTCACCCTTGACGATCTCGATCGGCGCGGCAACGGTGTGCGAGAGGAGACCCTTGGGGCCCTTCACCGCGACCGTGCGGCCATCGATGGTGACGTCCACACCGGCGGGAACCTGGATGGGGAGCTTGCCGATTCGCGACATTGCTTTTCCTCCGTTCCCGACTACCAGACGTAGGCGAGGACTTCCCCACCTACGCCCTTCTTGCCTGCCTGCTGGCCGGTGAGGAGACCGTGGGACGTGGAGATGATCGCCACGCCCAGGCCGCCGAGCACCTTCGGCAGGTTGGTGGACTTCGCGTACACGCGCAGACCGGGCTTCGAGATCCGCTTGATGCCCGCGATGGAGCGCTCACGGTTCGGCCCGAACTTCAGCTCGAGGACGAGGTTCTTGCCGACCTCGGCGTCCTCGACCTTCCAGCCGGTGATGAAACCCTCCTGCTTGAGGATCTCTGCGATGTGCGACTTGATCTTGCTGTGCGGCATCACGACGGTGTCGTGGTACGCCGAGTTAGCGTTACGCAGACGCGTGAGCATGTCTGCGATCGGGTCAGTCATGGTCATGAAGTGGCCTTCGGCCTCTCTCGCCGGGGTTTCCTGTATGCGCCATCCCTCTCCCCACTCAGTGGCGGGACGGGTGCGGTGCGGGGACCTACGGCGTAGTAAGTCGTTATGGACGGCGGACGCCCAACCCCACAAGCCTACGGCATGCGGAGCAGGGCACCCACCGACCAGATGCTTACCGAGAGTCTCTGGAGCTTCCCAAGTCCTTGCGGACGGGAGGGAATTACCAGGAGCTCTTGGTCACGCCCGGCAGCTCGCCACGGTGAGCCATCTCACGAAGGCAGACGCGGCACAGGCCGAACTTGCGGTACACGGAGTGGGGACGACCGCAGCGCTGGCAGCGGGTGTACGCACGCACACCGAACTTGGGCTTGCGGGCAGCCTTCGCGATGAGAGCCTTCTTCGCCATCTCGCTTACGCCTCCTTGAAGGGGAAGCCGAGGTGACGAAGGAGGGCACGGCCCTCGTCGTCGTTGGTCGCCGTGGTGACCACGGTGATGTCCATACCCCGGGTACGGTCGATCTTGTCCTGGTCGATCTCGTGGAACATGACCTGCTCCGTGAGACCGAAGGTGTAGTTGCCACGGCCGTCGAACTGCTTCGGCGACAGACCACGGAAGTCACGGATACGCGGCAGCGCGAGCGACAGCGTACGG
This sequence comes from Streptomyces sp. NPDC097981, assembly GCF_040302565.1. Taxonomy (NCBI): domain Bacteria; kingdom Bacillati; phylum Actinomycetota; class Actinomycetes; order Kitasatosporales; family Streptomycetaceae; genus Streptomyces; species Streptomyces sp. NPDC097981. The sequence goes on from NZ_JBEORW010000014.1 coordinate 93,798, forward strand.
TCCAGGAACTCCCACATGCGGTCACCACGGAGGGTGACGTGGCAGCCGATCGGCTGACCCTCACGCAGCTTGAACTGCGCGATGGACTTGCGGGCCTTCGTGACGGCCGGCTTCTGACCGGTGATCGTCGTCAGGTCGCGGATGGCGCCGTCGATCAGCTTGGAGTCGCGGGCGGCGTCGCCCACACCCATGTTGACCACGATCTTCACGAGACCGGGGATCTGCATGACGTTCTCGTACGAGAACTCCTCACGCAGCTTGCCCGCGATGTCCTCGCGGTACTTCGTCTTGAGACGCGGAGTGGTAGCCATCAGATGTCCTCACCCGTCCGCTTGGCAACGCGGATCTTGTTGCCCTCGTCGTCGAAGCGGAAGCCGACGCGGGTAACGACCTTCTGGCCGTCCTTCTCCACAACCAGCTGAACGTTGCTGACGTGGATCGGGGCCTCGGTGATCACAATGCCACCGGCCTGCGAACCACCAGCGGTCTGACCGGCCTTGGTGTGCTTCTTGACCCGGTTGACACCCTCGACGAGGACGCGGTTCTCAGCGGGGATGGCCTGAATGACCTTGCCCTGCTTGCCCTTGTCCTTACCGGTGATGACCTGGACCAGGTCGCCCTTCTTGATCTTCATGCTTACAGCACCTCCGGCGCGAGCGAGATGATCTTCATGAACTTCTTCTCGCGCAGCTCACGGCCCACGGGGCCGAAGATACGGGTGCCGCGAGGGTCGCCGTCGTTCTTGAGAATGACAGCGGCGTTCTCGTCGAAGCGGATGTACGAGCCGTCCTGGCGGCGGCGCTCCTTGACGGTGCGAACGATGACCGCCTTGACGACGTCACCCTTCTTCACGTTGCCACCGGGGATCGCATCCTTGACGGTGGCGACGATGACGTCACCGATGCCCGCGTAGCGGCGACCGGAACCACCGAGAACACGGATGCAAAGGATCTCCTTGGCACCAGTGTTGTCGGCGACACGCAGTCGCGACTCCTGCTGGATCACGTCTATCTCCTGATTGTCTGCCGGTTCCCGGCGGGGGTCCGCTGATGATCAGCGAGCCCCCACCGAGCCTGGCGGAACGAACCTGAGGGAAACCCCTCAGGTAATTACTTGGCCTTCTCGAGGATCTCGACGATGCGCCAGCGCTTGCTCGCCGACAGCGGACGCGTCTCCATGATGAGGACGCGGTCGCCGACGCCGGCAGCGTTCTGCTCGTCGTGAGCCTTGAGCTTGTTCGTACGGCGGATGACCTTGCCGTACAGCGCGTGCTTCACGCGGTCCTCGACAGCGACGACGACGGTCTTGTCCATCTTGTCGCTGACGACGAGACCCTCACGGGTCTTGCGGAAACCGCGCTCGGTCGTCTCAGTCACGTTCTTCTCGCTCATCAGGCGCTCTCCACCGTCTCGATACCGAGCTCACGCTCGTGCATCAGGGTGTAGATGCGAGCGATGTCCTTACGGACGGACTTGAGCCGGCCGTTGTTCTCCAGCTGACCCGTGGCCGCCTGGAAGCGGAGCTTGAACAGCTCCTCCTTGGCCTCGCGCAGCTTGCCAACGAGCTCCTCGTTGCCGAGCTCACGCAGCTCGGACGCCTTGGTTCCCGTCGCCATCACGACTCACCTGCCTCGCGCCGAACAATCCGGCACTTCATCGGAAGCTTGTGAGCAGCGCGGGTGAGCGCCTCACGAGCAATCTTCTCGTTCGGGTAGGACAGCTCGAACATGACCCGGCCCGGGTGCACGTTCGCGATCCACCACTCGGGAGAACCCTTACCGGAACCCATGCGGGTCTCGGCCGGCTTCTTCGTCAGCGGACGGTCCGGGTAGATGTTGATCCAGACCTTGCCGCCACGCTTGATGTGACGGGTCATCGCGATACGAGCCGCCTCGATCTGGCGGTTCGTCACGTAGGCGGGGGTGAGCGCCTGGATGCCGTACTCGCCGAACGAGACCTCAGTACCGCCCTTGGCCATACCGCGGCGCTTCGGGTGGTGCTGCTTGCGGTGCTTGACCCTACGAGGGATCAGCATGTCGGTCAGGCCTCCGTTCCGGTGCTCTCAGCCGGAGCGGCGGCGGGGGCGTCGGCCTTGGGGGCCTCGGCACCAGCAGCCTGCTGCGGCTTGCGGCCACCACGGCCGCCGCGCTCGCCACCACGGCCACCACGGCCGGCGGGACGGTCGCCAGCGCCGGCACCACGGGCCGGGCGGTTACCCGCACGGGCCGCAGCGTTCTCGGCGCGAACCTCGGCGATGTTCTTGACGTCGCCCTTGTAGATCCAGACCTTCACACCGATACGGCCGAAGGTGGTCTTGGCCTCGAAGAAGCCGTAGTCCACGTTCGCGCGCAGCGTGTGCAGCGGCACACGACCCTCGCGGTAGAACTCGGAGCGGGACATCTCGGCGCCGCCGAGACGGCCGCCACACTGGATCTTGATGCCCTTGGCGCCGGCCTTCATGGTGCCCTGCATGCTCTTGCGCATGGCACGACGGAAGGAGACGCGGGAGGAGAGCTGCTCGGCAACGGCCTGAGCAACCAGCTGAGCGTCGAGCTCGGGGTTCTTGACCTCGAGGATGTTCAGCTGGACCTGCTTGCCCGTGAGCTTCTCGAGGTCACCGCGGATGCGGTCGGCCTCGGCGCCACGGCGGCCGATGACGATGCCCGGACGAGCGGTGTGGATGTCCACACGCACGCGGTCACGGGTGCGCTCGATCTCAACCTTCGAGATGCCGGCGCGCTCCATGCCGGACGTCATCATCCGACGGATGGCGACGTCTTCCTTGACGTAGTCCTTGTACAGCTTGTCGGCGTACCAACGCGACTTGAAGTCGGTGGTGATGCCGAGCCGGAACCCGTGCGGGTTTACCTTCTGGCCCATTACCGGGAACCTTCCTTGCTGCTGACGACCACGGTGATGTGGCTGGTCCGCTTGCGGATCCGGTAGGCACGGCCCTGGGCACGCGGACGGAACCGCTTCAGGGTCGGGCCCTCGTCCACGTACGCCTCGCTGATGACCAGCGTGGAGGCGTCCGGGTGGTTGTAGTTGTGTGCGGCGTTGGCAATGGCGCTGTCCAGCACCTTGCCGACCGGCACGCTCGCGGCCTGCGGGGCGAAACGCAGGACCGCCTGAGCCTCCGTGGCATCCATGCCACGGATGAGGTCCACCACGCGGCGGGCCTTCATGGGCGTGACGCGGATGTACCGCGCCTGGGCCCTGGCTTCCATGGTTGTCCCTTCGGTGTTAGTCATAGTCGTAACCACCCCGCGTTTAGCGGCGCTTCGACTTCCGGTCGTCCTTGACGTGGCCGCGGAAGGTGCGAGTCGGCGAGAACTCGCCGAGCTTGTGGCCGACCATCGACTCGGTGACGAACACCGGGACGTGGGTCTTGCCGTTGTGCACCGCGATGGTGTGACCCAGCATCGCCGGGATGATCATCGAGCGACGGGACCAGGTCTTGATGACGTTCTTGGTACCAGCTTCGTTCTGAGCGTCCACCTTCTTGATGAGGTGTCCGTCGACGAAGGGTCCCTTCTTGAGACTGCGCGGCATCTAAACCCGCTCCTAGCGCTTCTTGTTCGTCTTGCGGCGGCGGACGATGTACTTGCTCGAAGCCTTCTTCGGCGAGCGAGTACGACCCTCCTTCTGACCCCACGGGGAGACCGGGTGACGACCACCGGAGGTCTTACCCTCACCACCACCGTGCGGGTGGTCAACCGGGTTCATCGCGACACCGCGGACGGACGGGCGAACGCCCTTCCAGCGCATGCGGCCGGCCTTGCCCCAGTTGATGTTCGACTGCTCGGCGTTGCCGACCTCGCCGACCGTCGCGCGGCAGCGCGCGTCGACCAGGCGGATCTCACCGGACGGCATACGAAGGTGGGCCATGGTGCCCTCCTTCGCCAGCAGCTGCACGGAGGCACCCGCGGAACGGGCGAACTTGGCGCCACCACCGGGACGGAGCTCGATCGCGTGGATCGTGGTACCGACCGGGATGTTGCGGAGGGCCAGGTTGTTGCCGGGCTTGATGTCGGCCGTGGGGCCGTTCTCAATCCGGTCGCCCTGGTTCAGACCGCGGGGAGCGATGATGTAGCGCTTCTCGCCGTCCGCGTAGTGCAGGAGCGCGATGCGCGCGGTGCGGTTGGGGTCGTACTCGATGTGCGCGACCTTGGCCGGCACGCCGTCCTTGTCGTGACGACGGAAGTCGATCACACGGTAGGCGCGCTTGTGTCCACCACCCTGGTGGCGAACGGTGATCCGACCGGTGTTGTTACGGCCGCCCTTGCTGTGCAGCGGGCGAACCAGCGACTTCTCCGGCGTGGACCGCGTGATCTCGACAAAGTCGGCGACGCTGGAGCCACGACGGCCCGGGGTCGTCGGCTTGTACTTGCGGATACCCATTTCTCAGTCCTCGTCCGATTCCGGACGACTCAGGACTCCGTTAGGAGGCCTGGCCGCCGAAGATGTCGATACGGTCGCCCTCAGCGAGGGTCACGATGGCGCGCTTGGTGTCAGCACGCTTGCCGAAACCGGTCTTGGTGCGCTTGCGCTTACCCTGACGGTTGATCGTGTTGACCCCGGTGACCTTGACCGAGAAGACCGCCTCGACGGCCTGCTTGATCTGGGTCTTGTTGGCGCCGGGCGCGACGATGAACGTGTACTTGTTCTCGTCCAGCAGCGCGTAGCTCTTCTCCGAGACAACCGGCTTGATCAGCAGGTCGCGCGGGTCAGTGAAGGTCTTGCTGGTAACGGTCGCCTCAGACATCAGGCGTCGCTCCCTTCGGTCTCGTCGGCCTTGGGGCCAGACACGAAGGACTCAAGCGCGGCCTGGGTGAAGACCACGTCGTCAGAGACGATCACGTCGTACGTGTTCAGCTGGCCCGGCTCCAGGATGTGAACCTGGGGCAGGTTGCGGGCGGACAGCCACGCGGCCTCGTCGGCACGCTCGACGACCAGGAGCAGGTTCTTGCGCTCCGAGATCTTGCCGAACAGCGTCTTGGCGGCCTTCGTGGAGGCAGCACCCTCGACCACGCCGGTGACGACGTGGATGCGGGAGTGACGCGCACGGTCCGAGAGGGCACCGCGGAGGGCGGCAACCTTCATCTTCTTGGGGGTCCGCTGCGAGTAGTCACGCGGCTGCGGGCCGTGGACGACGCCACCGCCGGCGAACTGCGGAGCGCGGGTCGAACCCTGACGGGCGCGGCCGGTGCCCTTCTGGCGGTAAGGCTTCTTGCCACCACCACGGACTTCGCCACGGGTCTTCGTCTTGTGCGTGCCCTGACGGGCAGCAGCCAGCTGAGCGACGACGACCTGGTGGATCAGCGGAACGCTGGTCTTCGCGTCGAAGATCTCCGCGGGGAGCTCGACGGTACCGGCCTTGTCGCCTGCCGGCGAAAGGATGTCAATGGTGCTCATTAACCTCAAGCCCCCTTGGCCGCGGTACGGACCAGGACGAGGCCGCCGTTCGGACCGGGGACTGCGCCCTTGATGAGGAGCAGACCCTTCTCCGCGTCAACCGCGTGGATGGTCAGGTTCTGGGTGGTGACGCGCTCGTTGCCCATACGACCAGCCATGCGCATGCCCTTGAAGACACGCCCAGGGGTGGCGCAGCCACCGATCGAACCGGGGGAGCGGTGCTTGCGCTGCACACCGTGACCGGCGCCGAGGCCCCGGAAGTTGTGCCGCTTCATGACACCGGCGAAGCCCTTGCCCTTGCTGTTGCCCGTGACGTCAACCTTGACGCCGGACTCGAACACCTCAGCAGTGATCTCCTGGCCGAGCGTGTACTCGCTGGCGTCGGAGGTGCGGAGCTCCACCAGGTGGCGGCGGGGGGTCACGTCGGCCTTGGCGAAGTGGCCCTTGAGGGGCTTGTTCACCTTGCGCGGGTCGATCTCGCCGAAGGCGATCTGGACCGACTCGTAGCCGTCGATGTCGTTCGTACGGACCTGGGTAACGACGCAGGGCCCGGCCTTGACGACGGTCACCGGGACGACACGGTTGTTCTCGTCCCAGACCTGGGTCATGCCGAGCTTCTCGCCCAGGACGCCCTTGATCTGCTTTGCCATCTTCTCGACGCCTCTCAGAGCTTGATCTCGATGTCAACGCCGGCCGGAAGGTCCAGGCGCATCAGCGAGTCAACGGTCTTGGGCGTCGGGTCGAGGATGTCGATCAGGCGCTTGTGCGTGCGCATCTCGAAGTGCTCGCGCGAGTCCTTGTACTTGTGCGGCGACTTGATGACGCAGTACACGTTCTTCTCAGTGGGCAGCGGCACCGGGCCTGCGACCGACGCACCAGTGCGGGTCACCGTCTCGACGATCTTCTTCGCCGAGGAGTCGATGACCTCGTGGTCGTAGGCCTTGAGCCGGATGCGGATCTTCTGTCCCGCCATGGCTACTCCGTAGTCCTGTCTGTTGTGGAAACGCTCTGGCTCCCGGTCGGCTGTGGATCTCTCCACCGCCTCTCTCCGACCCACGCGGTCGGGCGTGTCGCACTCCCTCTACAGAAAATTCCCATACGGAAATTCCCTCGTCCAAGGGGGTGCGGTCCCAGGACCGCGGTTCGGGGGAGAAACACCCACCGAGCGCCTGGCAGGCACCGTGCTGACGCTTCCCAGAAGATTCCCGTACGTCCGCCCCATTGCTGCCCCGAGAGGCAGATAAAGGCGACGAGTACTGTGGGACTCGCTTCCGGTCCTCCCGGCGGGAGGCGCGCAGCATCGGCACTCAGCCGAGCAACTTGAGTAGTCTGCCATACAAGACACGTACTGCGCCAATCGGGCCGAAGAGAATACCCCCCTACGGTGATCGGTCAAACCGCGCCACGCGACAGGACCGCCCAGGCCTCCCTTGGGATCCGCCCGGACCCGCCCCGCCCGGCCCCGCCGCAGCGCTGCCGCTACTTCTTCGGCGCGTTCCCCGCGAGGCGGGCTTCCCGCTCCTTCTGGGCATCCCGCTCGATGTCCGCCCTGGAGCGGACCTTCTTGGGCGCCTTCATCCCGCAGACGCTGGGCCAGTCGTCGGCCACGATGCCGGCGCACCAGATGAAGTCCTCGATCGGGTTGGGCTTCCAGTCGTCCTTCTCGATGTCCTGGCAGTCCTTGACGGGCGAGAAGCGGGGGCAGCTGCCGTCCCGCTTCTTGATGACGTGTGCGCGGTACGCGTCGATGCCCATCGAGTCGACGTCGGACGAGGGCATGTAGCGGTTGACCGACCAGGACGCGCCCATCGTCGCGAACAGGGCGACCATGCACATCATGCCGGCGGCGAGCTGGCGGACCACCCGGCGCGGGACGACGCGGGCGGGCGCCGCCCCGGTGTCGGCCCCGGACGGGCGCAGCGTGCGCTCGATCCACCCGGAGCCCCGGTCCACGGCCACCATCAGGCCGACCACGGCCAGGATCATCAGGCAGTACATGATGATCCACGTGGTGCGCGGGAAGAGCTGGACGGCCTTGTCGTGGGCCATGCGCGAGGCGAACCAGAAGCGGGCGACCCATGCGCCGGCCAGGACCGCCGCCGCGGTGCGGACCATGACGTTGCGCAGGCCGAGGCCCAGGCCGAGGCCCACCCCGGCCAGCAGCAGCAGGGCGAAGCCGCTCTGGCCGGCCAGCTCGCCGGCCACCGGCCAGGTCTGGTAGGTCAGGGTCCCGGACCGGTCCGAGACCCAGCCGAGGACGTACCCGGGGTCCGCGTAGACGGCGAGGAAGGCGTAGCGGTCGGGGTTCTCCGCGCCCAGCCGGACCATCTGGTACAGCAGCGGGGCGCTGACGACGCAGGTCGACGCCAGCGTGACCGCGGTGTACAGGCCTGCCTTCCTGGCCGTGGCGGCGCCCGCGCGCCACGGGAAGAAGAACAGCGCGAGCATGACCGCGCCGGGTGCGGCCCAGATGTACCAGCCGGAGTACCAGAGGAACAGCCCGCCGAAGATCACGCCGAGGAAGGTGCCGCGCAGCAGCAGCTCCCGCGTGGTGCGGCGGTGGGCCCGGCGCATCTCGCGCAGCCAGCAGCCGAGCAGCGGGAGCAGCACGATCATGACGACGTGGCTGTACGGGCGGATCGGGTCGATGAAGACAACCGCGGCCGGGGCCGCGATCAGCAGCGCCCAGAAGGGCCTCAGCAGCAGCCGCCAGGAGAGGTAGGCCATCGGGCCGGCCACGGCGGTGAAGAAGATCTGGAGGTCGTGCAGGGCGAAGCCGGTCTCGCCGCGGCCGTTGTAGCGGATCTTGGCCCAGAGAGCCATCAGGGCCGGGAAGGCGGGCGGGTAGATGCCCGACATCCCCTCGTGGTGCAGGAACGAGTTGGCCATGTCGATCAGGGTGCCCGGGTCGCCGTCCTGGCCGCCGAGCGCGTGGGGCGTGCCGCGCAGGGCGACGACCACACCGCCGGCGATCACGCCGGTGGCCAGGCCGGCGAGGGCGGCGCAGACCAGGCGCTTGACCAGCTGGTGGCGCCGGCCCGTGCCGCGGTAGGCGGTGTACAGCAGCACCGCGAGCAGCGGCAGGCCGATGACCGCGGCGTACAGCTGGAGCTTGGCGAGGCCGCTGACCTGGCCGAGGCGGACGAGCGGGTTCACGCTGATGTGCCGGCTGAGCAGTACGTAGCCGAGGGCCGCCGTGAGGCTGACGACGGCCTCGGCGAGGGCGAGCACCCGGCGCCGGGACGTCCACGGGCGGCGGGCCGCCGAGCCGGACGGGACTGTTCCGGCGTCCTGGGTCCCGGTACCGGTCCGGCGGTCCGCCGTGCCGGATGCTCCGACGACCTCGGGGGCCAGGTGTGTCATCTCAGTCCAATTCCGTCGCGGGTGTCACCGCGGGATGGGGCCCGGCGGCCGCTGTCTCTGGTGCTCGGGTCAGTCGGCGCGCTGACCGGCGGTGAAGGCGTGCTTCGCGAGCGTGCGGGCGCCTTCGCGGTGTCCGCGGAGCAGGGCGCCCGGGAGCATGGTGAGGGCGTGGAGCCGGGAGGCGCTGTGGAACCGGGCCGCGCGCGCCGCCTTGGGCCAGCCCCGGGCGTCCATCCGGGTGGCCACCGCGGAGAAGTACCGCTCGGCCTCGGTGAAGCGGGTGCCGGAGAACGCCTGGACCGACGACTCGCTGACCGCGTGGCGCCGGTACTGGAACACCGTGGCGGACTCGTCGATCAGCATCTGCTCGCCGCGTTCGAGGAGGTCGACGACCAGGGCCAGGTCCTGGATCACCGAGTACTCGTCGCGGAAGTTGACCCCGCGCAGGGCCTCGCCGCGCCAGCAGATCGACGGGAAGTACAGCCAGTTCCCGCGGAGCACGCTGGTGGCCAGCTCCTCGCCGCCCATCAGGCGCCGGCCGTTGACCTGCGGGGCGTACAGCCGCCGCTTGGTCTGGTCGGCCAGCCCGTACGCGACCTGCCCGGTGCCGTCGATGACCTCGACGCCGGGCTGGACCATGCCGATGCCCGGGTTGGCTTCCACGAGCGCCCGGACGGTCTCCAGGTAGTGCGGGTGCAGCAGGTCGTCGCAGCCCATGATGACGACGTGGTCGGCTTCGGAGAGCTGGACGCACTTCTGGAAGTTCTTGGTGATGCCGAGGTTCTGCTCGTTGCGGGTGTAGTGCACCCGCTCGTCGCCGAGGGCCTCGAACCAGCCCGGGACGTCCGGCTCCTTGCCGTCGTCGATGACGACGAGGCGGAAGTCCGGGTCCGTCTGGGCCAGGACGCTGCGGACGGCGTCCTGCATCAGCTGCACGTCCCCGTAGTAGGGGAGCATGAAGTCGAAGGTCACCACGGGACGTCAGGCCTTCACGGATTCGGAGTCGGCGGGCGAGTCGGCGGCCGGCGCCGGCTTCGGGTCGGCGACGGCAGCGGGGGCCTGGCCCAGGCGCGCGTCGTTGTGCCGGGCGCCCTCGCTCAGGGCCACCGTCCGGGCCAGGTCGGTGATCTTCTTCTCCAGCGAGCGGAAGCGCAGGAAGGTGTTGAGGGTGAGGAAGCCCATGGCCAGCACCATCACGTACAGCACGAGGTCGGTGCCACGGCCGACGCCGAGCTGGTGCGCCACCCACGTGACGTCCGTGGGGCGGAGCACGGCGTACACGTTGACGACGACGAACACCGAGAACGCGATGCGCTTCCAGGCGCGGTTCTTCGCCTGGCCCCACGTACGTATGAACATCAGTGCCATCGACACCGAGCCCGCGATGAGCAGCAGCTGGATCCAGAAGTACTTCATCAGCGGCTTCGCTCCCGCATCGTGATGTCAAAGATGATGTTGACGCCGTTGATCAGGGACTGGCCCTTGGCGCGCGAGTACTCGGTGTAGAGGATGTCCACGGGGACCTCGGTGACGCGCAGGCCGGACACGGCCAGGAAACCGACGATCTCGGACGCGTGCGCCATGCCGTTCATGGTGATGTCCAGCTGCTCGGCCGCCTTGCGGCTGAGCACGCGCAGGCCGTTGTGCGCATCGGTGAGCTTCAGCTTGCGCGCGGTCGGGCTGACCGTCGCGGCGGTGCGGAGCACGACGCGCTTGATCCACGGCACCTGGCCGTTCTGCTCGATGAAGCGGGAGCCGAGGACGACGTCGGCCTCGTCGTCGCGCAGCACCCGGACCATCTTCTCGACGTCGTGCGTCTGGTGCTGGCCGTCCGCGTCGAAGGTCGCGAAGTAGCGGGCACCGGGCTGGGCAAGGGCGTACTTGAGGCCCGTCTGCAGGGCGGCGCCCTGGCCGAGGTTGACCGGGTGGCGCACCAGGTGGGCGCCGGTCGTCGCGATGTGCTCGGCCGAGCTGTCGGTGCTGCCGTCGTCGACGACGACTATGTTCGGGAAGGTCGCACGCGCTCCCTCGACCACATCGGCGATCACCTGGCCCTCGTTATAGGCCGGAATGACCAGCCAGACATCGTCGTATTGGGACACGGTAGCTCCAGCGGAATGTGGCACGTGCGCGTGCTCGGTGATCGGTGGTACGTCGGAAGCCGGCATGGTCACTCCCCAACCGCTCCGGCGCCCAGTGGGCTTGCGGCGACCTTGTGCCCGGGTCCTGCGGTCGCGCCCGGAGCCGCTCCGGGGAACCTCAGCCTCAGCACGGCCAGCATACCGAGCACGGTGGCAAGGGATCCGAGAGCGTAGGCCAGGATGACGCGCATGGCCACATCGCCCGGAGCGAAGGTGACGGCGAGCAGGACGACGGTGCCGGTGGCCCAGCAGAGCAGTTGCAGGTTGTGCCGCTTGAATACCATCAGCGCCTGTCCCAGCACCATCGCGAACATGTACGCCACGGTGCCCGCGGACAGAAGGAAGAAGTCGAGGCGGCCCAGCACCGGTTCGGCGTGGAAGAGAACGTCGATCAGCCACGGGCCGAGGACGGTCGCGGGCAGCCCGCCGAGCAGGCCGAGCAGTCCGACGACCACGGCGATCCGGCGCAGCATCGCGGAGAACGCCGGCCGGTCGCCGGCCGTGTAGGCGGCGGTGAGCCCGCCCAGCAGCGAGGCCTGGAGCGAGCCGAAGACGAACAGCGGCACCCGGGCCAGGACCAGCGCGTTCAGCAGCGCCGCGATCAGCGCGCTGTCGGTGGGGGCGAGCAGCTTGGTGCTCATCACCGCAGCGTTGACGACGACCTGGGACAGCAGGGTCGAGCAGATCAGCAGGCCGAGGCCGCCGGTCAGCTCCCGCCAGGCGATCTCCTCGCCGGGTTCGACGGCGCGCAGCAGGGCCGGCAGGGTCAGCAGCGTCGCGGCGACCGGCGCCACGGCCAGGACCAGGCTGAAGGCGAGTGCGGAGTGCAGCCCGGCCACCGCGCAGCCGAAGGCGAGGGCGATGCGCAGCCCGCCGTCGACGGCGAGTTGGGTGCCGTACGCGCCGAACCGGCCGAGGCCGGCGAGGACGCCGCGGGTCAGGTAGCAGACGGCCATGCCGGTGAAGGCGCCGCCGAGGGCCGCCACCAGGCCTCGGTCCCCGCGGAACAGCAGGTCCGCGATCGGGGTCGCGCCGACGGCGAGGACGAGCAGGGTCGCGCCGAGGATCCCCGATGTCAGCAGCGTGGCCCGGCGCAGCACGGGAGCCGCGCCCTGGCCGAGCACCACGCGGGCGGCGACGATCCGGGTGAGCTCCTGCTCGATGGGGAAGAAGATCCCGAGGCCGAGCGCCATGACGACCGTCCACAGCACCGACACGTTCGCCATGGCGTCCGTGGACAGGCTGTGGCCGGCCACGCCGAGGTGGACGTACGAGGCCGCACCGAGCACGACAGTGCCGCCGGCCACCGCGACGGTGCCCGGCGGCAGCGCCGCGGTGAGCCTGTTCAGCAGGGAGGTCATCCCGTACTGCCGTTCCTGGCCGCATCGGCCAGCGCGGTGAACGTGGGGGTGGCCAGGGCCTCGGCGAGCTGCTCGCGCCAGTCGGGGAGCGGGGCCAGGCCCGCCGCTTCGTCCCAGCGGTCGTGCCCGAGCACGCTGAACGCGGGGCGGGTGGCGGGGCGGACGAACGCGGCGGAGGTGGTCGGCCGGATCCGCTCGGGGTCCAGCCCGCTCAGCCGGTACGTCTCGCGGGCCAGCCCCATCCAGGTGGTCCGGCCGCTCGCGGTGCCGTGGTAGATCCCGCCCATGGCCCAGCCCTTCAGCGCGGCGAGGCCCAGCTCGACCAGTCGGCGGGCCAGCGCGTAGGACCAGGTGGGCTGGCCGTGCTGGTCGTCGACGACGTCGAGGGTGTCGCGCTGGGCGGCCAGCTTGAGCATGGTGGCGACGAAGTTCGGGCCGTGCTCGCCGTACAGCCAGGCGGTCCGGACGATGTAGCCGTCCTGCGGCAGCAGTTCGGCGACGGCCTGCTCGCCGAGCAGCTTGGAGCGTCCGTACGCGTTGAGGGGGCCGGTCTCGGCGTCCTCGCGGTACGGCTCCGTGGCGTCGCCGGGCAGCACGTAGTCGGTGGAGACGTGCAGCAGGCGCACGTGGGCGGCGGCGCAGGCCTCGGCGAGGACGCGTACGCCGGTGCCGTTGACGGCGGTTGCGGCGTCCTCGGCGGTCTCGGCGCCGTCCACGTCGGTCCAGGCGGCGCAGTTGACGACCACGGTGACGTCCTCGACCGCCGCGCGGACGGCGGCCGGGTCGGTGATGTCGAGGTCGGTCCGGCGCAGGCCCACGGCCTCGATCCCGGAGGCCTTCAGGACGGCCAGGACGTCCTGGCCGAGCATCCCGGAGGCGCCGGTGACGAGCCAGCGCCCGGCTCGCGGGTTGATCCTCACTTCTGCAGGGCCGCCTTCACCTTGAGCGGCTCCCACCAGGCGCGGTTCTCGCGGTACCAGTCGATGGTGGCCTTGATGCCGTCCTCGAAGGTGACCTGCGGGGCGTAGCCGAGCTCAGCGCCGATCTTGCTGATGTCGATGGAGTAGCGCAGGTCGTGGCCCTTGCGGTCCTCGACCTGCTCGACCATGTCCCAGCCGAGGCCCGCGGCCTCCAGCAGGACGCCGGTGAGCTCCTTGTTGGTGAGCTCGGTGCCGCCGCCGATGTTGTAGACCTCGCCGGCCCGGCCCTTCCGCATTGCCAGGTCGATGCCGCGGCAGTGGTCGGAGACGTGCAGCCAGTCGCGCACGTTGCCGCCGTTGCCGTACAGCGGGACCTTCTTGCCGTCCATCAGGTTCGAGACGAACAGCGGGATGACCTTCTCCGGGAACTGGTAGTGCCCGTAGTTGTTGGAGCAGCGCGTGACCACGACGTCCATGCCGTGGGTCCGGGCGTAGGCCAGGGCCAGCAGGTCGGACGAGGCCTTGGAGGCGGAGTACGGGGAGTTCGGGACCAGCGGCCACTCCTCGGTCCAGGATCCCTCGCTGATCGAGCCGTACACCTCGTCGGTGGAGATGTGGACGAAGCGGCCGACGCCGTGCTTGCGGGCGGCGTCCAGCAGCACCTGCGTGCCCACGACGTTGGTCATCACGAACGGGCCGGCACCGGCGATGGAGCGGTCCACGTGGGACTCGGCGGCGAAGTGCACCACGACGTCGTGCCCGGGCATCACCTGGTCGACGGCCGCGGCGTCGCAGATGTCCCCCTTGACGAACTTGTAACCGGGGTGGTCCGCCACGGGGGCGAGATTGGCTTCGACACCGGAGTAAGTCAGCTTGTCGAAGACCGTGATCTGGGCCGATGCGTCTGCACCGAGCTGCTGGCGGACGAATTCCGAACCGATGAAGCCGGCACCGCCGGTCACGAGGATGCGCATAATACGAAGAGTCTAGCCGCTCGTACACCGCCGTCCCGGCCCGGACCGCAGCCCCTCCCGCGCTCTCGCATAGGGTTGGGCCATGCGTGGAATTCTCTTGGCCGGTGGCACCGGATCCCGACTCTGGCCGCTGACCCGGGCAGTCTCGAAGCAGCTGCTCCCCGTCTTCGACAAGCCGATGATCTACTACCCGCTATCCACCCTGGTCATGGCCGGAATCAGCGAGATTCTCGTCATCACCACGCCGGAGGACCGTGCGCAGTTCGAGCGGCTGCTCGGCGACGGCTCCCAGTTCGGCATCCGCCTGGAGTACGCGGTCCAGGAACGCCCCGAGGGCATCGCCCAGGCGTTCGTGCTCGGCGCCGACTTCATCGGCGACGAGTCCGTCGCCCTGATCCTCGGCGACAACATCTTCCACGGCAGCGGCCTCGGCACCCGCCTCGCGGAGCACACGGGCGCCAAGGGCGGCCGGGTCTTCGCCTACCCGGTGGCGGACCCGACGGCGTACGGCGTGGTCGAGTTCGACGAGAACGGCCAGGCCATCTCCATCGAGGAGAAGCCGGCCCAGCCCAAGTCCCGCTACGCCGTGCCCGGTCTGTACTTCTACGACAACCGCGTCGTCGAGATCGCCCGCGACCTGAAGCCCAGCGCGCGCGGCGAACTGGAGATCACCGCGGTCAACGACGCGTACCTCCAGGCCGGTGAGCTGAATGTCACCATCCTCGACCGCGGCACCGCCTGGCTGGACACCGGGACCTTCGTCTCCATGGTCCAGGCCTCGGAGTTCGTCCGCGTGATAGAGGAGCGCCAGGGCTTCAAGATCGGCTGCATCGAGGAGGCGGCCTGGCGGGCAGGCCTGATCGACTCCGCGCAGCTGCGCGAACTGGCTCAGCCGCTGCTCAAGAGCGGTTACGGCGACTACCTGATCAGCCTGCTCGACGAGGAGTCCTCCCGGTGAAGTTCCGTCAGCTCTCCATCGAGGGCGCCTACGAGATCACCCCGCAGCTGCACGGCGACCCGCGCGGCCTGTTCACCGAGTGGTACCGCTTCGACAAGCTGTCCGAGGTCGTCGGGCACCCGCTGAACCTGGCGCAGGCGAACCTCTCGGTGTCCTCGCGCGGCGTGGTCCGCGGCATCCACTTCGCGGACGTACCGCGCGGCCAGGCCAAGTACGTGACCTGCGTGCGCGGCGCCGTGCTCGACGTCATCGTGGACCTGCGCGTCGGCTCCCCGACCTTCGGCCGCTGGGAGGGCGTCCGGCTGGACGACGTGGACCGCCGCGCGGTCTACATCCCGGAGGGCCTGGGCCACGGGTTCTGCGCGCTGAGCGACGACGCCACGCTTTCGTACCTCTGCTCGGAGACGTACAACCCGACCGGCGAGCACTCGGTTCACCCGCTCGACCCGGATCTGGGCATCGACTGGCCGGCGGACGTCCCGCTGCTGTCCGCCCGCGACGAGGCCGCGCCGTCGCTGGCCGAGGCCGTCGCATCGGGCCTGCTGCCCGACTACGCCGTCTGCAAGGAGTTCACCGAGTCCCTGCGCGTGACCGGCTGACGGCCGCCCCCGCAACACGGCGAAGAGGGCCGCACCCCGCGATCGGGGGTGCGGCCCTCTTCCGTGTGCGCGTACGGGATCCCGGATCCCGCAACGACGAAGGGCCCCTCCCCCGCCGCCGAGGCGGAAGGGAAGGGGCCCTTCTGTCAAACATGGTGCCCGCTCGCGCGAGCTACCAGGTCAGAACACGAATTACTTCGTGATCTTGGTGACCTGGCCGGCGCCGACCGTACGACCACCCTCACGGATGGCGAACTTCAGGCCCTCCTCCATGGCGACCGGCTGGATCAGCGCGACCGACATCTCGGTGTTGTCGCCCGGCATGACCATCTCCGTGCCGGCCGGCAGGGTGACGACACCCGTGACGTCCGTGGTACGGAAGTAGAACTGCGGGCGGTAGTTGTTGAAGAACGGGGTGTGACGGCCACCCTCGTCCTTCGACAGGATGTAGGCCTGGGCCTCGAACTCGGTGTGCGGGGTGACCGAACCGGGCTTGATGATGACCTGGCCGCGCTCGACGTCCTCGCGCTTGATGCCACGGAGGAGCAGACCGACGTTCTCACCGGCCTGGCCCTCGTCGAGCAGCTTGCGGAACATCTCGATACCGGTGACCGTGGTGGTGGTCTTCTCTTCCTTGATACCGATGATGTCGACGGTCTCGTTGACCTTCAGGACACCACGCTCGATACGGCCGGTGACGACCGTACCGCGACCGGTGATCGTGAAGACGTCCTCGACGGGCATGAGGAACGGCTTCTCGGTGTCACGCGGCGGGGTCGGGATGGCCTCGTCGACGGCGTCCATCAGGCCGAGGAGCTTGTCGCCCCACTCCTTGTCGCCCTCGAGCGCCTTCAGCGCGGAGACGCGGACGACCGGCAGGTCGTCGCCCGGGAACTCGTACTCGGAGAGCAGCTCACGGACCTCGAGCTCGACGAGCTCCAGGATCTCCTCGTCGTCCACCATGTCGGCCTTGTTCAGGGCGACAACGATGTACGGAACGCCGACCTGGCGGGCCAGGAGCACGTGCTCCTTGGTCTGCGGCATCGGGCCGTCGGTGGCGGCGACCACGAGGATCGCGCCGTCCATCTGCGCGGCACCGGTGATCATGTTCTTGATGTAGTCAGCGTGACCCGGGCAGTCGACGTGGGCGTAGTGACGCGCCTCGGTCTGGTACTCGACGTGCGCGATGGAGATGGTGATACCGCGCTGGCGCTCCTCAGGGGCCTTGTCGATCTGATCGAAGGCCGAAGCCGCGTTCAGGTCCGGGTACTTGTCGTGCAGCACCTTGGTAATGGCGGCCGTGAGGGTCGTCTTACCGTGGTCAATGTGACCGATGGTGCCGATGTTGACGTGCGGCTTAGTCCGCTCGAACTTCGCCTTCGCCACGGGGTCCTCCTGAGAGTGGTTCTGTACGCCTTAACTCATCGGCGCCAGGTGATCTTTGCTGGATAGCCGGTTCCCCCGGGGCAACGGGAGTGTGACTCCTGTTGCCCCAGAGGCTCCGGTGGCAAGCCTAAAACGTGAACTCGGAAGAGTTACTCGCCCTTGGCCTTCGCGATGATCTCCTCGGCGACGTTCCGGGGAACCTCGGCGTAGGAGTCGAACTGCATCGAGTAGCTGGCGCGACCCGAGGTCTTGCTGCGGAGGTCGCCGACGTAGCCGAACATCTCCGAGAGGGGCACAAGGCCCTTGACGACGCGAGCGCCGTGACGCTCCTCCATGGCCTGGATCTGGCCACGGCGGGAGTTGATGTCGCCGATGACGTCACCCATGTAGTCCTCGGGCGTGGTGACCTCGACGGCCATCATCGGCTCAAGGAGCACGGGAGAAGCCTTGCGCGCGGCCTCCTTGAAGGCCTGCGAACCGGCGATCTTGAACGCGAGCTCGGAGGAGTCGACCTCGTGGTAGCCACCGTCGAGAAGCGTGACGCGGACGCCCGTCATCTCGTAGCCGGCCAGGATGCCGAACTGCATGGCCTCCTGCGCACCGGCGTCGACCGAAGGGATGTACTCCTTCGGCACGCGGCCACCGGTGACCTTGTTCACGAACTCGTACGCCGGACCATCGGCGTCCGTGATCGGCTCGATCGCGATCTGCACCTTGGCGAACTGACCGGTACCACCGGTCTGCTTCTTGTGGGTGTAGTCGTGACGCTCGACGGCCTTGCGGATCGTCTCGCGGTACGCGACCTGCGGCTTGCCGACGTTGGCCTCGACCTTGAACTCGCGCTTCATACGGTCGACCAGCACCTCGAGGTGCAGCTCGCCCATACCGCCGAGGATGGTCTGGCCCGTCTCCTCGTCCGAGTGAACGTGGAAGGAGGGGTCCTCCTCCGCGAGACGCTGGATGGCGACACCCAGCTTCTCCTGGTCACCCTTGGACTTGGGCTCGATGGCGACCTGGATGACCGGAGCCGGGAAGTCCATCGACTCCAGGATCACCTGGTTCTTGTCGTCGCACAGCGTCTCACCGGTGGTGGTCTGCTTCAGGCCCATGACGGCGACGATGTCGCCGGCGCCCACCGAGTCGATCTCTTCACGCTTGTTGGCGTGCATGCGGTAGATCTTGCCGATGCGCTCCTTCTTGCCCTTGACGGAGTTCAGCACCGCAGTGCCGGCCTCCAGGCGGCCCGAGTAAACCCGGACGAAGGTGAGCTTACCGAGGTGCGGGTCGCTCATGATCTTGAACGCCAGCGCCGCGAGGGGCTCGTCGTCGGACGGCTTGCGCTTCACGACAACCTCGGCGTCGCGGACGTCGTGGCCCTCGATGGCCTCGATGTCCAGCGGCGACGGCAGGTAGCGGACGACGGCGTCGAGCAGGGGCTGGACACCCTTGTTCTTGAACGCCGTGCCACAGAACACCGCGGTGATCGTGGGCTCGCCCTTGCCCTTGCCGGAGCCGAGGATGATGCGACGGACGGCGGCGTGCAGCTGCTCCACGGACGGCTCGTCGCCGTTCAGGAAGAGCTCCATGATCTCGTCGTCGTTCTCGGCGACGGTCTCGACCAGCTTGCCGCGCCACTCTTCAGCAGCCTCGGTGTGCGTGGCCGGGATGTCGACGATGTCGTACATCTCGCCCTTGGTCGCCTCGGCGGACCAGACGAACGCCTTCATCGTGACGAGGTCGACGACACCCTGGAAGTCGGCCTCGGCACCGATGGGGAGCTGCATGACGATCGGAACCGCACCGAGGCGGTCCTTGATCATGTCGACGCAGCGGTGGAACTCGGCGCCGGTGCGGTCCAGCTTGTTGACGAAGCAGATGCGCGGCACGCCGTAACGGTCGGCCTGACGCCAGACCGTCTCGGACTGCGGCTCCACACCGGCGACACCGTCGAAGACGGTGACGGCGCCGTCGAGGACGCGGAGCGAACGCTCCACCTCGACGGTGAAGTCGACGTGACCCGGGGTGTCGATGATGTTGATGGTGTGATCAACATCTTCGAGCGGCCAGTGGCAGGTGGTCGCGGCAGACGTGATGGTGATACCACGCTCCTGCTCCTGCTCCATCCAGTCCATCGTGGCAGCGCCGTCGTGGACCTCACCGATCTTGTACGACACACCGGTGTAGAACAGGATGCGCTCGGTGGTGGTCGTCTTGCCCGCGTCGATGTGGGCCATGATCCCGATGTTGCGGACCTTGGCCAGGTCAAGCGAAGTGGTAGCCATAAGGCTTCGGTCTTCTCTCGGTCTCGATGTGGGGTGGGACTACCAGCGGTAGTGCGCGAAGGCCTTGTTGGACTCGGCCATCTTGTGCGTGTCCTCGCGCTTCTTGACGGCAGCGCCAAGACCGTTGGAGGCGTCGAGCAGCTCGTTCATGAGGCGCTCGGTCATGGTCTTCTCGCGGCGGGCGCGGGAGTAACCCACGAGCC
Source organism: Streptomyces sp. NPDC097981 (assembly GCF_040302565.1). Classification (NCBI taxonomy): domain Bacteria; kingdom Bacillati; phylum Actinomycetota; class Actinomycetes; order Kitasatosporales; family Streptomycetaceae; genus Streptomyces; species Streptomyces sp. NPDC097981. Next base: position 113,399 of record NZ_JBEORW010000014.1, read on the forward strand.
AGCGGAGGGCCAGGGTCGACTGGCGACCCGGCTTGACCTCGACGGGGACCTGGTAGGTCGCGCCACCGACACGGCGGGACTTGACCTCAAGCGACGGCTTGACGTTCTCCAGCGCGCGCTTCAGCGTGATGACCGGGTCGTTGCCGGTCTTCTCGCGGAGGCCTTCCATGGCGCCGTAGACGATGCGCTCGGCGGTGGAGCGCTTGCCGTTCAGGAGGATCTTGTTGATGAGCGAGGTCACCAGAGGAGATGCGTAGACCGGGTCGATGATGACCGGGCGCTTCGGGGCGGGGCCCTTACGAGGCATTCTTACTTCTCCTTCTTGGCGCCGTAGCGGCTGCGGGCCTGCTTGCGGTTCTTGACAGCCTGGGTGTCAAGCGCACCGCGGATGATCTTGTAACGAACACCCGGCAGGTCCTTCACACGGCCACCACGCACGAGCACGATCGAGTGCTCCTGCAGGTTGTGTCCCTCACCCGGAATGTAAGCGGTGACCTCGATGCCGGAGGTCAGACGCACACGCGCGACCTTACGGAGCGCCGAGTTCGGCTTCTTCGGGGTGGTCGTGAACACACGCGTGCAGACGCCACGGCGCTGGGGCGAAGCCTCAAGCGCGGGCGTCTTCGTCTTCTCGACCTTGTCCTGCCGGCCCTTACGGACCAGCTGCTGGATCGTAGGCACTACTTCTCCGGTTTCTGTGTGCCGTGTAGTGAAGCTAACCTGGAACTTTGCCGACCCACGCGGTCGGGTGTGTCGGATCCGGCGGAGCTCCGCGCAAGCACGGAAACGCATGGATCGCGGTGGCCGATCCGGCTCTCGTGCGGTTGATGGACACGCACGGGAGCCCAGGCACACCCCAGGCACAAGGTCTGAGCGTACCGACCGCATCCCATCCGGTCAAAACAAAAGCCCGGTCGCGAGGCCCGGGACATCCCTGCCGGTCATGTGCCGCTTGGGCAAGGCCCGGGTGTGGCCGCGCCGACTCGCGGATGTGGTAAGGGCGTGCTAGGCGGCACCGGACGGGACGGCCGCCACCGCGAACTAAACTGCCTCAGCGATTCACCCCAAACGGCACCACCACCAGGGAGCGGGACATTGCGGACGGTCACCTCGGAGCCGACGACGGCGGCGGCCGATCCGGTCCCCGCATCGCCTCGCCGCCGGCACCCGCGGCTCGCCCGCCTGTACGGGCCCCTGCTGGCGTTCCTCGTCACCTCGGCCGCGTTCTGCTCGGCCTGGGTCGCCCGCGGCACCTTCCCCTTCGGCAACACCGGCCGGGCCATCAACGACCAGGCCAACCAGTACGTGCCCTTCCACCGGGCGCTGTGGGACCTGGTCCACGGTCAGGCCGCCGGCGACGTGCTCTTCACCTGGCGCGGCGGCTTCGGCCAGCAGTTCCTGTCCGACTACTACACGTACCTCGGCAACCCGTTCTCCTGGCTGGCCGTCCTGGTCCCGCGCGCCCACGTCGACCTCGCCGTCTTCGCGGTCACCCCGGTCACGATGGGCACCGCCGCCGCTGTCATGACGGTCTACCTCGGCAAGCTGCACCCCGGCCCCTGGTGGCAGCGCGGGGTCCTCGGCGCCTGCTACGGGCTGTGCGGCTGGGCGCTCAGCGACGCCTCGTACATCCCCATGTGGCTGTGGGGCCTGGTCGCGCTCCCCCTCCTCGGCATCGCCGTCGAGTGGTGCCTGGAGGAACGCCGCTGGCCGGGGGTGGCGCTGTTCGTCGCGCTCGCCTGGTTCGGCAACTTCTACACCGCGATGATGGCCACGATGGCCGCCTGCGTCCTGCTCGCCGTCCGCCTGGCCACCCGCGACACGAGCGGCGCACAGCGGCTGCGCGCCCTGTGGCGGGCCTCGACCGCCGCCGCGACGGGCATCCTGCTCGTCCTGCCGCTCCTGCTGCCGTCGTTCCTCTCCAGCGGCTCCGCACAGCCCACCCAGGCCGGCGCCTTCGCGCCGGTGCGGATCGAGATCTTCCTGGCCGGTATGCTCCCGGCCACCCATCTGTGGGGCGGCCGGCCGCGGCTGTACGTGGCCTCGCTGGGCCTGATCCTCGCCGGATCGTTCCTGTTCAACGCGGCCATCGCGAGGAAGACCCGTCTGGTGTGGGCCGCGGCGGCCCTGCTCGTCGTCGCCTCGTTCCAGTTCCCGCCCACCCAGTACGTGTGGCACGGGCTCGCGGTGCCGAACGGCAACCCGTACCGCGAGACCTTCGTCTTCAGCGGCATGGTGGTGATCCTGGCCTGGCTGGCCCTGGCCCACCGCCCGCGCCCGCTCCACCTGGCGCTGACGGCCGCCCTGCTGGTGGCAGCCACCTTCGTGCTCCGCCACACCAACGACTTCGGCGGCTGGACCTGGCCGGCGGTGCTCGTCGGCGGGGGCGTCTCCCTGCTAGCCCTGACCCTCCTGTCCCTGGGCCGGAGGCACCGCGTCCTGATCCCCCTGGCCGCCGTCCTCATGATCGGCGTGGTCTTCGCGGAATCCACGGTGGCGGCCGCCAATGCGGACGCCCGGCGGGCCCGTGAGCGCTGGGCCAAGCCCGTCGCCACCTCGAACCGGTCGGTCAACGAGCACTTCGACGCCGTCCGGGCCGCTGACGGCTGGCCCGCGTACCGGACCGACTCCGGCGCACCGCAGACCTCGTACAACGACGCCCTCGCCCTGCGGGGCGAGGGCCCGCAGTACTACAGCAGCTACCTCCCGGAGGCCACGTACAAGGCCCTGGAGCCCCTCGGCTACGGCTTCAAGAACGACGGCCGGACCTTCTTCGGCGCCGACAACCCGGTGCTCGACGCGATCTTCTCGATCGGCGCCCGGGTCCGCCCCGGCCCGGCGAAGGACAGCTGGACGTCCACCCGCTTCCCCGCCCCTCCCCTGGTCACGGTCCGCAGCGCCGGCCACACCTCCCCGAACCCGGCCGGCAGCGTCTACGCCCGCCAGGAGAACGTCCTCGGCGCCACCGTCTACCAGGTCCCGCAGACCACCCGGGGCGGCAGCGCCGCGGAGCAGACGTACACCGCCCGGTGCACCCCGGGCTCCGAGGCGTACTGGTTCTCCCCCGAGCTCTACGGCACCCTCGCCTTCGGCGGCTCGTCCCGCCCGCTGGAGGACCGGATGACCGGAGTCGTGAAGCTCGGCCCGGTACCGGCGGACGGCACGGTGTCGGTCGAGGTGCGCACGGGCACGAAGGACACCACGGCCGGGGACCACCCGATCGGCTGCCTGGACCGCCCCGCCCTGGACGCGGCGGTCGCCGGGCTGCGGGCCACGGGCGCCACGAAGGTCTCGGCGGGCGGCCACACCATCGAGGCCACCCTCCCGAAGGGCGCCACGGGCACGGCGGTCTTCGCGATGACCGACATCCCGGGCTGGCAGTGCACGGCCCCGATCCGCGACTTCCACGGCCTGGTCTCCCTCCCCCTCTCCCCGGGCACGGAGAAGGTCTCCTGCACCTTCACCCCGAGGGGCCTCACCCCGGGCCTGGCCGGAGCGGCCGTCGGGCTGCTCGCCCTGGCCTCGGTCACGGTCACGGGGGTGCGCCGCCGCCGGTCCTCCTGACCCGACGCCCTCCCGTCGGGCCCGGCGCGAGTCCGGCACGTCGAGATCTCGGATTCCGGAACCACGCCCTCCTCGTTGTCAGTACATTGACCGGCCTGATGACCTGGGGGAGCACATGGCTTGGGCACACCTCCCTGGCGACGGAGGACTGGACGACCGGGTCCCCTTCCTCGCCCGGCTGGAGCACGAGGACGGCACGGCGTTACGTTCGCTCGGCCGCGAGCTGACGTTCGCGCCCCGGGCTCCCCTGATCCACCAGCACGAACCCTCCTCCCACGTCCTGCTGGTCCTGCACGGCTGGACCAAGGTCACCGCCTCCGCCGCCAACGGCTACCAGGCCCTGCTCGCCCTCCGCGGCCCCGGCGACATCGTCGGCGAGTCCGCCGCCCTGACCGGACGCCCCCGCTCCGCCACCGTGACCGCGCTCGAAGCGGTCCACACCGTGGCCGTCGAGCACGGGCTCTTCCGCGAGTTCCTCGCCCGCTCGCCGCGGGCCGCCCTCACCCTGCTCGGCCTCGCCGCCGACCGGACCCGCGCCGCCGACCAGCGACGACTGGAGTTCGCCTCCATGGACGTGCGCGAGCGGCTCGCCGTGCTCCTGCTCGACCTGGCCCGCACCCACGGCAGACGCACCGACGAGGGCGTGGAACTCACGGTGCCGCTGACCAAGGAAGAGCTGGCCGGGGCCGTGGGGGCCTCCCGCGAGATGGTCCAGCGCAAGCTCAAGGAACTCCGCGACCGCGGCGTCGTCAGCACCGGTCGGCGCGCGCTGGTGATCGTACGGCCGGACGCGCTGCTGCGGATCGCCGGCCGCGAGGCGCCCCGTGAGCCTCGGCCGGGAAGCGCCCTCTGAGTGCACTCCGTCACAGAGCGAGTGCGTCATCGGTCCTCACACCCCGGCCACCGCCGGCCCCACGCTGTTCCCGCATCCCCGTGCAGCCCTCGCAGCCCGCACGACGCGCCCCCGTGAAAGGCGACCATGACCGAACCGGTGAACCGCACCCTGCTCCTGCTCGACATCGAACGGTTCAGCGAGCGCGACGACATCCAACAGGGCTACTTACGCCGCATGCTCTACGGAGTCGTCGATGCCCTGCTGCGCAAGGCCGACATCGACCAGACCCGGCACCTGCGGGCGGACCGCGGCGACGGCGTCCTGGTGATGATCGATGCCAACGCGCCGGTCCCGGGTCTGCTGCGGGCCCTGCTCCACGACGTCGGGCACGAACTGCGCGCGGTCAACCGGCTCGCGTCCAGCTCGGCCCAGATCCGGCTGCGTGCCGTCCTCGCCACCGGCTTCGTCGCCGTGGACGAGTTCGACGGCTGGGTCGGCACCGATCTCAACACCGCCTGCCGCCTGCTCGACGGCGACCTGCTGCGTGCGGCCCTGCGCGAGCGCGCCGACGATTTCGCCCTGTGCATCGCCGACCAGGTCCATGCGGGAATCGTCCGCCACGGTCACCCGGGCATCCCGGCCGAGCAGTTCCGCCCGGTCGACGTCCCCAGCAAGAACGGCCGGCTGCAGGCCTGGCTGTACGGACCACTGCCGCAGGGGGTCCCGGCGCCGGAGCCCGAGGGGGACTCCGGCGCCGGGAGGGGATCCGCGCCCGCCGCGCATGAACCCCCAAGGCCACCGGCACCGCAGCCACGGGACGGTGTCACCGTCCGGGGAGACGTGACGGGCGGGGTCATCGGCCTGAACCAGGGCTCCATCGGCTCCATCGGAGACGTCTCGAACATCACCGTTGGCCGGCCAGGCGCCGGTGACCTGCGGTGAGCTCCGACGAGGAAACCCCGGCCCCCGCACCGCCACCGGCCCCTGCGCCCGCGCCCGCCGAGCCGGACGCCGCGTCCCCGCCGGAGCCCGAGACCTCGGCCGGGGACGAGCCCGGCCAGAACGCCTGGCTGCTGCGCCAGGACCTGGCCAACCACAGCCCCCGCGCCATCCGGATGGCCGGCGGCGCCCACGGCGGGATCCTCGGCGTCAACCAGGGCACCGTCGGCTCCATCCACGTCAGCAACTACCACGTGGGCTCCGGCACCGGAGCCCAGGCCGCCGGCGAGATCCCCGCGGAGACCCTGCGGCTCCTCGCCGACGGGTTCGTGACCGAGGGCACCCCCTTCGAGGCGCTGCTGGACAAGCTCCGCGAGGACCACGTCCTGGTGATCACCGGGCTCCCCTCGACCGGCCGCCGCACCGCCGCCCTCACCCTGCTGCACCGTCTGGGCGCCTCCCCCGTGCACGCGCTGGACCGCGCCACCTCGCCCAGGGATCTCGCCGCCCGGATCGGCGACCCCGGCGCATCCCCGGCCGCGGCCCCCGGGGTCCGCGGCCACGTGGTGTGCGATCTGATCACCCGCCGGGACCGGCCGCTGCGCGAGGCGGACGTCCTGGCACTTCGCGCCCGGCTCGGCCCGGACGGCTACCTGGTCGTCACCGCCGGGCCCGGCACGCACCTGGACGACGTACCCACGCACCAGTGGACCCCGCCCGCCGCCCGCGACGTGCTCACCGAGCGGCTGCGGCGGCTCGCCGGCGACGGCGCGGCGCGGCGGCTGTCCGCCCTGCCCGCCGTCGCAGAGTTCCTCGGCCGCTCCCACCAGCTGCGCGAGGTGGTCGGCTTCGCCGCCCTCCTGGTCCGGCACCACATCGGGCAGGCCGGCGCCGAGGAGGTCGAGCACTACTCCGTCAACGCCGTGGAACGGCAGGTCCAAGAGTGGTTCGAGGAGGACGAAGCCACCCTGCACCTGCGCGAGAAGGCGTTCCTGATCGCGCTGGCGGCCTTCGACGACGGCCCGTACACGCTGACCGCCGAACTGAGCGACCTGCTCTACGCGTTCCTGCTGCGCACCGATCAGCCGGACCGACCGCCCGCCGTCCCCGTCTTCGGCACCCGCATGGACAAACGGCTGCAACTGGCCCGCGCCCGCGTCTACGAGGAGGTGGAAGAGCACTCCGAATGGGGCCCGGTCACCCAGGTGGTGGCGGCTTTCCAGGACGAGCGCGCCTGGTCGGTGCTGCTGCGCGTGGTGTGGACCGAGCACCCGTCGGCCCGGCCGGCCCTCATCGCGTGGCTCCAGGTGCTCGCCGCCGACGGACGGCCGCTGGTCCGTACCCGCGCCGCCTCCACCGTGGCCGTCCTCGCGTACACCGACCTGCCGTCCGCGATGGCCCTGGTCATCGAGCCGTGGGCGGCATCGGAGAACTACCGGCACCGGCTGGTCGCCGTCAGCGCCCTGTGGTTCGCCCACGGGATCGGCGTACCCAACATCCCGCGGATCGTCGACGACTGGTGCCGGGCGCACGGCGACGCGCGCCGCAGCTGGGTCGCCATCCGCGCCCAAGGACTGATCGGTCCCGAGCGCCCGGTGGAATCCATCGCCGCGCTGCGCGGCGCGGCCCGCGCCCAGGACCGGCCGGACAAGCCGCCCAACGTGCTGCTCCTCGCCGAGATCGCCGAGTCCTTCGGGCTCCTGCTGCTCTCCGACGCCGGTGACCTGGTCCTGGCCGAGCTGCTGCGGACCGGCGAGGACGACCCGGACACGCACGCACTCGCCGTCGGGGGGTTCCTGGGAGCGTGCGAGCGGACCGAGGGGGAGGCGGAGTACGGACGTCCGCTGGTCCTCGACTGGTTCGCCCGGGCCGCCGGCGAGCGCTCGGCGGCCGCCGGGGGCATCGCCGAGCTGTGGCGCGGCGCGCTCGGCGAGCGCACCACCACCGAGCACGCACAGCGGGTGCTGCGCGGCTGGGTGCTGAACGCGGACCGGGACACGACGGCCGAGTGGGCGCTCGCCGCGCTCCTGCCGCTGCTGTCCGGCGCGCCGGACGAGTCCCGGCGGCTGGACTACCTGCTGCGCACCCTGCACGCCGACGACGGCACCCCGCCGGCGGTCGCGGCCCGCCTGCGGAGCGTGCTCCCGCCGCGCTGAACGATCACCGACGCCCCACCGAAGACCCGTTCCACCAAGGAGATCCGTACCATGTTCGACTTCCGTCGCCCGCCCGAGTGGGACCAGCAGGCGAGCCGCCACAGTGAGCTGGTCGACCCGGTGATCACCGTCCGGCAGCTCGGCATGTTCGAGGCGGTCCGCCGGACGGCGATCCGCGTCGACTGCGCCGCCGTCTTCGTGACCCCCATGGGCACGCTGGACGTGTACCTCCCGCCGAACCGTCCGGGCTCCATGCGGTACTACACCGCCGTGTACGAGGTGGACATGGGCGTCCATCCGGCCCGCGCCGAGATCCGGTTGCCCAGCGACAACGACGCGCTGGAGTTCGGGGTCGAGGTCGAGCTCCTGTGGCAGGTCAAGGACCCGGCCCGGTTCGTCGGCAGCGGCTGCCGGGACGTCCCGAAGATGCTGCTCGGCGAGCTGGAGCAGGCGGCCCGGCCGGTGGCCCGGGGCTTTGCGATCGAGCAGAGCGGGGCGGCGGAGAGGCAGCTGATCGAGGCGGTACGGGCCCTGGGAGCGTTCGGCCAGGAGGAGGGCCTGCACGTGTCGTGGACCGTACGGCTGCGTCGCGACCAGGCCAACATCGACCACCAGAACCGGCTCCAGGCCATCAGCCACCAGGCGGCCGAGGCGATCCTCACCGCGAAGGTCGGCGGCGAGGTGGACGCCCAGGTGGACGCGCGCGGGCGGCAGCAGGACGCACTGATGGCCGCCCGCGCGCTGGAGCACGGTCGCCTGCAGCAGGAGCTGGAGGTCCAGCGGCAACACTGGGAGCAGGAGCAGGAGCTGCTGCGCGGCCGGTACGAGATCGAACGGCAGCAGTTCGAGTCCCAGAAGATCGCGTTCTACCAGCACCACCTGGAGCAGGGCGGGGTGCAGCAGTGGGCGCTGCACCTGGCTCGGCACCCGGAGGACTCCGCGCTGGTGATGAACAGCATGCGCGAGGACCAGCTTCGGCTGATCCAGGCGCAGATGGGTCTCGTGGGTCAGCTGCTGGGCGCGGACGGCGCGGAGGACTTCGAGCTGGAGGGACCCAAGCGGCTCGCCCTCCAAGCGGTCAACGACATCCTCACCCAGCGCCTTCCGGGGGTCCCGGCGGTCCAGGATCCACGGCAGCTGTACATGAACCCGCCGCCCGGGGAGCCCGCGGACCCGGCGGACCAGCCCGGGGCCGCCGCACCCACCGACGCCGCGCCGCAAGTGCCCGCGGTCCCGCCGATGCCGCCGGGTCCGCCTCTTCCGCCGATGCCCACGGCCCCACCGCAGGCGCAGGTGCAGGTTCCCCCGTACGCCGGTCCTCCGTCCGTCTTCCCCGCCTGGCAGCCGCCACCGGGGTACGGACAGGCTCCCGTACGGCCTGTGGACGGCGAGGACGAGGACGAGGAGCCGGCCGACGGGGAGCCTCGATGACCACGGCCGAGCCCACTGGTACCGATGCCGCCACCCGCCTGCTCGCCGACCTCCGCGGCGAGCAGGCCCGCGCCGACAGCAAGGCGTCCGTACTGGTCGGGGCGCTCGGGATGACCACCGGGGTGATCGGGGCACTGCTCGCCGGGAAGGGCTGGCGGCCGGGCGCCCTCTCGGCCGCCGGCGCCGTGGTCTGGTGGGCCGGGATCGTCGCGCTCGCGTTGGCGCTGCCCGCCCTGCTGCTGGCCGTGGTCCCCCGGTACGGCTCCGCCGACTGGCAGCCCGGTACCCCGCTCACGTACTTCGGCGACATCAGGTCCGCGGTCCGCCAGGGCCGGCTGGCGGAGGCGCTCGCCGCCACCGACCGGGATCCCGCCGCCTCCCTCATGGCCGCCCTGGCCGCGAACAGCCGCATCGCCGCCCGCAAGCACCAGTGGATCCGGGCCGGCCTGCTGGCCTTCGTCGTCGGTGTGGCTCTCCAGCCCCTCGGCCTGCTCATCGGCTGACGTCCCCGCCCGGAAGGTTGACCATGCACCAGCCACCCGAACCCGCGTACCCGCCGCAGCCAGCGGCCTACCCCCCGGCCCCGCAGCCACCGGCCTACCCGCCGGCCCCCCAGTACCCGACGACCACGGCAACACCGGTCTACCCGCCGGCCCCGCAGTACCCGACGACCACGGCAACACCGAACTACCCGACGGCCCCACCGCAGCAGTCACCGGTCTACCCCGCGGCCCCACCCCGGCCGCCTTCTACGCCCCCCGCCCCGACCGGCCCGCCCCCGGACGACCTCGCCTACGCGCACGCCCCCGGCACCCGCGTGTTCTACAAGGCCAAGCAGCGCACCGCCGACGCCACCGCCTACGGCCAGCTCGCCCTCCTCGTCCCCAATTTCCTGGTGAGCCTGCTGCTCGTGCTGATCGCCGCCGCCATCATGGAGGGCCTGACCGGGATACCCGCGTGGCTGCCCGCCCTGGCCTGGATCGCCTCGGGCGCGCTCGTCTTCCACCGGCCCAGTGAAGACCTCCTCGCCCGCCGCCTGCTGCGCCTGCAGCGCCCGCTGCCCCAGGAGCTCGCCGGGCTCACCCCCGTCTGGCGGGAGGTGACCGCCCGCGCCGGGATCGACGGCAGTCGCTACGAGCTGTGGATCGAGAACAGTGACCACGTCAACGCGTACGCGGCCGCCGGCCACATCGTCGGGGTCACCCGTTTCGCCCTCGAAAACCTGCCCCGGTCCCAGCTGGCCGCCGTCCTGGCCCACGAGCTCGGCCACCACACCGGCGGCCACGCCTGGTCCGGGCTGCTCGGCTGGTGGTACGGGCTGCCGAGCCGGATCACCTGGCGCGCCCTCTCCGGGGCCACGGTGTTCCTGATCCGCTCGGCCAGCCTCTTCTCCGTCCTCGCCGCCGGCGCGCTGGTCATCGTCGTCGGCGCGGTCACCCTGGCGACGATCACCGCGACGTACGGCCTTCCGCTGCTGCTCCTGGCCATGCCGTACTTCCTGGCCGCGGTCGGCCGGCGCTCCGAGCTCCGCGCCGACGCGCACGCCGCCGGCCTCGGGTTCGCGCAGGAGCTCTCACAGATGCTGCACGACACGATGGCCGCCGAGGAGCGGGAGAAGCAGAGGGTCCTCGCCGAAACCGGCAGGGCGTCCAGTGAGCCCGGCGCCCTGGCCCGGATGCTCTCCACGCACCCCGACCCCCGGACCCGGCTGCACCACCTGCAGCCGTACCTCCGGCCGACCGGATAGCAGAACGCCGCAGGGCGGCCACCCTCTCGGGTGACCGCCCTGCGGTTACTGCTTGCGCTCGACTCAGCCGTTGTACGGGCCGTAGTCGTAGTCCTCCAGCGGGACAGCCTGGCCGGAGCCGGTGCCGAAGGGCGAGTAGTCGATGTCGTCGTAGCCGACGGCCGAGTACATCGCGGCCTTCGCCTCCTCGGTGGGCTCGACCCGGATGTTGCGGTAGCGGGCGAGGCCCGTACCGGCCGGGATGAGCTTACCGATGATGACGTTCTCCTTGAGGCCGATGAGGCTGTCGGACTTGGCGTTGATCGCCGCATCCGTCAGGACTCGGGTCGTCTCCTGGAAGGAGGCGGCCGACAGCCAGGATTCCGTCGCCAGCGAGGCCTTGGTGATACCCATCAGCTGCGGACGGCCGGAGGCGGGGTGACCGCCCTCGGTGACCACACGACGGTTCTCGGTCTCGAACTTCGAGCGCTCGACGAGCTCGCCCGGCAGGAGCTCCGCGTCGCCGGACTCGATGATCGTCACGCGGCGCAGCATCTGCCGGATGATGATCTCGATGTGCTTGTCGTGGATCGACACGCCCTGCGAGTTGTAGACCTTCTGGACTTCGCCGACCAGGTGGACCTGGACGGCACGCTGGCCGAGGATGCGCAGCACGTCGTGCGGGTTGGTGGCACCCGCGGTGAGCTTCTGGCCCACCTCGACGTGGTCGCCCTCGTGCACGATGACCTTGGCGCGCTTCGAGATCGGGAAGGCCGTCTCGTCGCTGCCGTCGTCGGGCGTGATGACGATCTTCTTCGTCTTCTCGGTCTCCTCGATCCGCACGCGGCCGGCGGCCTCGGAGATCGGGGCGACACCCTTCGGGGTACGGGCCTCGAAGAGCTCGACGACACGCGGCAGACCCTGCGTGATGTCGTCACCGGCCACACCACCGGTGTGGAAGGTACGCATCGTCAGCTGGGTACCGGGCTCACCGATGGACTGGGCGGCGATGATGCCGACCGCCTCACCGATGTCGACCAGCTTGCCGGTGGCGAGCGAGCGTCCGTAGCAGAAGGCACAGGTGCCGACCGCGGACTCACAGGTCAGGACCGAGCGGGTCTTGACCTCCTCGACGCCGTTGGCGACCAGGGCGTCGATCAGGACGTCACCGAGGTCGACGTTGGCCGGCGCGATGACCTTGCCGTCGATGACGACGTCCTCGGCCAGCATGCGGGCGTAGACGGACGTCTCGACGTCGTCGGCCTTGCGCAGCACGCCGTCCTCGCCGCGGACGGCGATCTTCAGCTTCAGGCCGCGCTCGGTGCCGCAGTCCTCCTCGCGGATGATCACGTCCTGCGAGACGTCCACCAGACGACGGGTCAGGTAACCCGAGTCGGCGGTACGCAGGGCGGTGTCCGCCAGACCCTTACGGGCACCGTGCGTGGAGATGAAGTACTCCAGAACGGTGAGGCCCTCACGGAAGGACGCCTTGATCGGACGCGGGATGGTCTCGTTCTTCGCGTTCGACACCAGACCACGCATACCGGCGATCTGTCGCATCTGCATCATGTTTCCTCGGGCACCCGAGTCAACCATCATGAAGATGGGGTTCGTCTTGGGGAAGTTCGCGTTCATCGCCTCGGCAACCTCGTTGGTCGCCTTGGTCCAGATCGCGATGAGCTCCTGCGTGCGCTCGTCCTTGGTGATCAGACCGCGCTCGTACTGCTTCTGGACCTTCTCGTCCATCGCCTCGTAGCCCGCGACGATGCCCTTCTTGGCCTCGGGCACGACGACGTCGGAGATGGCCACGGTGACGCCCGAACGGGTCGCCCAGTGGAAGCCGGCCGCCTTCAGGTTGTCGAGCGTCGCCGCCACGATGACCTTGGGGTAGCGCTCCGCCAGGTCGTTGACGATCTCGGAGAGCTGCTTCTTGCCCACCGAGTAGTCGACGAACGGGTAGTCCTCGGGCAGCAGCTCGTTGAAGAGCGCACGGCCCAGCGAGGTCTTCAGGCGGAAGCTGTCGCCCGGCTGGAACTCCTGCTCGCCCTCTTCGGCGACCGGCGGCACCCAGCCGCGCGGCGGGATGGTGCCCACCGGGAAGCGGATGTCGACGGACGACTGCAGCGCGAGCTCACCGGCGTCGAACGCCATGATCGCCTCGGCCGTGGAGCCGAACGCGCGGCCCTCGCCCTTGGTGTCACGGAGCTCACCGTCGGTGGTCAGGAAGAACAGACCGAGGACCATGTCCTGGGTCGGCATCGTGACCGGACGGCCGTCGGCCGGCTTGAGGATGTTGTTCGAGGACAGCATCAGGATGCGGGCCTCGGCCTGCGCCTCCGCGGAGAGCGGCAGGTGCACGGCCATCTGGTCACCGTCGAAGTCCGCGTTGAACGCGGTGCAGACGAGCGGGTGGATCTGGATGGCCTTGCCTTCGACCAGCTGGGGCTCGAAGGCCTGGATGCCGAGACGGTGCAGCGTGGGCGCACGGTTCAGCAGCACCGGGTGCTCGGCGATGACCTCTTCGAGCACGTCGTAGACGACCGTACGGCCGCGCTCGACCATGCGCTTCGCCGACTTGATGTTCTGCGCGTGGTTCAGGTCGACCAGGCGCTTCATCACGAACGGCTTGAAGAGCTCCAGCGCCATGGCCTTGGGCAGACCGCACTGGTGCAGCTTCAGCTGCGGACCGACGACGATCACGGAACGCGCGGAGTAGTCCACGCGCTTGCCGAGGAGGTTCTGGCGGAATCGACCCTGCTTGCCCTTGAGCATGTCGCTGAGGGACTTCAGCGGGCGGTTGCCGGGGCCCGTCACCGGGCGACCACGACGACCGTTGTCGAAGAGGGCGTCCACGGCCTCCTGAAGCATGCGCTTCTCGTTGTTCACGATGATCTCGGGGGCACCGAGGTCGAGGAGACGCTTCAGACGGTTGTTGCGGTTGATCACGCGGCGGTACAGGTCGTTCAGGTCGGAGGTCGCGAAGCGGCCACCGTCCAGCTGCACCATCGGACGCAGGTCCGGCGGGATGACCGGGACGCAGTCCAGAACCATGCCCTTGGGGCTGTTGCTGGTCTGCAGGAACGCGGAGACGACCTTGAGGCGCTTGAGCGCACGGGTCTTCTTCTGGCCCTTGCCGGTACGGATGATCTCGCGGAGGCGCTCGGCCTCCTCCTCCAGGTCGAAGGACTCCAGGCGCTTCTGCAGCGCCGCGGCACCCATCGAACCGTCGAAGTACGTACCGAAGCGGTCGCGCAGCTCGCGGTAGAGCAGCTCGTCGCCCTCCAGGTCCTGGACCTTGAGGTTCTTGAAGCGGTTCCACACCTCGTCGAGGCGGTCGATCTCGCGCTGGGCGCGGTCGCGGAGCTGCTTCATCTCGCGCTCGGCGCCTTCGCGCACCTTGCGGCGCACGTCGGCCTTGGCGCCCTCGGCCTCAAGCTCGGCCAGGTCGCTCTCAAGCTTCTTGGCACGGCCTTCGAGGTCCGCGTCACGGCGGTTCTCGATCTGCTGGCGCTCGACGGAGACGTGGGCCTCCAGCGACGGCAGGTCGCGCTGACGGCGCTCGTCGTCGACGAACGTGATCATGTACGCGGCGAAGTAGATGACCTTTTCGAGGTCCTTCGGCGCGAGGTCCAGCAGGTAGCCCAGGCGCGACGGGACGCCCTTGAAGTACCAGATGTGGGTGACGGGAGCGGCAAGCTCGATGTGGCCCATCCGCTCACGACGCACCTTGGCGCGCGTGACCTCGACGCCACAGCGCTCACAGATGATGCCCTTGAAGCGGACACGCTTGTACTTGCCGCAGTAGCACTCCCAGTCCCGGGTAGGACCGAAGATCTTCTCGCAGAAGAGTCCGTCCTTCTCGGGCTTGAGGGTGCGGTAGTTGATGGTCTCCGGCTTCTTGACCTCGCCGTGCGACCAGGTTCGGATGTCGTCCGCGGTGGCAAGGCCGATCCGCAGCTCGTCGAAGAAGTTGACGTCGAGCACTGTGCGTCAATCCCTCTTTCGGGGTCGAGTCTCAATCATGGTCTGAACGGTCCCGGGGATGACGGGGGGCTCTTGAGCGAGCCCCCCGTCAGGCCCGTCAGACCTCTTCGACGCTGCTCGGCTCGCGCCGGGACAGGTCGATACCGAGCTCCTCCGCCGCGCGGAAGACGTCCTCGTCGGTGTCGCGCATCTCGATGGACATGCCGTCCGAGGACAGCACCTCCACGTTGAGGCAGAGCGACTGCATTTCCTTGATGAGCACCTTGAAGGACTCGGGAATGCCCGGCTCGGGGATGTTCTCGCCCTTGACGATGGCCTCGTAGACCTTCACGCGGCCGGTGACGTCGTCGGACTTGATGGTCAGCAGCTCCTGGAGGGCGTAAGCGGCGCCATAAGCCTCAAGCGCCCACACCTCCATCTCACCGAAGCGCTGGCCACCGAACTGCGCCTTACCACCCAGCGGCTGCTGCGTGATCATCGAGTACGGACCGGTCGACCGAGCGTGGAGCTTGTCGTCGACCAGGTGGTGGAGCTTCAGGATGTACATGTACCCGACAGAGATCGGGTCCGGGAACGGCTCGCCGGAGCGGCCGTCGAACAGGCGCGCCTTGCCGGACGGGAGGACCAGGCGGTCACCGTCGCGGTTCGGGATGGTGTGCTCGAACAGGCCGGCGAGCTCGTCCTCGCGGGCGCCGTCGAACACGGGGGTGGCGACGTTGGTACCGGGCTCGACGCGGTCGGCGCCGATCGCCTTCAGGCGCTCGGCCCACTCCTCCGCGAGGCCGGAGACGTCCCAGCCGCGGCTGGCGAGCCAGCCGAGGTGGATCTCCAGGACCTGTCCCGGGTTCATTCGGGACGGGACACCCAGCGGGTTCAGGATGATGTCGACCGGGGTGCCGTCCTCGAGGAAGGGCATGTCCTCGATCGGAAGGATCTTGGAGATGACACCCTTGTTGCCGTGACGGCCGGCGAGCTTGTCACCGTCGGTGATCTTGCGCTTCTGGGCGACGTAGACGCGGACCAGCTGGTTCACGCCCGGAGGAAGCTCGTCGCCCTCCTCGCGGTCGAAGACGCGGACACCGATGACCTTGCCGATCTCACCGTGAGGCACCTTCAGCGAGGTGTCACGCACCTCGCGGGCCTTCTCACCGAAGATCGCGCGGAGCAGGCGCTCCTCCGGGGTCAGCTCGGTCTCACCCTTGGGCGTGACCTTGCCGACCAGGATGTCGCCGGCGACGACGTCCGCACCGATGCGGATGATGCCGCGCTCGTCGAGGTCGGCGAGGACCTCTTCGGAGACGTTCGGGATGTCCCGGGTGATCTCCTCGGGGCCCAGCTTGGTGTCACGGGCGTCGACCTCGTGCTCCTCGATGTGGATCGAGGAGAGGACGTCGTCCTGCACGAGGCGCTGCGACAGGATGATCGCGTCCTCGTAGTTGTGGCCTTCCCACGGCATGAACGCGACGAGCAGGTTCTTGCCGAGGGCCATCTCGCCCTCTTCGGTGGCCGGGCCGTCGGCGAGGACCTGGGCCTCGACGATCCGGTCGCCCTCGTTGACGATGACCTTCTGGTTGACCGAGGTGCCCTGGTTCGAGCGGGAGAACTTGGCGACGCGGTACGTGGTGTACGTGCCGTCGTCGTTGGCGACGGTGATGTAGTCGGCCGAGACCTCCTGGACGACACCGTCCTTCTCCGCCTTGATCGAGTCGCCGGCGTCGACCGCACAGCGGTACTCCATGCCGGTGCCGACGAGCGGGGCCTCCGCCTTGATGAGCGGAACGGCCTGGCGCATCATGTTCGCGCCCATGAGGGCACGGTTGGCGTCGTCGTGCTCAAGGAAGGGGATCATCGCGGTCGCGACGGACACCATCTGGCGCGGGGAGACGTCCATGTAGTCGACGTCGCCGCCGGCGATGTAGTCGATCTCGCCACCACGACGGCGGACGAGGACGCGGTTCTCGGTGAAGCGCATCTCGTCGTTCAGCGCGGCGTTCGCCTGGGCGATGACGAAGCGGTCTTCCTCGTCGGCGGTCAGGTAGTCGACCTCGTCGGTGACGACACCGTCGACGACCTTGCGGTACGGGGTCTCGACGAAACCGAACGCGTTGACGCGGCCGTAGGAGGCGAGCGAGCCGATCAGACCGATGTTCGGGCCTTCAGGGGTCTCGATCGGGCACATGCGGCCGTAGTGCGACGGGTGGACGTCACGGACCTCGAAGCCGGCCCGCTCACGGGACAGACCACCGGGACCCAGCGCCGAGAGACGACGCTTGTGCGTCAGACCCGACAGCGGGTTGTTCTGGTCCATGAACTGCGACAGCTGGCTGGTGCCGAAGAACTCCTTGATGGAGGCGACGACCGGCCGGATGTTGATCAGGGTCTGCGGCGTGATCGCCTCGACGTCCTGGGTGGTCATGCGCTCGCGCACGACGCGCTCCATACGAGCCAGACCCGTGCGGACCTGGTTCTGGATGAGCTCGCCGACGTTGCGCAGACGACGGTTGCCGAAGTGGTCGATGTCGTCGGTCTCGACGACGATCGAACGGCCCGACTCACCGATGGTCTCGGTCTCGCCCGCGTGGAGCTTCACGAGGTACTTGATCGTCGCGATGATGTCGTCGGTGGTGAGCACACCGGCGTCGAGCGGCTCGTCGGCGCCGAGCTTCTTGTTCACCTTGTAGCGGCCGACCTTGGCGAGGTCGTAGCGCTTCGGGTTGAAGTAGAGGTTCTCCAGCAGCGTCTGAGCGGCCTCGCGGGTCGGCGGCTCGCCCGGGCGCAGCTTGCGGTAGATGTCGAGCAGTGCGTCGTCCTGGCCCTGGGTGTGGTCCTTCTCCAGGGTGGCGCGCATGGACTCGTACTCGCCGAACTCCTCAAGGATCTGCTCGGTGGTCCAGCCGAGAGCCTTCAGGAGGACGGTGACGGACTGCTTGCGCTTGCGGTCGATGCGGACGCCGACCATGTCGCGCTTGTCGACCTCCATCTCCAGCCAGGCACCCCGGGACGGGATGATCTTGGCGGAGAAGATGTCCTTGTCGGACGTCTTGTCGATGGAGGAGTCGAAGTAGACACCGGGGGAACGGACGAGCTGCGACACCACGACACGCTCGGTGCCGTTGATGACGAAGGTGCCCTTGTTGGTCATGAGCGGGAAGTCGCCCATGAAGACCGTCTGAGACTTGATCTCACCGGTCTCGTTGTTCGTGAACTCGGCCGTGACGAAGAGCGGCGCCGCGTACGTGAAGTCGCGCTCCTTGCACTCGTCGACGGAGTTCTTCGCCGGCTCAAACCGGTGGTCGCGGAACGTCAGCGACATCGAACCGGAGAAGTCCTCGATCGGCGAGATCTCCTCGAAGATCTCTTCCAGACCGGACTTGGTGGGGACGTCCTGTCCACTCTCGAGCGCCGACTCGACGCGAGACTTCCAGGCTGCATTGCCGAGCAGCCAGTCAAAGCTCTCGGTCTGCAGCGCCAGGAGGTTCGGAACCTCGAGGGGCTCCTTGATCTTTGCAAAGGAGATGCGCAGCGGGGCGGTGCTGGCACCGGTGTTCGTATTGGTCGAGGCGTTGCGCGAGGCGGCCAAGAGGGGGTCCTTCCGAGGGCTCGGACTCACTACGCGCGTACCGGTCCCAGCTGACACAGAAGACGGCCCGCCTGATTTGGCCCAAAAGGCCTGGTCAGGGCGTATCAATCAAGTGTGCTCAAGCGTGGGCATGCCCCTGGCGACGGGCAGGGGGCAGCTAACAGGCAGCGCAAAGGGTCAGTGTAGCCACTTGGCTCACTGATGTCCAGACCAGGTTTCCGGAAACCGGCAACAGGCCTTCCCCATGTCGTTTAAACCAACCCTGCAACCCTGCGTCCAACACGCGGCTCTCGTACGCAGAGCGCGTATCAGTACTGCCCTCTTCGCAGTCGATCCATGCCTCGGATCTCGGATCCGTGCCTCCGGATCCCGGACCGGGCCGACCGATCCCACAACGGGTCTGAGAATTGCGCGCTGCGTGCCGTTCGTCAAGGCCCCCTGCTCCGTGCGGATCAGCTCCGGACCCGGCTGCGGGGCAACGATGATCACCCTACTCCCCAACGGGACCAGGGCAAATCAGGCACTGCGGGTACGCCAAAGGGCGACCACCCTTACGGGTGATCGCCCTTGGCTGGGGCCTCAGGAGGCCCCAGAGGTGTTACTTGACCTCGACGGCCGCACCGGCGCCCTTGAGGGCCTCGGCGGCCTTCTCGGCGGCGTCCTTGGCAACCTTCTCCAGGACCGGCTTCGGCGCACCGTCGACGAGGTCCTTGGCCTCCTTCAGACCCAGGGAGGTCAGCTCGCGCACGACCTTGATGACCTGGATCTTCTTGTCGCCCGCACCGGTGAGGATGACGTCGAACTCGTCCTTCTCCTCCTCGGCCTCGACAACGGCACCCGGGCCGGCGGGGCCGGCAACGGCGACGGCCGCGGCGGCGGTGACGTCGAACTTCTCCTCGAAGGCCTTCACGAACTCGGAGAGCTCGATGAGGGTCATCTCCTCGAACTGGGCGAGGAGGTCGTCCTGAGAGAGCTTCGCCATGATGGGCGATCCTTCCACTAATTCGGCAGGTGCCGGATGTATATAGAGGCGGGCGTAACGGCCCGCTACGACCCACGCACTAGGCGGCGTGGATCAATGCGCGAGCCGAATTACTCGGCACCGCCCTGCTCGGCGAGCTTGACGCGAAGCGCTTCCGCGGTGCGGACGAACTTCGACGGCAGCGCCTGGAAGAGCGAGGCAGCCTGAGACTGCTTGCCCTTGAACGCGCCGGCCAGCTTGCTGAGCAGAACCTCGCGGGACTCGAGGTCCGCAAGCTTCTTGATCTCATCGGCGGTGAGCGCCTTGCCATCAAGGACACCCGCCTTGATGATGAGATTCGGGTTGTCCTTGGCGAAGTCACGCAGGCTCTTCGCCGACTCCACCGGGTCACCGGTGATGAAGGCGACCGCGGTCGGACCAGCGAAGTGCTCGTCCAGCGCGGTGATCCCGGCCTGGTTGGCCGCAATCTTGGTCAGCGTGTTCTTCACCACGGCGTACTGGGCGTTCTCACCAAGGGAGCGACGCAGCGTCTTGAGCTGCGCGACGGTGAGACCCCGGTACTCGGTCAGCACGGCGGCGTTCGAGCTCTGGAACGCGTCCTTGAGCTCGGCTACCGATGCAGCCTTGTTGGGCGTCGGCATGGTGCGTTCGCCTCCTTCCGGGTGATGAGGACCGCTCAGAAGGGGCTGACATACAAAACGCCCCGGCGCAGGCGCCAGGGCGTAGCTCGACCGGAACGTGTTCCGGGAACTCTCCACAGTCACCTGCGCGGGTCGTCCGCAGTCAGCGGATCCTTCGGCCGCCGCACCCTCACGGGCACAGCAACGACCAGCGGTCTTTGGCTTCCGGGGAAGACTACGTGAAGGGGTCGAGCCGAGGCAAATCGGCCCGGGGGCATCAGGAGCCGGGTCCTCCACATCCATGACGAAACCGGGCCCTCCGCTCCCGGAAGGGGGCGGAGGGCCCGGCCTCGGGCGTGCACGGGGCGCGGTCAGGCGCCGCCCGCGCCGCCCGCGCCCTTCATCATCTCGGCCAGGTCCACGACCTGGTCGGCCGGCGGCGCGGTGACCTCGACCGGCTTGTTGACGTCCTTGAACTTGATGGTGACGTCCATCGGGCCAGAGGTGCCCTGACCCTGGGTGCGGACCTGCTTGGCCTGGTCGGCCTCGTCGATCCAGATGTCCATGGTCAGGTTCTTGATGCCCTGCTCTTCGAGCGCCTTGACGTTCTTCTCCTGGCGCTCCTTGGCCTCGGGGGTCGAGGCGGCGCTGCGGGTCTTCAGCTCGTCGAGCGTGACGGTGCCGGACAGGTGCGTCGTCTTCTGCCCGTCGATGGTCTCCTCGCCGACCTTCTTGAGGTCCTTCGAGGCGCTCAGGCTGTCGGCCGTGTCGGCCGGGTTCTGGCCCTGCTGGGCGGAGCCGAGCGAGTCCAGCTCCTTGGCCTGCTCCGGGGCCAGGGTCTTGAGGTCGAACTTCAGCCACTTGCCGTCGGCGCCCATGTACATGGCGCCGTCGATCAGGCGGATCTCCACCTTCTCGCCCGGCTTCTCGGGCGAGTCCATCGTCATCGACATGGCCACCGTGGGCTTGATCCGCATGGCGGCCTCGCCGGTGATGTTCTGCCCCGCGGCCTTGCCGGACATGGTGTAGCGGAGGGAGGTGATCTCCTCGGACTTCTTCTTCGTCTTCTCCAGGTACGCGGCCGGGGCGGCCTCCGCCGGCTTCTGCGCGGCCTGGGACGGGGCCGCGGACCCCCCGTTGTCCTTCTTCGCGTCCTTTCCGCCCTCGCACGCGGTGGCTCCGCCTGCGAGCAGGAGGGCGGCCAGGACGGCGCCGACGGTCTTCTTGCGGTATGCGTTCATTCGTTCCCCACCCCTGGGTGTGCAAGGCAGCGACGCTCCAGGCGGTCTCACCTGTGATGCTGCCAGCAGTCACTGTACGTCTCACCACTGACAGTAATCGCACAGGGATCGCACAGGAAACGGAAAACGGGCCCGCCGCCCCCGGGAAGGGGGCGACGGGCCCGTTCAGCAGATCAGTGAGCCGTCAGGCTCGACCCGATCAGACCGCGGCCGGGTCTTCCTCGACGAGGAGGTTCCGGGTGCGGTTCGAGTCCAGCTGGATGCCGGGGCCCATCGTGGTGCTCAGGGCGGCCTTCTTGACGTAGCGGCCCTTGGCGGCGGACGGCTTCAGACGAAGGATCTCGTCCAGGGCCGCGCCGTAGTTCTCGACCAGCTGCTCATCGGTGAAGGAGACCTTGCCGATGATGAAGTGCAGGTTCGAGTGCTTGTCGACACGGAACTCGATCTTGCCACCCTTGATCTCGGTGACAGCCTTGGCCACGTCCATGGTGACGGTGCCGGTCTTCGGGTTCGGCATCAGGCCACGGGGACCGAGCACGCGGCCGAGGCGGCCGACCTTGCCCATGAGGTCCGGAGTGGCGACAACCGCGTCGAACTCGTTCAGGCGGTTGCCCTTGGCGATCTCGTTGATCAGCTCGTCGTCGCCGACGATGTCGGCGCCGGCGGCTTCCGCGGCCGCAGCACGGTCACCGGTCGCGAAGACCAGGACCCGGGCGGTCTTACCGGTGCCGTGCGGGAGGTTCACGGTGCCGCGGACCATCTGGTCGGCCTTGCGCGGGTCGACACCCAGGCGGAAGGCGACCTCGACGGTGGCGTCGAACTTGGTCGTGGAGGTCTCCTTGGCGAGACGGACGGCCTCGAGCGGGGCGTACAGCTTCTCCCGGTCGACCTTGGCGTCCGCAGCGCGGAGAGTCTTGCTGCGCTTCACTTCTGCTCCTGTTTTTCGGCTTCAGGCATGGAGTCGTGGTGCGGACCAGCGCTTGGCCCTACCACTGGTGGTGCTGGGGGTGGCTGGATCAGCCTTCGACCGTGACGCCCATCGAGCGCGCGGTGCCGGCGATGATCTTCATCGCGGCGTCGACGTCGTTGGCGTTGAGGTCGGGCATCTTCAGCTCGGCGATCTCGCGGACCTGGGCGCCGGTGAGCTTGGCGACCTTGGTCTTGTGGGGCTCGCCGGAGCCCTTCTCGATGCCCGCGGCCTTCAGG
Organism: Streptomyces sp. NPDC097981; assembly: GCF_040302565.1. Classification (NCBI taxonomy): domain Bacteria; kingdom Bacillati; phylum Actinomycetota; class Actinomycetes; order Kitasatosporales; family Streptomycetaceae; genus Streptomyces; species Streptomyces sp. NPDC097981. Next base: position 135,663 of record NZ_JBEORW010000014.1, read on the forward strand.
ATGAGGCGCGCGGCCGGCGGAGTCTTGGTGATGAAGGTGAAGGTACGGTCCTCGTAGACCGTGATCTCCACCGGCACGACCATGCCACGCTGCGACTCGGTCGCGGCGTTGTAGGCCTTGCAGAACTCCATGATGTTGACGCCGTGCTGACCGAGCGCGGGGCCGACCGGCGGAGCCGGGTTGGCCGCACCGGCCTTGATCTGGAGCTTGATAAGCCCCGTGATCTTCTTCTTCTTGGGAGGCATTGCTCTCTCCGGGTCCTAGTGAGAGTTTTCAGCCGCCAATCCGGTCACCGGATGGAGGCATACCGCACCACGATAACGGGTATCGGGGCGGGGCTAAAAACCGAGCAGGTCAGACCGCCCTTTGCGGGGCGGTCTGACCTGTCCGGAAGCGTTGTCTCAGAAGATCAGTTCTTCTGGATCTGGTCGAAGCTGAGCTCGACCGGGGTCTCGCGGCCGAAGATTTCGACGAGGCCCTTGACCTTCTTCGAGTCGGGGTTGATCTCGTTGATGGTCGCCTGCAGCGTCGCGAACGGGCCGTCGGTGACGGTGACCGAGTCGCCCACCTCGAAGTCCAGGACCTCGATGGTGCGCTTGACGGCGGGCGCGGGCAGGCCGGCCTCTTCCGCAGCGGCCTTGGCGGCCTTCTCCTGCGCCTCCGGGGCGAGCATCTTGACGATCTCGTCCAGCGTCAGCGGGTACGGGTCGTACGCGTTGCCGACGAAGCCGGTGACGCCCGGCGTGTTCCGGACGACGCCCCAGGACTCGTTCGTCAGATCCATGCGGACGAGAACGTAACCGGGCAGCTTGTTCTGCCGGACGTTCTTGCGCTCGCCGTTCTTGATCTGGACGATCTCTTCCTCGGGCACCTCGGCCTGGTAGATGAACTCCTCTACGTTCAGCGAGACGGCACGCTGCTCCAGGTTGGCCTTCACGCGCTTCTCGTAGCCCGCGTAGGTGTGGATCACGTACCACTCGCCGGGCAGGAGGCGCAGCTCGTCGCGCAGGGCCTGGATGGGGTCCACGGGCTCGGCGGGCTCGGCGTCGGCGGCCTCCTCGGCCTCCTCCGCGTCCTCGCCGGTCGCGGCCTCGTCCTCGACGGCCTCTTCGCCCTCGACGTCGTCGGCCTCGTCGGCCTCGTCGGCCTCTTCGTCGTCTGCGGCCTCGTCAGCCTCGTCCTCGACGTGCAGCGCGGCCTCCTCGGCGGCGGCACCCGCCTCGGCGTCGGCGAGCTCGGCCTCGTCGGGGTCCACAGCGTCTGCCGCCTCGACGATGTCGAGCGCGTCCTCGACGGACTCGACGGAGTCGGGGCTCGCGTTCAGGTTCGGGTCAGACACGGTGGCTGCTTCTTCCTGGATACAAAAGGTGGTCGAACATGCGAAAACGGGCGGCACCCATCAAGGCGCCGCCCTCCGCGGGGATCAGCCGAAGACGAACTTGATGGCTTCCTGGAACCCATAGTCAATCACGGTCACCAGACCGATCATGATGACGACGAAGACAATCACCACAGTGGTGTACGTCGTGAGCTGGTTGCGCGTCGGCCAGACGACCTTGCGGAGTTCCGCGATGATCTGGCGGTAGAACAGCGCGAGGCGGCCCAGAGGACCCTTCTTCCCGCGCTTGCCGCCCTTGCGGGCCTTCTTCTCGCGAGTGTCGTCCTCGGCGTCAGGCATGTCGATGGAGCCCAGGGCGTCCGTCACGTCTCTCACCTGAATCCGGGTCGTGGCCGTAGCCGCGCCCGGTTGCGCCGCACGGCGTTGCATCGAAGTACGTACCTGCGCACACGTCCGAGAAGGAGTGTGGAGCAGGGCCGGAGGGACTCGAACCCCCAACCGCTGGTTTTGGAGACCAGTGCTCTACCAATTGAGCTACGACCCTTTGTTGCGTCCCCCAACCTACCGCATCCGGACGGGTGCACGGAGTGCTCGCGCTCCGGAGTGATCGGCGGGGTCCAACGACAGGTGAGTGTACGTGGTCCGGGCCCTGACGTCGAACAGAGCGCATTTCCGGGTGCTCCGTCCGATGGCTGAAACGGTGTGCGGCGCCTCTGGGGCGTCTGGGACGATTGGCCCCATGACCTCTGCAACGCCTTCCTCCGAGCGCCGGGTGTCTGCCCGTATCGGCGCCATTTCCGAGTCCGCCACCCTCGCCGTGGACGCCAAGGCCAAGGCCCTCAAGGCCGCCGGGCGCCCGGTCATCGGCTTCGGCGCGGGCGAGCCCGACTTCCCGACCCCGGACTACATCGTCGAGGCCGCGGTCGAGGCCTGCCGCAACCCGAAGTACCACCGCTACACGCCGGCCGGGGGCCTGCCCGAGCTGAAGGCCGCGATCGCCGCGAAGACGCTGCGCGACTCGGGCTACGAGGTCGAGGCGTCGCAGGTCCTGGTGACCAACGGCGGCAAGCAGGCGATCTACGAGGCGTTCGCCGCCGTCCTGGACCCGGGTGACGAGGTCATCGTCCCGGCTCCGTACTGGACCACCTACCCCGAGTCGATCCGCCTCGCCGGCGGTGTCCCGGTCGAGGTCGTCGCCGACGAGACCACCGGCTACCGCGTGTCCGTCGAGCAGCTCGAAGCCGCCCGCACCGAGCGCACCAAGGTCGTTCTGTTCGTCTCCCCGTCGAACCCGACCGGTTCGGTCTACAGCGAGGCCGACGCGCGCGCGATCGGCGAGTGGGCCGCGGAGCACGGCCTGTGGGTCCTCACGGACGAGATCTACGAGCACCTCGTGTACGGCGACGCGAAGTTCACCTCGCTGCCCGTGCTGGTCCCGGCCCTGCGCGACAAGTGCATCGTCGTCAACGGCGTCGCCAAGACGTACGCGATGACCGGCTGGCGCGTGGGCTGGGTCATCGCCCCGCAGGACGTCATCAAGGCGGCGACCAACCTCCAGTCGCACGCCACGTCCAACGTCTCCAACGTGGCCCAGGTCGCCGCGCTGGCCGCCGTCTCGGGCAACCTGGACGCGGTCGCGGAGATGCGCAAGGCCTTCGACCGCCGCCGCCAGACGATGGTCAAGATGCTGAACGAGATCGACGGCGTCTTCTGCCCGACCCCCGAGGGCGCGTTCTACGCGTACCCGTCGGTCAAGGAGCTCCTCGGCAAGGAGATCCGCGGCAAGCGCCCGCAGACCTCCGTCGAGCTGGCCGCGCTGATCCTGGACGAGGCCGAGGTCGCGGTCGTCCCGGGCGAGGCCTTCGGCACCCCCGGCTACCTGCGTCTGTCGTACGCCCTGGGCGACACGGACCTGGTCGAGGGCGTTTCCCGCATCCAGAAGCTGCTGGCCGAGGCCAAGGCCTAGAACGGTCCGCGGACCTGATCCGGAGCGGCGGTGCCCCATCGGGGGTGCCGCCGCTCCGGCGTGTCCGCCCCGGTTCCTCCCCGGTTTCCCGCCCCGCCGGCACCGCTCTCGCGTTCGAGCAAGACCCCGATCGGTAAAACCCCCTCCCGCCGAGCGCAGCGGTACGGCAGGATCACCGGATGGAGCACGTACGCGATCTGACGCTTCTGCCGAAAGCCCACCTCCACCTGCACTTCACCGGGTCGATGCGGCCGTCGACCCTCCTGGAGCTCGCCGACAAGTACGGTGTGCGCCTCCCGGACGCGCTGACCGCCGGGGAGCCGCCCAAGCTCCGTGCCACCGACGAGCGCGGCTGGTTCCGCTTCCAGCGGCTGTACGACGCCGCCCGCTCCTGCCTGCGCGAGCCCGAGGACATCCGGCGCCTCGTCCGCGAGGCAGCCGAGGAGGACGTGCGGGACGGCAGCGGCTGGCTGGAGATCCAGGTGGATCCCACTTCCTACGCCCCCCTGCTCGGCGGCATGATCCCGGCCGTCGAGATCATCCTGGACGCCGTCGACGCGGCTTCCCGGGAGACCGGGCTCGGCATGCGGGTCCTCATCGCCGCCAACCGGATGAAGCACCCCCTCGACGCCCGTACCCTCGCCCGCCTCGCCGTCCGCTACGCCGACCGCGGCATCGTCGGCTTCGGGCTCTCGAACGACGAGCGGCGCGGCATGGCCCGCGACTTCGACCGGGCCTTCGCCATCGCACGCGAGGGCGGTCTGCTCGCGGCCCCGCACGGCGGCGAGCTCACCGGCCCCTCCTCCGTCCGGGACTGCCTGGACGATCTGCACGCCTCTCGCATCGGCCACGGCGTACGGGCCGCCGAGGATCCCCGGCTGCTGAAGCGGCTCGCGGACCGGCAGATCACCTGTGAGGTCTGCCCCGCCTCCAACGTCGCCCTCGGGGTCTACGAGCGGCCCGAGGACGTCCCGCTGCGCACTCTTTTCGAGGCCGGGGTGCCGATGGCGCTGGGCGCGGACGACCCGCTGCTGTTCGGGTCGCGGCTGGCGGCGCAGTACGAGATCGCCCGCCGCCACCACGCGTTCACGGACGCGGAGCTCGCCGAGCTGGCCCGGCAGTCGGTGCGCGGTTCGGCGGCGCCCCGTGACGTACAGGACAAGCTGCTGGCCGGGATCGACCACTGGCTGGCGGCGTAGCCGGTCGACCGGCGGTCAGCGGGTGAGCCGCAGGTCGCCCTCCCAGCAGTCGGCCCGTACCCGGTCGCCGTCGGGGAAGCCGATCTCCAGCTGCGTGCGCCCGGTCTCCGGCACCGCGAACTCGGCCACGCTCGCGACCGTGTCCCCGAGGTGCCGCAGGAACGGGTGGTCGCCCAGGTCCTCGCCGACCTCGATCCGGCCCCACTCCCCCATGTCGTACGGCTCGTGCGGCGGCGCGGATTCGACGATGAGGCACCAGTCGGACCCGGTGGTGATCCTGGTGGACTCGCCCTCGCTGTCGATCAGCCAGACGTCGAGCGGCGCCTCGGAGCGTTCGCCCTCGTAGACGTGCCAGGACGCAACGATCCTGCTGATCGTGCGCCCCACCAGGCGGGTGGGGTCCGTACCGGCCCCGTGCAGTGGACAGAGCATGGCGGCCGGGACTCCTCAGATGCTGACGCCGACCGTCACCGGCTCGTTGACCAGGGTGACGCCGAAGGCCGCGTGGACGCCCGCGACGACCTCGCGGGCCAGGGAGAGGAGGTCCTCCGTGGTGGCCTCGCCGCGGTTGGTCAGGGCGAGGGTGTGCTTGGTGGAGATGCGGGCGGGCCCGGTGCCGTAGCCCTTGGTGAAGCCGGCCTTGTCGATCAGCCAGGCAGCGCTGGTCTTCGTACGGCCGTCGCCGGCGGGGTACGCGGGCGGGGTGGTGTCGGGGCCGAGGCGGTCCTGGACGCGGGTGAGGAAGGCGGCGTACGACTCGTCGGTCAGGATCGGGTTGTGGAAGAAGGAGCCTGCGGACCAGGTGTCGTGGTCGGCGGGGTCGAGGACCATCCCCTTGCCCGCGCGCAGGCGCAGCACGGTCTCGCGGGCGGTGGCGGCGGGGACCCGGTCGCCGGCCCCGACGCCGAGGGCGCGGGCGGTCTCGGGGTACTTGATCGGCGCGGAGAGCCCGCCGGCGTCCTCCAGGGCGAAACGGACGCGGAGCACGACGTACCGGTCGGGCTCGTGCTTGAAGAGGCTGTTGCGGTACGAGAACGCGCACTCGGCGGCGGTCAGCGTAACCGTCTCGTGCCGGGTGCGGTCGTAGGCGACGACCTCGGTGATCGTGTCGCAGACCTCTTGGCCGTACGCCCCGACGTTCTGGATCGGGGTGGCACCGGCGGAGCCGGGGATCCCGGCGAGGCACTCGATGCCCGCCAGGCCCGCCTCGACGGTACGCGCGACGGCGTCGCTCCAGTTCTCGCCGGCGGCGAGCTCCAGGGTGGTGCCGTCGAGGTGGAAGCCCGTGGTCGCGATGCGCAGGGCGGTGCCCTCGAAGCCGCGGTCGCCGATGACCAGGTTGCTGCCGCCGCCGATGACGAGGAGTGGAGTGCCGCTCTCGTCCGCGGCACGGACGGCGTCGACCACCTCGGCGTCGGTGGTCGCGGTGACCAGACGGGTGGCGGGGCCACCGAGGCGGAAGGTGGTCAGGGGGGCGAGGGGGGCGTGGTGGAGTTCCTGCACGTGGACAAGAGTACGGTCCGTACCCCTCGCATCCCTGCGGGGCCACGGACCGTACGTCTCGGGCGTCGCGGACGTCACGCGCGGGCCTTCTCCGCGGCGAGCCTCCGTTCGGCCTCGTCCCAGCGGACGGGAAGCGCTGTGGCCGGGACGGTCCAGAAGGTGAACTGCGACTCCTTCATGTACGCGGCAGCGGCGCGGGAGCCGGAGCGGTGCGGCTCGCTGCGGGCGAAGCGGTAGAGGGCGTCGCGGTCCTCCCAGGCGGAGAGGGTCAGGAAGGTGCGGCTGAAGACCCGGGCCCGCAGGGCGACGCCGTGGGCGCCGGGGGCGCGGCGGATCTGGCGGATGATGCCGGGCGACCTGAGGAAGAACTTCAGGGCCCCGGCCAGGGTGGCGGTCTCGAAGCGGGAGGCCATGACGTAGACCTCGGCGCCGGGGGCGGGCGGGGTGGGCGTGGACCAGGGGATGTCGGGCACGGCGTGGCTCCTTCGGCGTGTCGGGGCGGGCTGGCTGGCCGGCTGGCCGGCCGGCTGGCCGGCTGCGGCTTCGCCGGGCGGCGGGTCCGGGGGTCAGTACGCGGCGGCGGTGACCTCGGCCGCAGAGGCGTCGGCGGGGGCGTCGGCGACGCGGACAGAGCTGCTGCTCCGGCCCGGGACCATCAGGGCGAGGACCGCGGCGACGAGGACCGCGGCAGCGCCGATCCACAGGGCGGGGACGGTGCCGTCCGTGAAGGCCTGGGGGGACTCGTAGCCGCCCTGGGCGGAGAAGACCGAGGCCAGGACCGCGATGCCGAGGGCGCCGCCGACCTCGCGCAGGGCGTTGTTGGCGCCGGAGGCCTTGCCCTGGTCGGCGGGGCCGACCGTGGACATCAGCACGTTGGCGGCGGGGGCGAAGTAGAGGGCCATGCCGATTCCGCTGAGGATGAGCGCGGGCAGCTGGGCGGCGTACGAGACGTCCGCGTCCAGGATCACCGCGAACCAGCCGAGGCCGACGGCCTGGAACGCCAGACCGGTGGCGACGACCGGACGGCCTCCGATCCGGTCGGAGAGGATGCCGGCGATGGGAGCGACGATCATCGGCATGCCGGTCCAGGGGAGCATGCGCAGGCCCGCCTCGGTGGGCGAGTACCCGGCGACGCCCTGGAAGAACTGGCTGAGCAGGAAGATCGATCCGAACATGCCGAGGAACATCAGCAGGCTGGCGATGTTGATGCCGACGAAGCCTCGGTTGCGGAAGAGCCGCATGGGCAGCATGGGGTTCGCACTGACGGCGCCGTGGCGGACGAAGGCCAGGACGAGCAGGCCGCCGACGATCAGGGAGCCGAGGACTGTCTGGCTGGTCCATCCGTCCGAGTTGGCGTTGACGAGGCCGTAGACGATGCCGAAGAGACCGCCGCTGATCAGGAGGGTGCCGGGAACGTCGAGACGGGCGCCGGGGGCGGTGGACTCGGCGAGGCGCAGGCGGGAGAGCGGGATCAGGGCGAGACCGGTCGGAACGTTCAGCCAGAAGATCCACTGCCAGGAGATGTGCTCGGTGAGGCTGCCGCCGATCAGGGGACCGCTGGCGACGGCCAGGCCGGTGACGGCTCCGTAGATCCCGAGCGCCATGCCGCGGCGGGCGGCCGGGACGGCGGCCATGAGCAGGGTGAGGGTGAGCGGCATCATGATCGCGGCGCCGATGCCCTGAACGGCGCGGGCGGCGATGAGCGTGTCGATCCCGGGCGAGAGGGCGGCCACGGCGGAGGCCCCGGTGAAGACGGCGAGACCACCGATGAAGAACCGCCGACGGCCGAAGCGGTCACCGAGGGCGGCGCCGAGCATGAGGAGGACGGCGAAGGTGAGCGTGTAGGCGTTCACCGTCCACTCCAGGTCCTCCAGCTTGCCGCCGAGGTCCTCGCGGATGGCGGGCAGAGCCGTGGTGACGACGAGGTTGTCGAGGGCGGCCATGAAGCTGGCGGCCCCGGTGAGGACGAGGGCCCAGACGGCGGGCCCGCGGAACTTGCTGTCGGTGTCTTGGCTGTTCACGATTCCCCCTGAATCATTAGTTATTGCTTACTAACTTTCGCGCCCATGCCCATGCCCATGCACATGCGATGACGCGGTGCGGTGCGGTATGGACATCGCAGGGCCGAGGCGCAGGGCCGCGGAGGGCGGAGGGCGGAGGGCCCGCCGCCCCGGACCCGGGCACATCACGGCCCGGCGTGCGCCGCGCCCTCTCCGGGCCGGATCGTGGGGTAGCACCCGTCCCACACCCGGTGGCCGGCCGGGAAGCCGATGGCCGAGAGGGTGTTGATGAGCATGCCGTAGGCCATGAACATGGTCGTCTGGTCGACATCCGCCCCCAGGGCGAGGTGCACGGTGTCCCAGAGTTCCATCCACTTGGCCCGGACGAGCTCCCCGAAGCCGGCCTCCCCGGCGGCCTCGGCCGCGGCGACGGTCACGCTGGCCTGGAGCTGCATCTGGAGCAGCTCGGGCCGGTCGGCGATGAGATCGGCATAGGCATCGCCCATGGCCTTGAGCACCTCCCCCGCGGGCTGCCCCTTGGAGGCCTCCACGAACGCGAGCCGGATGTCGTCCATGCAGCGCGCGGTGGCTGCGAGGAAGATGGCCTGCTTGTTGGGGAAGAGCCGGAACAGGTACGGCTGGGACACGCCCACCCGCTTGGCGATCGCCTCGGTGGAGGTCCCGTAGTACCCGTCCCGGGCGAACTCGTGCATCGCCGCCCGGACGACGCTCTCCCGCCGCTCTTCTGCGCTCATCCTTGCCATGAGTCAAAGTTAGTGGCCAATCACTAACTCCGCAACCCCGTAAGCCGCCCTGCGAAGTCGGCCGGGCCGGGCTATCCGGCCCGGCGGGCGCGGGCGGTTCGGGCCCGGCGGGCGTGGGCGGCCTGCGCCTCGTCCGCGGTCGGCCGTCCGATCGTCGCCGAACGAGGTCAAGGACCCCATCTTGCGCGTGGGCGGCCTGTGTCCGGCCCCAGACGGGCTGCAGACGCCGAGGCGGGAGCAGTGCGTGGCGACCTGATGCGCCCGCCACCCTGCCGTGCAGGCAGACGCCCGGCCGGTGCTTCGGACGGTCGGGGACCGGGGGGCGGGTCCCTGACGGGGCCGCTGCGAAGGAACGGCCCGTCCCGTTCCTTCGGGGGATTCCCGGCAGCCCTTGTCTTTCCGGGCGGGACGGTCGGTCAAGGGGGGGCCGAAGGCCGTCGCGAGGCAAAGCGACGCGACGCGATGACGCAGGAGGAGCGCCCTTGACGGGCCGGCACGGGCCGGAAGGACGATGGGCCGACGGGAAACCCCGGGGCTGCTCAGATGCCGCCCCACCGGCTCCCACCGGCCCCGCCCGCCCCGCTGCCGCCCTGCGTGCCGCCGCCCCGCCCCGCCGACGCCGCCCACGCCCGGCGGCGGGCCCGCCGGCCCGAACCGGACGCCTCAGCCCAGGGCCACGACCGCGCGGGACATGCCCAGGACCTTCTGGCCCGCGCTCATCGCCGTCAGGTCCACCCGCACGCGGTTGTCCTCCAGCTTCGCCGCGACCTTGGCCGTCACCTCGATCACCGCGCCCTCGGCGTCGTTCGGGACCACCACCGGCTTCGTGAACCGCACGCCGTACTCCACGACCGCACCCGGGTCGCCGACCCAGTCGGTGACCACGCGGATCGCCTCGGCCATCGTGAACATGCCGTGCGCGATCACGTCCGGCAGCCCGACCTCCTTGGCGAACTTCTCGTTCCAGTGGATCGGGTTGAAGTCGCCCGAGGCACCCGCGTACCGCACCAGCGTGGCGCGCGCCACCGGGAAGGACCCCGCCGGCAGCTCGGTGCCGACCTCGACGTCGGCGTACTTGATCTGCGCAGTCATCTCAGGCCTCCTCGGGGGCGCGGGAGACGAGCTTCGTCCACGCCGTCACCACGTGCTCGCCGGTCTCGTCGTGGACCTCGCCGCGGATGTCGATGATGTCGTTGCCCGCCATCGACTTCACGGCCTCGATCGTGGAGGTCACCGAGAGCCGGTCACCCGCACGTACGGGGCGCGAGTACGCGAACTTCTGGTCGCCGTGCACGACGCGGCTGTAGTCCAGACCCAGCTGCGGGTCTTCCACGACCTGGCCCGCGGCCGCGAATGTGATCGCGAACACGAAAGTCGGCGGAGCGATCACATCCAGGTGGCCGAACGCCTTGGCGGCTTCGGGGTCGGTGTAGACGGGATTCGCGTCCCCCACCGCAACCGCGAATTCGCGGATCTTCTCCCGGCCGACTTCGTACGGATCGGTGGGCGGGTAGCTCCGCCCGACGAAGGACTGGTCGAGCGCCATGGCTCCCTACCTCCTGTTGAAAATGACGGTCACGGAAACGATCACGGAAACGACACGAGGCCGCCCCCCGATGAAGGGGACGACCTCATGGCGGTGCCTGTATTCCGAGACTTCGCTGGGGTCAGCGGGTCTCGCGGTGCGCGGTGTGCGAGTTGCAGCGCGGGCAGTGCTTCTTCATCTCAAGACGGTCCGGGTTGTTACGCCGGTTCTTCTTGGTGATGTAGTTCCGCTCCTTGCACTCCACGCAGGCCAGCGTGATCTTCGGGCGGACGTCGGTGGCAGCCACGTGAGTGCTCCTTGACGGACTATGGGACGGATGAACGCATAAAAGAGTAGCCGATCGGGAGACCGACCCCGCAATCGGCTACTGTGGGTAGCGGCGACCGGACTTGAACCGGTGACACAGCGATTATGAGCCGCTTGCTCTACCGACTGAGCTACGCCGCTTTGATGCGATCAGCTCCCCACCCGAGGGTGGGGAACCTCTCTCACCAGAGCCCCAATGCGGAATCGAACCGCAGACCTTCTCCTTACCATGGAGACGCTCTACCGACTGAGCTATTGGGGCGAGCGATGAAGACATTACACGGTTGCCAGCCCATCGCCCAAATCCTTTGCGGGGACTGGGCTCCGAGGGGGTCCGTGCAGCTTTCTTGATCGGTCCCCGGGCGGCCCCGAGGCCCCTTTGGGGGCAGATTGTGGCCGGGCTCACAAAGCAGCCGCCGCGCACGGCGTGCCCGTCCGCGGCCGGCCACACCAGCCGCCCCGTACCCGGCAGCCCGTACCGAACAGCCCGTACCAGCGGCCCGTACCGAACAGCCCGTACCCAGCGGCCCACCCATGGGACGGCCCGTACGGCGTGAAGCGCGCGGTCAGCAGGGGCGCGTGCGCGGGCGCCGCGGCGCGTGGGCACCACACCGGTACGACTATTGCGCTCCTCCGTGAAGCGGAGAGCCCTGCACCCTAGGCTCTGAGCACGCTGCGTGATCTTGGGCCGCGGGCCGCGGCCACACGGCCCAGGAACCGCCCGAGCCACCGCAGGAGCGCGATGTCCGACAGCCAGCCGCAGCAGCCGTCCCCCTTCCCGCCGGGCGGCCGTGGTGAGGACGGCGGCCACGGGCCGCAGCGCCCGACCGGCAACGCGAACGCGCCCTCCGCCGAGTCCGCCACGCTCCTGCTCGCCGGGGCCCGCCTCACGGACGGCCGTACGGTCGACGTCCGGCTCGGCGGCGGCCGGATCCAGGCCGTGGGCACCACGGGCAGCCTGCCCTCCCCCGCGCTCTCCCGGGTGGACCTGAGCGGCTACCTGCTGCTCCCCGCCCCCGCCGAACCGCACGCCCACGGGGACACCGCCCTGACCGCCGACGGCGAGGGGCCCGTCTCGTACACCACCGACGAGGTGCAGCGCCGGGCCACCGAGGCCGCCCTGCTCCAGCTGGGGCACGGCGCCACGGCGGTGCGCTCCCACGTCCGGATCGGCGACGTGCACGGCCTCGGCCCCATGGAAGCCATGCTCCAGGCCCGCCGCTCGCTGCGCGGGCTCACCGACCTGACCACCGTCGCCGTACCCCGCCTCCTCACCGGCATGGCCGGCGCCGATGGGCTCGCCATGCTGCGGGACTCCGTGAAGATGGGCGCCTCCGTCATCGGCGGCTGCCCGGACCTGGACCCCGACCCGACGGGCTTCCTCGAAGCGGTCCTGGAGCTCGCCGCCGAGCACGGCTGCCCTGTGGACCTGCACACGGACGGTGACGATCCCGGCCGCCTGGCCCGGCTGGCGGCGATGGCCGGAGGACTGCGCCCGGGGGTGACGATCGGCCCCTGCGGCGGGCTGTCACGGCTCCCGCTGGACGTGGCGAACCGGGCCGCCGACCAGCTGGCCGCGGCCGGCGTACGGGTGACCTGCCTGCCGCAGGGGGACTGCTCGGCCCTGGAACGGCGCGGCCTGCGCACCGCGCCCGTACGGCTGCTGCGCGCCGCCGGGGTCCGGGTCGCGGCCGGGAGCGGGGCGCTGCGGGACGCCGGGAACCCGGTCGGCCGCGGCGACCCGCTGGAGGCCGCGTACCTGCTGGCCTCCCAGGGCGGGCTGCGGGCGGCGGAGGCCTACGCGTCGGTCAGCGGCGCCGCCCGGGAGGCCATGGGCCTGCCGGAGGTCCGGGTGGAGGCCGGGTTCCCGGCGGAGCTGCTCGCCGTACGGGGGGAACGGATCGCGGCCGTGCTGTCCCTGGCGTACAGCCGGATCGTGATCCACCGCGGCCGGGTGGTGGCCCGGACGAGTGCCGTGCGGGAGTACTGCGACTCGGCGGTCGCGGTGGTCCTGGACCTGCCCCGGCAGGGCCGTACGGAGCCCGGGCCCTGATCATTCGCCGGGCGTTCGCGGGCGGAGGCGCCCGGCTCGTCGTACGGTCGGGGCATGCGCATCGTCATCGCGGGTGGACACGGTCAGATCGCGCTGCGGCTGGAGCAACTGCTCGCCGCGCGCGGGTACGAGGTCGCGGGCATCATCCGCGACCCGGCGCAGGGCGACGACCTGCGGGAAGCGGGCGCCGAACCGGTGCTCTGCGACCTGGAGTCGGCTTCGGTCGAGCATGTGGCGGGCATCCTGCAGGGCGCGGACGCGGCGGTGTTCGCGGCCGGCGCCGGCCCGGGCAGCGGTGTGGGGCGCAAGGACACCGTGGACCGGGGCGCGGCGGTGCTGTTCGCGGATGCGGCCGAACGGGCGCGTGTACGGCGCTTCCTGATGGTCTCTTCGATGGGCGCCGACGCCTACCACGAAGGCGATGACGTCTTCGACGTCTATCTGCGGGCGAAGGGCGAGGCGGACGACCACGTACGGACGCGGCTGGGCCTGGAGTGGACGGTCCTGCGGCCCGGCGCGCTGACCGACGACGCCGGGACGGGGCAGGTGCGGCTGGAGGCGCGGACGGGCCGCGGGTCGGTGTCGCGCGACGACGTGGCGGCCGTGCTGGCGGAGCTGATCGAGACCCCGGCGACGGCCGGCCTGACCCTGGAGCTGGTCGAGGGGCCGACCCCGGTCTCGGTGGCCGTCAAGGGCGTCGCGGGTAACTGAGGAGCCCTCAGAGCTCGGCGGACACCTTGTCGTCGGAGCGTCCGACGGAGTCCTGCTGGTACTGGTCCTCGTAGGCCTGCCGGATCCGCTCGATGCGCGCGTTGCGCTCCTCGGCCTCCTTCTCCGGGTAGAGCAGCACCACCTCGTACGAGGTCTCGCGGATGACCTTCCCGCCGCGCTGCCACTGGCCGCGCCCGTCCAGGAGGGTGAGCCCCTCGGGGAAGACGGGGGTGATCTCGCGGTCGAGGAAGCCCATGAACTCCTGCTCCGCGACCGGGGGCCGGCCGCCGGGGCGCTCGGTGCCGAAGTAGAGCGTGGTTTCCTGGTAGGGCTCGCCCACGTGGCTGTGCAGCGCCGCCCCGACAAGGGCCGGGATCCCGGCCCCGAGGAGGGCGAGGAGCACGCCGCCGCCCACCTTCCCGCGCGTGTCAGAAATGAAGTTCACGTCCGGAGAACGAACAGGCGACCAGGACGATGCGGCCGGTGACCGGCTCCGACGTCGAACGGGCCGCGTCCGATGGTGTCGGCCCTGACCCCGCACGGCGGCCGGGACCGGCAGGTGCGGGCGGGTTCACTCGAACGGACCTGCCGGACGATGTCGGCCCGCCTGCCGAGCACGGCCGCGGGGCCCCGGAGGCGGAGGCGCCGCGTTCGGATCGCCGAGCATGCGAGAAAACCCCCGCCACTACGTTTCCGCAGTAACGGGGGTCTCACTCGCGTGGCGGCGCCAGGGTTCGAACCTGGGTAGGCTGAGCCGGCAGATTTACAGTCTGCTCCCTTTGGCCACTCGGGCACACCGCCAAGAGTCGTTGCCGTTTTTCCGCCTTGCGGCGGCGCTCCGTGGCAACGACGTAAACAATACCTGATGTGCGGGGGTGCTTCGCCACCGGATTGATCAGCGCTGCGGGTGGGCGCGGTGGCTAGGCTTTGCGGAGCGGGCCGGGGATGTCCGGCCGCGCCCTCCGGGGCAATGACAGCCGACTTCAAGGAGCCACAGCACATGGCCGACTCCAGTTTCGACATCGTCTCGAAGGTCGAGCGGCAGGAGGTCGACAACGCCCTCAACCAGGCCGCCAAGGAACTCTCGCAGCGCTACGACTTCAAGGGCACCGGCGCCACCATCGCCTGGTCCGGCGAGAAGATCCTCATGGAGGCGAACTCCGAGGAGCGCGTCAAGGCCGTCCTCGACGTGTTCGAGACCAAGCTGGTCAAGCGCGGGATCTCGCTGAAGGCGCTCGACGCCGGCGAGCCGCAGCTCTCCGGCAAGGAGTACAAGATCTTCGCCTCGATCGAGGAGGGCATCTCCCAGGAGAACGCCAAGAAGGTCGCGAAGATCATCCGGGACGAGGGCCCCAAGGGCGTCAAGGCCCAGGTGCAGGGCGACGAGCTGCGCGTCAGCTCCAAGAGCCGTGACGACCTGCAGGCCGTCCAGGCGCTCCTCAAGGGCAAGGACCTGGACTTCGCGATCCAGTTCGTGAACTACCGCTGATCGCGGCCTCCCACCTGCCGTCCGGCGGCCCGGCGGTCCTTCCAGGACCGCCGGGCCGCGGCTGTTTCCGGGGGCGTGCACGGCATGTGACCGGCGTGCACGGCGCATGCGCCTCAGAGGCCCCCAATGAGCACTGGGGCAGCGGTGCACGCGCCCATCACCCTGGTGGCATCCATCACCGCGTGACAGGGGAGGTTCTCGGATGCCTGGGGTCGACACTTTCCGCGAGGACTTCGGGGCGTCCGTCGTCGTCGCGCTCGTCGCACTGCCCCTCTGCGTGGGGGTGGCCGTCGCCTCCGGGGTGCCGGCCGAGCTGGGGATCGTCACCGGGGTGGTGGGCGGGCTGGTCACCGGGTGGTTCCGGGGGAGTTCGCTCCAGGTGAGCGGGCCGGCCGCCGGGCTCACCGTGCTCGTCTACGAGGCGGTGCAGACGCACGGGGCCCATGCGCTCGGGGTCCTGGTGCTGGCTGCCGGGGTGCTCCAGCTGTGCATGGGGGTGCTGCGGCTCGGGCGGTGGTTCCGGGCGATCTCCGTTGCCGTCGTGCACGGGATGCTGGCCGGGATCGCGCTCGTGCTGATCGCGGGGCAGCTGTACGTCCTGGGCGGCGTACCGGCCCCCGGCGGAACCCTGGAGAAGCTGGCCTCGCTGCCGCAGCTCGCCGGCGAGGCCGACTGGGCCGCCGTGGCACTCGGGGCGGGGACCGTCGCCGTCCTCGTGGCCTGGCGCCGGATGCCGTCGCGGCTGCGGCTCGTGCCGGGTGCGCTCGTCGGGGTCGCGGCCGCCACCGGCGTGTCCGTGTTGCTGCGGCTGCCCGTCGAGAAAGTGACCGTGACCGGCGTCCTCGGAGTCGTGGCCCCGCCCGGCTGGGGGGACTTCAGGCTGCTGGCCTCCGCCGGGGCCCTCGGAACCGTGATCGCCCTGGCGCTGATCGCCTCCGCCGAGACCCTGTTCAGCGCGGCCGCCGTCGACCGGATGCACGACGGGGCGCGGACCCACTACGACCGTGAACTCATCGCCCAGGGCGTCGGCAACACCGTCTGCGGACTGCTCGGGGCGCTGCCGATGACCGCCGTGATCGTGCGCAGCGCCGCCAACGTGGAGGCCGGGGCCCGTACCCGGGCGTCCCGGGTCCTGCACGGCGGCTGGCTGCTGCTTTTCGCCGTCGCGCTCCCCCAGCTGCTCCGCGTGGTGCCGATCGCCGCGCTGGCCGGGGTGCTGCTGCACGCCGGATGGAAGCTGCTGCCGGCCCGGGCCGTCGCCGGCCTGTGGCAGACGCACCGCGGCGAGGCGGTGGTGCTGGTCGCGACGGGGGCCGCGGTCGTGGCCACCAACCTCTTCGAGGGCGTCCTGGCCGGACTGGGGCTGGCCGTGGCCAAGGCGGCCTGGGAGACCTCCCAGGTGCACATCGAGGAGGTGTGGGAGGGCGGAGAGCTCCGCGTCCAGGTCATGGGGAGCGCCAGCTTCCTGCGGCTGCCGAAGCTGCTCGACGAGCTGGACGCGCTGCCGGCCGGACAGCCCGTACGCCTCGATCTGAGCGGGCTGCGCCACCTCGACCACGCCTGCCTGACCGCCCTCAACGGGTGGGAGCAGAATCGGGCGCCGCTGACCGGCCGGGAGGGCGTCATCTAGCCCGGTTACTCTCCGCCCGTGAACAATGAGCTGAAGCGCACGCTGGGAGTCTTCGACGCCGTGGTCGTCGGGCTGGGCGCGATGGTCGGAGCAGGGATCTTCGCCGCGCTCGCCCCGGCGGCGGGCGCGGCGGGTCCGGCGGGCGGCGCGCTGCTCGCGGCGCTCGCGGTGGCGGCTTTGATCGCCTACTGCAACGCGCACTCCTCGGCGCGGCTGGCCGCCCTGTATCCGGCCTCCGGCGGGACCTACGTGTACGGGCGGGAACGGCTCGGGCCGTTCTGGGGGTATCTGGCCGGCTGGGGCTTCGTCATCGGCAAGACGGCCTTGTGTGCGGCAATGGCGCTCACCGTGGGGGCGTACGTGTGGCCCGGGCGGCAGCATGCCGTGGCCGTCGCGGCGGTGGTGGCGCTGACCGCCGCGAGCTACGGCGGCTTGCAGAAGTCCGCCCGGATCGCCCGTGTGATCGTGGCGGCGGTACTGGCGGTGCTGGCCGGGGTCGTGGTGGTCTGCCTGACGTCCGGCGAGGCCGACGCGGGACGGCTCGACGGTCTGGCCGAAGGCGGCGCCGGCGGCCTGCTCCAGGCGGCCGGGCTGTTGTTCTTCGCCTTCGCGGGATACGCCCGGATCACCACGCTGGGCGAGGAGGTGCGTGATCCGGAGCGCACGATCCCGCGGGCGGTACCGCTCGCCCTGGGGATCGCCCTGCTCGTGTACGCCGCGGTGGCGGTGGCGGCGCTGTCGGTGCTGGGCGCCGAGGCCCTCGCGGCTTCGACGGCCCCGCTGGCCGACGCGGTACGGGCGGCGGGCCGGCCCGGACTGGCCCCCGTGGTCCGGGCCGGTGCGGCCCTGGCGGCGCTGGGCTCGCTGCTCGCACTGGTGCTCGGGGTGTCGCGGACCACCCTGGCGATGGCCCGGGACGGCCATCTCCCCCGCGCGCTGGCCGCCGTACATCCGCGGCACCAGGTGCCGCACCGTGCGGAGCTCGCCGTGGGCGCGGTGGTCGCGGTGCTCGCGGCGACCACCGATCTGCGGGGCGCGATCGGGTTCTCCTCGTTCGGGGTGCTGGCCTACTACGCGATCGCGAACGCTTCCGCGTGGACTGTCGATTCAGGTGTCAAGGGCCGGGCCGTGGCAGCGGTCGGGCTGTCCGGCTGTGTCGTGCTGGCCTGCGCACTGCCCCCGGCGTCGGCGGTCGTGGGGGCCGCGGTGCTGGCAGCGGGCGCGCTGGCCTACGGCGTACGGAGGCGGTTCACTCGCGGGGCTCGAAGCAGGGTATGAGTGCGGCCCGGGCCGGCTCCTCGGCGTCCGGCGGCGCCGGCAGGGGCTTTCCGCGCCCGGCCGCACCGCTGTGGGCGCGGGTGGCGACTTGCTCCAGCAACTGCTCGGTCCCGTTCATGCATTCATGGTGACCCACGCCACTGACAATCGCCCTGACCTGCACCGTCGGGCCCTGGGCCGCCGTCAGTCCCGGTGCGCCCCCGGCCCCTTGCCGATGTCGTCGCGCGCCGAGTCGTACCCGATGAAGTACGTGGGGCGGCGCTGTACAGCGGTGTAGATCCTGCCGATGTACTCGCCGAGCAGTCCGACACAGATCAGCTGCACGCCGCCGAGGAAGAGCATGGCGACAAACAGCGAGGTCCAGCCGGGCACGGTCTTGCCGACCAGGAAGACCACCAGCGTCACGGCGATCATGACGAAACAGGTGACGAAGCTGATGACTCCGAGCCAGGTCGCCAGCCGCAGCGGGGCGGCCGAGAAGTTGGTGATGCCGTCGACGGCGAGGCGGATCATCTTGCTCAGCGGGTACTTGGTCTCGCCCGCCACCCGCTCGCCCCGCCGGTACGTGACCTGCCCGCTCGGGAAGCCCAGCCACGGCACCAGCAGCCGGTAGACCTGGTGCTGGTCGGGCAGGGCCTTGAGGGCCTCCACGGCCTCGCGGCTGAGCAGGCGGAAGTCCCCGGCCTGGGCAGGGACCTGCTTGCCGACCATGCGGCGCATCAGCCAGTAGTAGGCGGCGGCGGTGCGCCGCTTGAAGCCGGTGTCGGTGCTGCGGTCGGAGCGGACGCCGTAGACGATGTCGAGGTTCTCGGACCGGGCCAGGTCCAGCATCTCCGGAATCTTCTCCGGCGGATCCTGGAGGTCGGCATCGATGCTGGCCACGTACGCCCCGACCGAGCTGTGCAGGCCGGCGCGCAGGGCGGCCTGGTGCCCGGAGTTTCCGCGCAGCCGGACGATGCGGAGCTCGGGCCAGTCCGTGCGGAACTTCTCCAGGAGTTCGGCGGTCCGGTCGGTGCTGCCGTCGTCGACCGCGAGGACCTCGTACGCGGCCCCGGTGCCGTCGAGCACCGGCCGCAGGCTGCTCACCAGGGCGGGGAGGGCCTCTTCCTCGTTGTACATCGGCACGATGACCGACAAGGCCGTGGCCGTGCTCGCAGCCGACACTGGTTCTTCCTGCCCGTGGGTTCCTTCGCCGCCCTGCCGTCTAACGGGACGCGAACGGCGCGTCGGTCGGGACGATCTCACGGCCCAGCGGGAGCAGGGACAGCGGGACCATCTTGAAGTTGGCGATGCCGAACGGGATGCCGATGATCGTCACGCACAGGGCGACGCCGGTGACGATGTGGCCGATCGCCAGCCACCAGCCCGCCAGGACAAGCCACAGGACGTTGCCGATGCAGGATGCCGCGCCGGCGTCACGGCGCTCGACCGTGGTGTAGCCGAAGGGCCAGAGCGCGTACACGGCGATACGGAAGGCCGCGATGCCGAACGGGATTCCGATGATGGTGATGCACAGGAGCACGCCCGCGAGGCAGTAGCCCAGGAACAGCCAGATGCCGCTGAGGACGAGCCAAATGATGTTGAGGATGGTCTTCACTGACTACGGCCTGCCATCTGTTCGAGCCGGGCGATGCGCTCGGCCATCGGAGGGTGCGTGGAGAACATCTTAGAAAGGCCCACGCCTGGACGGAACGGATTGGCGATCATCATGTGGCTCGCGGTCTCCAGCCTGGGCTCGGGGGGCAGCGGGAGCTGCTTGACGCCGGCGTCGAGCTTGCGCAGGGCGCCGGCCAGGGCGAGCGGGTCGCCGGTGAGCTGGGCGCCGGACGCGTCGGCCTCGTACTCGCGCGAGCGGCTGATGGCCAGCTGGATCACGGATGCGGCGAGCGGGCCGAGGATCATGATCAACAGAAAGCCGATGATGCCGGGCCCCTCGTCGTCGTTGGACCGGCCGACCGGGATCAGCCAGGCGAAGTTCACCAGGAACATGATGACGGAGGCGAGGGCTCCGGCGACGGACGAGATCAGGATGTCGCGGTTGTAGACGTGGCTCAGTTCGTGGCCGATGACCCCGCGCAGCTCGCGCTCGTCGAGGATGCGCAGGATGCCCTCGGTGCAGCAGACGGCAGCGTTGCGCGGGTTGCGGCCCGTGGCGAAGGCGTTCGGCGCGTCGGTCGGCGAGATGTAGAGCCGGGGCATGGGCTGGCGCGCGGAGGTGGAGAGCTCGCGCACCATGCGGTAGAGCTGGGGCGCCTCGAACTCGCTGACGGGGCGGGCGCGCATCGCGCGTAGAGCCAGCTTGTCGCTGTTCCAGTACGCGTACGCGTTCGTCCCGAGGGCGACGAGGACGGCGATGATCAGGCCGCCCCGCCCGAAGAAGCTTCCGATGAGGATGATGAGTGCGGAAAGCCCGCCGAGGAGTACGGCGGTCTTCAGCCCGTTGTGCCGGCGGTGCACGGTACGCCCTCCAAATGGTGCGGCAGGGGAGCCCCGTCGTGGTTCTGAGGGTCTACGGTCCAGTGGACCCTCCCTTCCCGGTCAACGCGAGGTGAACGCGTCTGGTTCCCGGGGCGTGCCGCGTGCGCCCCCGGGTGTCCGGGGCGGCGCGGCTGCGGCGGGCGATACGCCGTCCGGGTCACGGCGTACGCGGATGCCGGCGGACCGGCCGGCGTACGGGGCCGGCGGGCCACCGGTCTGCGGGTCCGCGTCTACTGCGGGAACAGGCTGCCCGAGGCGAAGCGCAGGACGAGCTGCGGGGCGCCCGAGAGCACCACGGCGGTGACGGCCGTGACCACGATCGCGGCGGTGACCGGCCACGGGGCCTTCGTACGGGCCTCTCCGACGGGCTCCTCCGGGGCGCGGAAGAGCAGGGCCGTCCAGCGCAGGTAGTAGTACAGGGCGATGACGACGTTGACCGCCATGACCGCGGCCAGCCAGCCCAGGCCCGCGTCGACCGCGGACTGGAAGACGGTGACCTTGGCGAAGAGGCCGATGAGACCCGGCGGCAGGCCGGCCAGGCAGAGCAGGAAGAAGGCCAGCGCGAGGGCGGCCGCCGGGCGCTCCGTGTACAGGCCGCGGTAGTCGCTGATCCGGTGCAGCGGCTTCGTACGGGCGACGAGGGCGGCCACGGCGAAGGCGCCGAGGTTCACGACGGCGTACATGAGGGCGTACGCGACGGTCGAGCCGATCTGGTCGCGATCGGAGTAGGCGGCGGCCGCGATCGGGACGAGCAGGTAGCCGGCCTGGCCGACCGAGGACCAGGCGAGCAGCCGGACGGCGCTGCCCGGCCGGTCCGCTCGCTGGCGCAGGGCGGCGGTGTTGCCGAGCGTCATGGTGAGCGCGGCGAGGACGGCGAGGGCCGGGCCCCAGATGTCGGAGTACGCCGGGAAGGCGATCACCGTGACGAGGATGAGGCCGGTGAAGCCGACGGCCTTGCCGATCACGGAGAGGTAGCCCGCGATGGGCAGCGGCGCGCCGACGTAGGTGTCCGGGACCCAGAAGTGGAAGGGGACGGCCGCGGTCTTGAAGGCGAAGCCGACGAGGGTGAGCGCGACGCCGGCCATGGCAAGGGTGTCGAGCCGGCCGGGGACGTCTTCGAGGCGGTCGGCGACCTGGGTGAGGTGCAGGGAGCCGGTGGCGGCGTAGACGAAGCTGACGCCCATCAGCGACACGGCGGTGGCGGTGACGGAGGACAGGAAGAACTTGAGGGCGGCCTCGGAGGAGAGCCGGTCGCCGCGGCGCATGCCGACGAGGGCGAAGGCGGGCAGCGAGGCGACTTCGAGGGCGACGATCAGGGTGGCGAGGTCGCGGGAGGCGGGCAGCAGGGCGGCGCCCGCCGCGGAGGAAAGGAGCAGGAACCAGTACTCGCCGGCCGGCATGCGCGCGTCGCGGACGGCGGTGACCGACAGCAGGGCGGTGACCAGGGCGCCGACCAGTACCAGGAACTGGATGACGAGCGTGAAGTGGTCTGCGGTGTAGCTGCACGCACCGGGGTCGATGGTGAGGCAGAAGGTCGCGCGGTCGCCGGCGCGCAGCGGCAGCAGGGTGGCGGTCGCGGCGGCGAGGCCGGCCACGGACAGCCAGCCGAGCAGCGGCTTGTACCGCGGCGGTACGAAGAGGTCGGCGACCAGGACGACCAGGGCGACGGCGGCGGGGAGGACCACGGGGGCGATCGCGAGCCAGTCGACGCTCTGGACGAGGCTCGCGGTCTCGGCGCCCGGGGCCGCGGCGGCGGTGGCCTTGACCGCGGACAGGGCGGGCAGGGCGGACAGGGCCGTCATGCGTTGCCTCCTGCGAGGAGCTTCTGGACGGCCGGGTCGGTGAGGCCGAGGAGGACAGCGGGCCACAGGCCGGCGAGGACGGTGAGGGCTGCGAGCGGGGTCCAGGCGGCGAACTCGTAGCGCTGGATGTCCGCGAGTTCGAGCGTGGGCTCGGGCTGGGCCTTGGGGTCGCCCATGCAGACGCGCCGTACGACGATCAGCAGGTAGGCGGCGGTGAGCAGGGTGCCGAACGCGCCGAAGGCCATGTAGGTGAGGAACGCGGGCCGGGACAGGCCCGCCGCCGGGTCGAACGCACCGAACAGGGCCAGCATCTCGCCCCAGAATCCGGCGAGGCCGGGCAGGCCGAGGGAGGCGACGGCGGCGAAGGCGAGGAGGGCTCCGAGGCGGGGGGCGCGGCCGTAGAGGGCGGCCCCGGTGGCTCCGGCGAGGGTGTCGAGATCGGCGGTGTTGTAACGGTCTTTGAGCGAACCGACAAGAAAGAAGAGAAGGCCGGTGATCAGACCGTGCGCGATGTTGGCGAACAGCGCGCCGTTGACGCCGGTGGGAGTCATCGAGGCGATGCCGAGGAGGACGAAGCCCATGTGGCCGACGGAGGAGTACGCGATGAGGCGCTTGAGGTCGCCCTTGTTGCCCTTGCGGGCGAGCGAGAGACAGGCGAGGGACCCGTAGACGATGCCGATGGCGGCGAAGGCGCCCAGGTAGGGGGCGAAGGTCGCCATGCCGTCGGGGGTGACGGGGAGCAGGATGCGGACGAACCCGTACGTGCCCATCTTGAGGAGGACGCCGGCCAGCAGGACGGAGCCGACGGTGGGCGCGGCCGTGTGGGCGTCGGGCAGCCAGCTGTGCAGCGGCCACATCGGAGTCTTCACGGCGAGGCCGAGACCGATGGCGAGCACGGCCAGGAGCTGGGTGGTGTGGGTCAGTCCGCGGCCGTTGTCGGAGGCGAGCGCCACCATGTCGAAGGTGCCGCTGTTCAGTCCGATCAGCAGCAGTCCGAGCAGCATGACCACGGAGCCGAGGAGGGTGTAGAGGATGAACTTCCAGGCGGCAGCCTGCCGCTGAGCACCGCCCCAGCGGGCGATGAGGAAGTACATCGGGATGAGGACCATCTCGAAGGCGAGGAAGAACAGCAGCAGGTCGAGGACGGCGAAGGTCGCGAGGGTGCCGGACTCCAGGACGAGGAGCAGCGCGACGAAGGCCTTCGGGGAAGGGCCGTCGGGGAACTTGAAGTAGCTGTAGAGCGCGCAGAGGAAGAACAGCAGCGCGGTCATCAGGAGAAGGGGGAGCGAGATGCCGTCGATGCCGAGGTGGATCCGGACGTTCAGCGCCGGGATCCAGCTGATGTCCGTGGTCGCCTGGAAGCGGGCCGGGGTGTCGCGGTCGAAGCCCAGGGCGAGGGCGATCGCCGCGGCGAGGATCACGCCGGTCACGGTCACGCCGTGGCGCAGCACGGCCTGTCCGGGGCTCTTGCCCTTGAGTCCGGGCGGGGGCGGCAGGAGGGCCGCGGCGGCGCCGAGGAGCGGTGCGGCCACGACGAACGCCAGAAGGAACTGCATCACGGACGGGCTGATATCAATCACGGCTGACTCACGGCTCACGATCCGGCGTTGACGTTGGCGAGGACGGCGGTGGCGATCGCCAGGACCACGGCGCCGGCGAGCAGGGCGCTCAGGTAGCTCTGCACGTTGCCGGTCTGGGCCCGGCGTACGAGGCTGCCGAGCAGCCGGGGGCCGGCGCCCGCGCCGCGGACGTACGTGTCCACGACCTCGCGGTCGAGGAAGCGGACGAGGCTCGCGGCCGCGCGGACCGGGCGGACGAACAGCCGGTCGTAGACGGCGTCGAGGTGGAATCCGTCGGCCGCGTGGCGGTGCAGCGGGCCGAGCAGTGCCCGACCGGGGTCGGGGGCTGCGCCGGCGGGGACGGCGGGGTGGTCGTGGGTGACCTCGGCGACCTCGGGGGTCTCGGCCGCGGATTCCGCGGCGGCGGCGGACGCGGACACGCCGGTGCCGTATCCGACCGCGGCGGCCTTGGCCGTGGCCTGCTGCCACAGGGCGTAGGTCAGCACTGCGCCCACGGCGGCGGCTCCCGTGCCGAGGACCGAGGTGGTCAGCGTCGGGGTGAGTGCCTTGCCGTCGAACCAGTCGGCGATCGGGCCGGCGGCGAGGCCGAAGCCGATCGTCGGGATCGACAGCAGCCAGAGCACGCCGGTCATGGCGACGGGCTCCTTGCCGTGGTCGGGGGCGGTGGCACCCCGGCCGCGGAAGGCCATCAGCCACAGCCGGGTGGCGTAGGCGGCGGTGAGCAGGGCGGTCAGCACTCCGGCGACGAGCACGACCCAGCCGGCGGCGCTGGGAGCGAGCTCCGAGTGCCCGCCGGCGGCATGTTCGGCGGCGGCGAGGACGGCTTCCTTGGAGAAGAAGCCGGCGAAGGGCGGGATCGCGGCGAGCGCGAGCAGCGCGATCGTCATGGTCCAGAAGGCGTCGGGGATGCGCTTGGCCAGGCCGTCCATCCGGGACATGGCGGCCAGGGAGTTCGTCCCGGCGGCGTGGATGATCACGCCCGCACCGAGGAACAGGAGTGCCTTGAAGAAGCCGTGGGACAGGAGGTGGAAGACGGCGGCGCCGCGGTCGGCGACGGCCAGGGCCCCGATCATGTAGCCGAGCTGGCCGATCGTGGAGTAGGCGAGGACGCGCTTGATGTCGTCCTGGGCCAGGGCGGCGAGGCCGGAACCGAGCATCGTGACGGCCGCCATGACGGCCATGACCACCAGTGCGGCCCGGGAGGCCGTGAAGACCGGGAGGAGGCGGGCGATGAAGTAGACACCGGCGGCGACCATCGTCGCGGCGTGGATCAGCGCGGAGACGGGGGTGGGGCCCGCCATGGCGTCCGGGAGCCATGTGTGCAGCGGGAACTGTGCGGACTTGCCCGCGACTCCGGCGAGCAGCAGCAGTGCGATCAGCGTGGGGTGGTCGAGCCCGCCCGCGGCGACGGTGCCCAGGATCTTGGTGATCTGGAAGGAGTCGGCGTCGGTGGCGAGCGCGAACAGGCCGATCAGGAAGGGGACGTCGCCGAGCTTGGTGACGAGGAAGGCCTTGAGGGAGGCGGAGCGGGCCGCCTCGGTCTCCCAGTAGTGGCCGACCAGGAAGTACGAGCAGATGCCCATGATCTCCCAGCCGACCAGCAGCACCATCAGGTCGCCGGAGTAGACGACGAGCAGCATGGCGGAGGTGAACAGTGAGACCAGAGCGGCATACGACGGGTAGCGCGGGTCCTCGCGGAGGTACGCCGTGGAGTAGAGCTGTACGCAGGTGGCGACGACGCCGACCAGGACGGCGACCAGGACGGCGAAGCCGTCCAGGTAGAGCGAGAGGTCGATCGGCACCGAGCCGGTCGGGGTCAGCTCGGTCGCGGTGGTGATCGGTTTGCCGCCGCCCTGGCGGATGGCGACGAGTACGGCCAGTACGGCCGCGGCCAGCGCCGGCAGCACCGCGAGGGGCCTGACGAAGCCGGGGGCGCTGCGGCCGAGCAGCAGTCCCGCCACCGCGCCCAGGAAGGGCAGGAGCGGGACGAGGACCGCGAGGGTCGTGGTGCTCACGCGGTGACCTCGCTCTGGTTGTTCGGGGCGGGCTCGTGGCCCTCGGCGGTGTCGCGCAGCCGGTCGACGTCCGAGGTGCCGCGGTTGCGGTACACCATCAGCACGATCGCGAGGCCGATGCCGATCTCGGCGGCAGCGATGGCGATGGTGAAGAGGGTGAGGGCCTGGCCGGCGTGCAGGGTGTCGCGCAGCCAGACGTCGAAGGTCACCAGGTTGAGGTTGACGGCGTTGAGCATCAGCTCGACGGACATCAGGACCAGGATGGCGTTGCGGCGGGCGAGCACTCCGTACAGGCCCGTGCAGAAGAGGAGCGCCGCGAGCACGGCGGGGTAGGCGAGGTGCATCAGCGCTGCTGCTCCTTCTGGTCGTCGGGCGCACCGTCGGCGGCGTCCCTGCGGGAGAGCACGATGGCACCGATCAGGGCCGCGAGGAGGAGGACGGAGAGCGCTTCGAAGGGCAGCACCCAGTGCTGGAAGAGGATCTCGCCGGAGACCTTGGTGGAGCCCTGGACGGGGCCGTCGAGGTCGATCCAGGTGGTGCGGAACGCATCGACGACGACCCAGACGAGCGCGACGGCCGCGACGAGGGCGACGCCCAGGGCGACCCAGCGGTTGTTCGAGTCGGCGTCCGGGGAGCGGCCGATGGGGGCCTTCGTGAGCATCAGCCCGAAGAGGAGGAGGACGACCACGGAACCGAGGTAGATCAGGACCTGGACCCAGGCGATGAATTCGGCGGTCAGCAGCAGGTACTCGACGGCGATGCCGCCGAGCGCGACGACCAGCCAGAGGGCGGCGTGCACGAGCTGCTTGGTGGTGACCGTGATCGCGGCCGCGCCGAGGGTGGCGAGGCCGACGAGGAGGAAGGCGATCTCGACGCCGGTAGGGGAGAGGAACCCGTTGCCCGTCGCCGTGGCGGCCAGGGCGGTGGCTGCGGGGGTCACGCGTCTCCCTCCGGGGTGGTCGGGGCATCGGTCTCGGGCGCGGCGGGCTCGTCGGGCCCGGCGGCCCCGGCGGTCCCGGCGGTCCCGGCGGCTGCCGCAGCGGCGGCGGCCTCGGCCTTCTCCACGGCCTTGCGGGCGGCGGCGATCTCCTTGGGCTCCTCGGCGGCCGGGTCCAGGGCGGGCGGGGCCGGGACGGTCCACATCCACTCGCGCAGCTTGTCGCGCTCGTGGGTGAGTTCGAGGATGTCCGTCTCCGCGTACTCGAACTCCGGCGACCAGAAGAGGGCGTCGAAGGGGCACACCTCGATGCAGATGCCGCAGTACATGCAGAGGGAGAAGTCGATGGCGAAGCGGTCGAGGACGTTGCGGCTGCGCTCGCGGCCGCCGGGGGTGGCGGCCGGGACCGTCTCCTTGTGGGAGTCGATGTAGATGCACCAGTCGGGGCACTCGCGGGCGCACAGCATGCAGACCGTGCAGTTCTCCTCGAACAGGCCGATGACCCCGCGGGTGCGGGGCGGGAGCTCGGGCTGCACGTCGGGGTACTGGGTGGTGTGTGCGCGCTTCGTCATCGTGCGCAGGGTGACGGCGAGGCCCTTGGCGAGGCCGGATCCGGGGATGGGCATTACTGGATCGCCACCTTCACGATGCCGGTGAGCGCGATCTGGGCGAGCGCGAGCGGGATGAGTGTGGTCCAGGCGAGCTTCTGGAGCTGGTCCTCGCGCAGCCGGGGGTAGCTGACGCGGAGCCAGATCACGACGAAGGCGAGGACGGCGGTCTTGAGGAGGGTCCAGACCCAGCCGTCGGCGACGGGCCCGTGCCAGCCGCCGAGGAAGAGGACGGCGGTGAGGGCACTGAGTACGACGATGCCGGCGTACTCGGCGAGCAGGAACAGCGCGAAGCGCAGGCCCGTGTACTCGGTGTACGCGCCGAAGATGATCTCGGAGTCGGCTACGGGCATGTCGAAGGGGGGCCGCTGGAGTTCGGCGAGGCCGGCGGTGAAGAAGACGAGCGCGCCGGTGATCTGCCAGGGCAGCCACCACCACTGGAAGGCGCCGACGATGCCGGGGAGGGACACGGTCCCGGCGGCCATGGCGACGGAGGCGGCGGCGAGCAGCATCGGCAGCTCGTACGCGAGGAGCTGCGCGGCGGTGCGCAGGCCGCCGAGCAGGGAGAACTTGTTGGCGGAGGCCCAGCCGGCCATCAGGCTGCCGAGGACGCCGACGCCCATGACGGCGAGCACGAAGAACAGCCCGGCGTCGATGACCTGGCCGACGGCGCCCTCGCCCGGGCCGATGGGGATGGCGACGAGGACGAGGAGGTACGGGAGCAGGGCGACGGCGGGGGCGAGCTGGAAGATGCGGCGGTCGGCGTTGGCCGGGACGATGTCTTCCTTCTGCGCGAACTTCACGCCGTCGGCGACGAGCTGGGCCCAGCCGTGGAAGCCGCCGGCGTACATGGGGCCGAGGCGGCCCTGCATGTGTGCCATCACCTTGTGCTCGGTCTGCCCGACGACGAGCGGGAGCACGAGGAAGACGGCGAAGACGGCGATGAGTCGCAGGGCGACGTCGAGGACGTCGTTCACGCGTCGCCTCCCTTGTCAGGTTCGGATTCAGGGGTGGCGCCGGGTCCG
Source organism: Streptomyces sp. NPDC097981 (assembly GCF_040302565.1). Taxonomy (NCBI): domain Bacteria; kingdom Bacillati; phylum Actinomycetota; class Actinomycetes; order Kitasatosporales; family Streptomycetaceae; genus Streptomyces; species Streptomyces sp. NPDC097981. The sequence goes on from NZ_JBEORW010000014.1 coordinate 163,892, forward strand.
GCCTCCGCCTCACGCCCGGCCGCGGGCTCCGGGGTGGTGGCGGGCCCGGCCGCGGACTCGGCGCCGGGGGCGGGCTCGGCACCGGGGGCGGGCGTGGGCTTCGGCTCGGCCTTCGGACCGCGGTCGGCCGCGGGTGCGGGGCCGGGCTTGGGTTCCGGTTCGGGTTCGGGTTCGGTGTCCCGGTCCGCGAAGGCGGGCTGGGGGTTGTGCCAGGGGGCGTCCGCGCTGCGGGGAGCGGGGCGCCGGCCCGGCGCCACCGTGCGCCCGGGGGCCGTCTCCTGGCTCGCCGAACCGTCCGCCGCCGTGCGCGTACGGCGCGCCGGGCGCGGGGCCTGCGGCTCCGCCTCCGCCGGAGCGACGGCTTCGCTGCCGGCCTCCGTCGGCGAGGAAGCCGCCTGGCTCGCCGAACCCTCCGCCGCCGTGCGCGTACGGCGCGCCGGGCGCGGGGTGTCGCCTTCCGGTGCTGCCGGTGCCGTCTGGGTGGCCGAGCCCTCCGTCACCGAGCGGGTGCGGCGGACCGGGGCGCCCTCGCGGGGGGTGCGGGCGGCGCGGGCCGGCCGGGCGGGGGCCGGCGGGAGCTGGCCCTTGAGCGGGCCCCAGTCGTTGGGGTCCGGGACGCCCGGCGGGAGCATCTGGCGGCGCTTCGGAGCGTCGGGGTCGTGTGCCTCGCCCGGCTCCTTGGCTCCCGGCCAGGCCTTCGCGACGCGCGCGGCCAGGACGAAGTCCTTGCGCAGCGGGTGCCCCTCGAAGTTCTCCGGGAGGAGGAGCGGAACGAGGTGCGGGTGGTCGGTGAAGACGACGCCGAACATCTCGAACGTCTCCCGCTCGTGCCATTCCGCGCCCGCGTAGATCGCGACCGCGGACGGGAGGGAGGGCGCCGCGTGCGAGACCGTCGTCCGCAGGAGCAGGCGGCGTACGCGGCGGTTTTCCAGGGACACGACGTGGGCGCAGATCCGGAAGCCCGTGCCCGGCTCGTCCACCGCGCTCAGCCAGTCGAAGTACGTGCAGCCCAGCTTGTCCCGGGCGGTCTCCAGCGCCGGGATCCAGCTTCCGACCGGCACGTCGACCGTCAGGACGTCGTACGCGTACTCGGCCACCGCCTCCGCGCCGAAGACCGTCGCGGCGGCGTCGGGGAGGGAGTCGTAGAGGTTCATGCGCCCGCTCCCGGCGCCGGCGGGGGCGTGACCAGGCCGCTGGTGAGCTGCGAGACCGACGGTCCCTGCCCGCCGGTGTAGCGGTCCGCGAGCGACTCTCGGGCGATCTTCTCCTGAAGCTTGAGGATGCCCTGGAGCAGCGCCTCCGGACGCGGCGGGCAGCCAGGGACGTAGACGTCCACCGGAATGATCTGGTCGACGCCCTTCGTCACCGAATAGGAGTCCCAGTAGGGCCCGCCGCAGTTGGAGCAGGCACCGAAGGAGATGACGTACTTCGGCTCCGGCATCTGCTCGTACAGCCGCTTCACGGCCGGGGCCATCTTGTCCGTCACCGTGCCCGAGACGATCATCAGGTCCGCCTGGCGCGGGCCGGGCGCGAACGGAATGACGCCGAGCCGGATGAAGTCGTGCCGGGCCATCGACGCGGCGATGAACTCGATCGCGCAGCAGGCGAGGCCGAAGTTGAAGACCCACAGGCTGTAGCGGCGGCCCCAGTTCAGGACCACCTTCATGGGCTCGGGGGCGAGCCGGGAGAGGACTCCCAGCCGCTTGGGCTCCGGGAGCAGCTGGCCCTCGACGGTGGTCACGGCCGGTGTCACGTCCATTCGAGGACGCCCTTCTTGTACGCATAGAGCAGGCCGACGGCCAGGAAGCCCAGGAAGATGAACATCTCCACGAGCGTCGTGGCGCCGTAGCCGGCGGCGGCGAACACCGTCGCCCACGGGAAGAGGAAGATCGAGTCGACGGCGAAGATGACGTAGAGGAACGCGTAGACGTAGTAGCGGACCTGCGTGTGCGCCCAGCCCTCGCCGACGGGGTCCACGCCGCACTCGTACGTCAGCAGCTTCTCAGGGGTCGGGACCACCGGTCTCAGCAGGCGGCCCGCACCGAACGCGACGGCCACGAAGAGCACACCGAGGACGGCCAGCAGGCCGACGACCGAATAACTTCGGAAATAGTCCGCCGCGAGCACGGTTACGGTCGATACCGTTGGGTCGGGCACGTCCGTTCCTCGCTCCTTGGCCACTGTCGACGATCTGGTACGGACGGGAGTCTAGGGCCTGGTCCACACAGGGTGGGGTTATCCCCCGTTTACTGCGGCCCGGCTGCCCCATGGCGCCTGCGGAGCGGAATTGGCAGGCTGGGCCGCATGACCGCGCCCGTTCAAGTCTCCCACCATGCCCCGGACAACGACCGGCCTCCTCCCATACGCCCGGCCCTGGGGGCCGTGGCGTGGAAAGAGACCGTCCATCTGGTGAGCAATCTTCCGCTCGCGCTCGTCGGGTTCGTCTACACCGTGACCATGGTGGCGACCGCCGGCGGCCTGTCCGTGACCGCGATAGGTCTTCCCCTCCTCGCAGCCGGCCTGATCCTGTCCCGCCAGTTGGGACGGCTGGAGCGGGCGAGGGCGCGCGTGCTGCTCGGCGTACGGGTGGACGAGCCGACTCCGCTGCCCGGGCCTCGGCGGGCCGGCGGGTTCTTCCCCTGGCTGTGGGCGGGCGTGAAGGACCCGGTGGCCTGGCGGACCGTGCTGTACGGGCTGGTGCGGCTGCCGTGGGGGGTGCTGACCTTCACGGCGGCGCTGGTCGGGCTGCTGGTGCTGTGGCCGGTCCTGCCGTACGTGGCGCGCTGGCTGACGAACGTGGACCGGCTGATGGTACGGGGGCTGCTCTCGCCCTCGGACGAGCTGGAGCGGCGGATCGCGGAGCTGGAGTCCGACCGGGGCGTGGTGGTGGACACGGCGGCGGCCGACCTGCGGCGCATCGAGCGGGATCTGCACGACGGGGCGCAGGCGCGGCTCGTGGCGCTGGCCATGGGGCTGGGCCTGGCGAAGGAGAAGCTGCTGGAGGACCCGGACGCCGCGGCGGCCATGGTGGACGAGGCGCACGGGGAAGTGAAGCTGGCGCTCCAGGAGCTGCGGGACCTGGCGCGGGGGATCCACCCGGCGGTGCTGACGGACCGCGGACTGGACGCGGCGCTGTCGTCGGTGGCGTCGCGGTGCGTGGTGCCGGTGAAGGTGGCGGTGGATCTGCCGGAGCGGCCTGCGGCCGCCATCGAGGGGATCGCGTACTTCACGGTGTCGGAGCTGCTGCAGAACATCAGCAAGCATGCGGGGGCGCGGCACGCGAGTGTGGAGGTGTGGCGGACGGGGCCGGACGGTGGATCCGGCGCCGGGCCGGGGGCGCGGCTCTTGATCCGGGTGTCGGATGACGGGCGGGGCGGGGCCGCCGTGGGGCGTGGGTCGGGACTGGCGGGGCTGGCGGAGCGGCTGCGCGCCGTGGATGGGGTGTTCGTCGTCGACTCCCCCGAGGGGGCGGGCACGGTGGTGACGGCGGAGCTCCCGTGGCGGGAGCGCGGCTGAAGCCGGGGCCTTCGGCCTGCTGATCGGGACCCCTGTCCGGGGCGTGGACGGGGGTCCCTTCGCCTGTCCCCTGCGGGGCCGGGGCCCGCGGAACCGAAATCCTGCCGAGCCGGGACTCTGCGGAACCGGGACTCTGCAGGGCCGGGTCCCTGCCGAGCCGCCGAAGCCCTGCCGAGCCGGGACCCTGCGGAACCGGGGCCGCGCGGAGCCGAGGCCCTGCGGGGCCGGGTGTACGCCGCGAGGCAGGGGCCGGCGCCGCACGGGCGGGGCGAACCGGAGGGTTCCGGTCCGGGGTCAGGGAGCTGTGGTGGGGTTATCCCCCCTGCCGAGAGGCCGACCCGCCCGATGGTTCCGGGCTCGGCCGGGCGGGAGGGTTGGGGTGGGTCATGGGAATGCGGAAGGGCGGGTCGGGATCATGGACATCGGTCGCGTGTGGCGGGCTCCGGTCGACGGGCGGACGTGGCGGGAGCTGGGGTATCTGCTGCTCGGTCTGCCCCTGAGCGTGCTGTACTTCTCGCTCGCGATCACCGGCGTCACCCTCGGCGCCGGGATGCTCGTCACCTTCCTCGGGATCCCCGTGCTCGCCGGGGTGCTCGCCATGTGCCGCGGCTTCGGCAGGGTCGAGCGGGCCCGGGTGCGCGGCCTGCTCGGGGTCGACATCGCCGAGCCCGCGCCCGTCCGGGCGAAGAAGCGGGGTCCGCTCGCCGCCATGGGAGCGCTGCTCAAGAGCGGCAGCGCGTGGCGGCACGCCCTGTACTCGGTGGTCCACCTCCCGTGGGCCGTCTTCGCCTTCACCGTGGCACTGGTGTTCTGGGCGTACGGATGGGCCTTCCTGCTGTACCCGGTCTGGTACTGGGTCTTCCCCGCCTACACCGACATGCCGGGGCTCCAGCTGTTCCAGAACGACGACTACACCTTCTACCTCGACTCCCCCGTCGAGATCGCCCTGGCCTGCCTGGCCGGGCTCGGATTCACCCTGGCCACGCCCTGGGTGGTGCGGGCGCTCACCACCGTCGACCGCGTCCTCGTCGCCGGGCTGCTCGGGCCGTCGAGCCTCGACCACCGTGTCACCGAGCTGGAGTCCGACCGCGGGGTCGTGGTCGACACGGCCGCCGCCGACCTGCGCCGCATCGAGCGGGATCTGCACGACGGGGCACAGGCCCGCCTGGTGGCGCTGGCCATGGACCTGGGGCTGGCGAAGGAGAAGCTCGCCGAGGACCCCCGCGCCGCGGCCCGGATGGTGGACGAGGCGCACGGAGAGGTGAAGATCGCGCTCCAGGAGCTGCGCGACCTGGCCCGCGGGATCCACCCGGCCGTGCTGACGGACCGCGGTCTGGACGCGGCGCTGTCCTCGGTGGCCTCCCGGTGCGCGGTGCCGGTGCGGGTGTCCGTGGACCTGCCGGACCGGCCCGCTTCGGCGGTCGAGGGGATCGCATACTTCACCGTCTCGGAGCTGCTCCAGAACGTCGGCAAGCACTCCGGGGCCCGTACCGCGGGCGTGGACGTGTGGAGGTCCGGGGATGGGAGCCGGCTGCTGATCCAGGTCGCGGACGACGGCCGCGGCGGCGCGAGCTCCGACGGCACGGGCACCGGGCTGGCAGGGCTCGCCGAGCGGCTGGACGCCGTGGACGGGGTGCTGGTCGTGGATTCGCCCGCCGGCAGCGGCACCACGGTCACCGCCGAGCTCCCCTGGCGTTCCCGCCGGTAGCCCGCCGGCCGGGCGGCACCCCGTCCCCGCTCCCGCGACCACGCGATGATCCGGACTCGCCTCCATCTTCCCCTCGGGCTGGGATGCTTGGCTGAGTCAGGTACATCCGACAACGTGGACGCGGGAGCTGCTGGATCGTGGAAGACAGGGTGCGGGTGGTCATCGCCGAGGATTCAGTGCTGCTGCGTGAGGGCCTGACCCGTTTGCTGACCGACCGGGGGCATGACGTCGTGGCCGGCGTCGGGGACGCGGAAGCCCTGATCAAGACGGTGGCGGAGCTGGCGGCCGAGGACGCGCTGCCGGATGTGGTGGTGGCTGACGTACGGATGCCGCCGACGCACACCGACGAAGGCGTGCGGGCCGCCGTACGGCTGCGCCGCGAGCATCCCGGGATAGGCGTGCTCGTGCTGTCGCAGTACGTGGAGGAGCAGTACGCCACCGAACTGCTTGCCGGTTCCAGTACCGGGGTGGGGTATCTGCTCAAGGACCGGGTGGCCGAGGTGCGGGAGTTCCTGGACGCCGTCGTACGCGTGGCCCGGGGCGGGACCGCCCTGGACCCGGAGGTGGTCGCCCAGCTGCTCGGCCGCAGCCGGAAGCAGGACGTGCTGGCGGGGCTGACCCCGCGCGAGCGCGAGGTGCTCGGGCTGATGGCCGAGGGGCGGACCAATTCGGCCGTGGCCAAGCAGTTGGTGGTCAGCGACGGAGCGGTGGAGAAGCACGTCAGCAACATCTTCATGAAGCTCGGACTGTCACCGAGCGACGGGGACCACCGGCGGGTCCTGGCCGTTCTCACCTACCTCCGGTCTTGATCGAAAGCCGGGGCGCCGGGTCGGGGCATTGATCAAAACCTTGATCAACTGACACCCTGTCAGGCGTGGCGGTACTGCGTCTGGCCGCCGGAGGCTCGCACTATTTCTGCACGGCACGACATCTCGGATTCTCTCGGAATCGCACGGAATTCTCTCGACAGACCGCCGCGGGAGGCGGTCCGGAATGCGAGCGTCCCCCGAGAAGGTCACTCCTGCCGACGTAGGGTTGACCTTGGGAGCGGGAACGCCAAGCCTCGAAGGAGGTCCAGTTCAGTGACCAGCCAGGTCAGTAGTCCAGCCGAACAGGCCGACGGGGCCGAAGGGGCTGTAGTCGGCGAACAACGGACACCCCCGACCTCCGGCGGCAAGGAAGTACGCCGCCTCGACCGGGTGATCATCCGCTTCGCGGGTGACTCGGGTGACGGCATGCAGCTCACCGGTGACCGGTTCACCTCGGAGACGGCGTCCTTCGGGAACGACCTCTCCACGCTGCCGAACTTCCCGGCCGAGATCCGTGCCCCCGCCGGCACCCTGCCCGGCGTGTCGTCGTTCCAGCTGCATTTCGCCGACCACGACATCCTGACGCCGGGTGACGCCCCGAACGTACTGGTCGCGATGAATCCGGCAGCCCTGAAGGCGAACATCGGAGACGTCCCGCGCGGCGCCGAGATCATCATCAATACCGATGAATTCACCAAGCGCCCGATGGCCAAGGTGGGGTACGAGACCTCACCGCTGGAAGACGGCTCGCTGGGCGCGTACAACATTCACGAGGT